>JADDQF010000046.1:0-13691 GCA_016781505.1 bacterium
GCATGGCGCAACAGCTTGCGCTGCCTCCCGGCGAGCAACCGGCCGAGCCTGCAGTTGTCCAAGTCCAAAACGGCTCCGGCATTCGGCGTGTAGCCAGCGAGCTCACGGTCGATCTGGAAGTAGCGGGCTACAAGATGGCCAACGCCGCCGACGCACCCGAGAAAATACCCAACACCATCATTTTGGATTACACAGGCAAGCTCGACATTGCCCAGCGCTTGGCCGAGTTTTTGAACGTCGATCCGCAATACATCCAAGACGCCTCAGGCGAAGGAGCGCCGCCAAACGTCGATATTGTGGTGCGTCTGGGAGCGAATTATCAGCCGCCGTCCCATTCACAAAGCGTCACGCCGTAGCGCCATACGCTACGGCTCGAGGCCTGATTGCACCCCCGTTTGTCCAGCATTGTTTGTGCGCTGTAGCCGCAGGGCAGCGGCAAGCTCCGGATGCGTTACGAACTGGCCCTCGACCAACACTTCGCGATCCCATGGGTTCAGGATCAGCGCATCCGAGGTTAGGCCAACATAGTCTGGCCGGGGGTCGGCCCAGGTATGCGCGTACAGCACCGCGGTCCGCACATGCGAAGCACCCATCCGCCGTACTTCTTCCGCAGCCATGGCAATTGTGCGCCCACTGTCCGCGATCTCGTCCATCACCAACACTCGGCGTCCACGCACTTTATCGGGCGGCTTGATCAGCCAGGTCGGCTGCTGGCTCACCACTGCGTCGTTGAGCCGCCGCGTAAGCCGGACTGGATAAAACTCGCGGCGCAGGATAAACGAGAGCATGGTGGCCGGAAACAAGCCGCCACGCGCGATCCCAATAATGATCTGCGGCTCGTCGGCCTCGATCTGGGTAGCGAGCTGCCGCACCAAGCCTTCAAAGCGTTCCCATGAAATCGGCTCCAGCCCAACTCGCTGCGAATAGTTATATGATCGCATGGCATCTCCCAATGCAACTTCCCGGCGCTATGGTAGCACGGATTGTAACGCGCTTTGCAGGGTAGGCGCATACATGAAAGGGCGGGATTGCCCCGCCCTTCGTCCTTGACTGTGCTGGCGAACCTACCGAACTGCGACTTGCGCGTCGATCACCTCGATGTTGTTCTTGCCGCCGTAGAAATCCCACCACGGCTTTGCGCCCTTGGCCAGCACCTCATTAAGCGCCTGGATATTCTGCTTTCCACGGTCGTTCAGCCAGGCGCGTAGTGCTTCGGCGCCGCCTTTGCCGTACTCGGGAATGCCATCCTGCCACGTCGCACGGCCACACAGCACACCGGCAAACGGCGTGCCCGCTTCCGCAGCCAGCTCCAGGGTTTCGCGGAAAACCTCGTCCGTCACGCCTGCGCTCAAATAGATGAAGGGCAGCTTGGAGACGGCAGCGGCAGCCTGAAAGTGCTCTTTGGCCTCTTCGCGGCTGTAGGCTACCTGGCCGTCATGATTCGCTGTGGAGCCTTCCACGTAGCGCACATTGACCGGCACCTCAACCTTGAGCACATCCACGCCGTACTCCGGCTTGGAAAACTCCGCCATATACTTGGTGACCATCTGCGGCTTGGCGCGCGCGAACTCGATGCTTTTATCGTCGCCGATCTCGTCGCTGTAGCAGATCGGCTCCAGAAAGAACGGCACGTCGTTGGCGCGGCACTCGGCGCCGATCCGCTCGATAAAGGCGTGCTTGATGGTGTTGATCTGCTGATCGTCGTCGGGATTGTAGTACAGCAAAATCTTGATTGCGTCGGCGCCCGCGTCCACCAGCCGCTTAACCGACCATTCCGGCAGCAGATCGGGCAGGCGGCCTTTAACCGTCGCATCGTAGCCCGTTTTTTCATAGGCCAGCAACACGCCCGCATTCTTGGCCCGATGCTTGATCGCTTCCAGACCATATTCCGGATCCATCAAAATGGCGCTGGCGTAGGGCGTGAGCATTTCAGTGCCAACCGCCTTGAACTCGCTCAGCTCGGCGTCGCTCGCCTCACTGCCTTTGGCCTTGGCAATCGCTTTTTTGAGCGATCCCCGCTGGTCCATGGCCGCTGCCGCGATAATCCCGTTTTCATCCGCAACCGCATTGATCCCATCAAATTTGCCGCGCGTCATGCGCACCTTTGCGTTTGTTTGTGTTTGGGACATCTATAGCCTCCGTTGCTTGACTCGCCTGGCGCGAGTATAGCATAGCCCGGTTCGGCTTGTCTAAACCAGGCCGTTGAATGCTTTGGGTTGACCGGTGCCTAGAGAGCCCGTACACTGATGAGCATGACCATCCATATCCATCGCTACGTCGAGCTATCAGCGCCGCTGGCCCACACCCAAACGCTGCTCACACAACAAGCACCGCTCGGCGCCGTTCGCTTGGGCTCGTTGTGGCGGTGGCTGGACGAGCTATGGACCATCGAGCTCCGCAGCTTCGACGATGGCCGTATGCTGTGGCAGGGCACCTGTCCTGCTGTGCCAAAGGCCGCCGTCCTGGCTTCCGCGACGCTGCATGATGCGACCATCGCAACCCATCTGCACCTGCATGTGGCCCTCGATCGTCCCGAAGCTGGCCGCCTGCAGTGGGGGCAGCAGCCGGCCATCAAGCGACAACTCAACCGCCTTGTTGACACGGCGCTCATGGCGCTCCAGGCTGCCGCAATCGAGCATCGTTCGCCAGCGGCTACCACTGCCACCGTGCCGCCAACGCTCGATGAGCTTGCAATCACGCTGCGTCGGACTCATCCGCACACCGTTGCCGCGTTTGAAGCCATGGACGCGCTGCCAAGTCTTGAAGCAGTCGCCCAGCTGGACCAGCGCTGGCAGGCGACCGAGCATGGGCAAGTGGTGTCTGACAGCTATGAGCGCAGTGCCAGCCTGCCGCCGACGCTGGCCAACTTCGACCTCGTCTATGCCGGCGGTGGCCTCGGGCTGCTGCACGCCGCCGTTATGGCAACTCGCTACGGCTGCCGGATCTTGCTGTTTGATCGCAGCGAGGTAGGCTGCGCGCATCGTGAATGGAACATCTCCGATCATGAGCTGCACGAGCTGGTGCGCCTTGGGCTGTTCACGCCGGCTGAGCTTGAGCGCGTGGTCATGCGCCGCTATGGGGACGGCGTAGTTCGCTTTGCACCCGACCAGACGGGAGTGCGGCCGGCCGAGCTGCATATGCCGAACGTGCTTAACGTGGGGCTGGACGCGGCTGGGTTGCTCCAGCTCGCGCGCCGCAAGCTGGAAGGTGCCGGTGGCCTGGTGCTGGATCACCGAACCTTTCGCTGTGTGGTTGTCCGCCAGCCGGGCGAGGTAGTCGTCGAGGTCACGACCGAGGTTGGCGTGGTGGAGCGCTATGGTGCCCACGTGCTGATCGACGGCATGGGCGCGACCTCACCGCTCGCGCTGCGCCGCTTTGCAGGACAGCCCTTTGCCGGCGTATGCCCGACCGTCGGCACGGTTGTGGAAGGCTTGGAGCAGGGGTCAAGGCCGGATCAGCATAACCCGGACGTCGGCGATATTTTGGTGTCGGTGACCGATACGCAGCGCGGACGGCAGCTGATCTGGGAGGGCTTTGCCGGGCGGGACGACGAGCTTACGGTTTATGTCTTTTACTACGACCTGCTGCACAAGCAGGGCCAGCCAAGCCCTTCCCGCCAGCTCCGCAATGGCTCGCAGGCCCAACACTCGCTGCTGGATTTGTTTGAAGACTATTTTCGGCTGCTGCCGACCTATAAACGGCTGGGGCCGCAGTTCAGGCATATCAAGCCGGTGTATGGCTTTATTCCGGCACGCCATACGCAGCGACGGCTGACCGTGCCACTGCTCACCGGTGTGCTACCCGTGGGCGACTCGTCGGCCCAACAGTCGCCGCTTACTTTTTGTGGCTTCGGCTCGCACGTCCGCAACCTCGACCGCACCACGGCGCTGCTCCAGCAGGCGCTCAGCCATAACCTGCTCGCGCCGCAGCACCTGGGCCAGATCAGCGCGTACCAGGCAAACGTTGCGCTCAACTGGGTGTTTAGCCGCTTTATGCAGCCCTGGGATAGCCCAGCGGATGTGAATCGATTGCAAAATATCTTCGCGCGGGTGCTCAACGACGTAGGCGTCGATGTTGCTGTCCGCTTTTTTCAAGATCAGATGACCTGGCATGACTACGGTCGGATCGTTAATCACACGCTTGCGATCTACAAGCCCATCATTCCCACCGCGCTGCGGGTGCTGGGCTCGCGTGACACCAGGCGCTGGATTACGGACTGGCTGCGCTTTTCAGGGGCAGCAGCGACCGCAGCACTTGGACGTGGTTTGGGCGAGCGGCTGCTTGATGGTGTGGAACGACGGCTCACACCACGTTACCCCGCCGCCGCATTCTCCCTTAAAGCTCGTCGGGCGGAGTGGCGGGCGATGGGCTGGGCCTAGCAGATTAGATTGTGGTGCTGGGGGGCGACGCGTTAGCAGCCACGCGCTTTCACAGTCACAACCATTCGCATCATGGCACCGGGAATGCTACAATAACCATACTTGAACATCGGTTGTGCCGACGCGCCCGTCCGTACGTTGCCACGATACACGAGCATCAACAAAAATATGGCCACACCCCCTCGCAACATTCCAACGCGAACTAACTATCCACTAACGGATAGCGGTCAGGTGCAGCCCGCGCAGATTCCTTCCGCGCGACCTCTCACGCCGAGTGAGTTTAACACTGCGCTTGTGCATCTGTACCGCGGCGAGGTATCTCGCGCCAACACATGGCGAACCCGGCTCGACGGCACGACCAACTGGGCCGTCCTGACTACAGGGGCAACGTTGTCGTTTGCTTTCAGCAGCCCCAACAACACCCACGTCATGATCTTGCTCAACTCGCTGCTGATTGGCTTCTTTCTGTTTATCGAAGCCCGGCGCTACCGCTACTACGATCTGTGGCGCACGCGGGTCCGACTGATGGAAACCGAATTTTTCTCGGATCTGTTGGTTCCCAACTCCACAGAGGCCACCGAAGAGCATTGGCGGGAGCTGCTGGCCAGCGACCTGCTCCATCCACACTTCACGATGAGCTTGTGGGAAGCGGTTGGTCGCCGGCTACGCCGCAATTACAGCTGGGTCTTTGCCGTGTTGGTACTGAGCTGGATCGTTAAGGTAGGCATTCATCCGTTTCCCACCACGGATCTCGCCGAGCTGATCCGTCGCGCCGGAGTTGGGCCGATCTCGGGCATTACCCTGATTGTGGTCGGCATCATCTTCAATGGCTTGCTGATTGCGCTCGCGCTGGCTACCATGGCGCCGTTCGGGCGGCTTAAGTTTTCCAGCGAAGTGCCAACCCGGGCTGAGACGCGCCAGCAAATGGGCGAGACCGAGCGCAATTGGTGGGAATGAACGGTTCACGGGATAGAGTCACGTACCCCTTGTCTCGTTTGCACTCGATTTTCAGGCATTCGTTGCAAAAAGCATGGACCAGTCCATAGACTGATCCATGCTGCTCCCGAAGACCTTGCAAGGAGTCGACTTACATTACCGCCACGTCGCGCTTGGCCAAATTCCGCAGCACATACTGCAGGATACCGCCATGCCGGTAGTATGCCAGCTCACCCTCCGAATCTATGCGGACGGTCACGTTGAAGGTAAACTCGTTGCCATCCGGGCTCTGGACGCGTACGGGTAGCCGCTGGCCGGGACGCACTGTTTCAATGCCTTCGATTGTGTAGGTCTCGTGACCGGTCAGCCCCAAGTCCTCCCAGCCGTCGCCGTCGGCGAACTCAAGCGGAAGCACGCCCATGCCGATCAGATTCGACCGATGGATGCGCTCGAAGCTCTCGGCTATCACCGCACGCACCCCGAGCAAAAACGTCCCCTTGGCGGCCCAATCGCGCGACGAGCCGGTACCGTATTCCTTGCCGGCCAACACGATCAGCGGCGTATGGTCTTCGCCATAGCGCATCGCCGCCTCGTAGATCGACAGCTGCTCGCCCGTCGGCAGATGCAGCGTGACACCGCCTTCGGTGCCTGGCGCCAGCTGATTCCGCAGCCGAATATTGGCAAAGGTGCCGCGCAGCATCACCTCATGATTGCCCCGTCGCGCACCATACGAGTTAAAATCTCGGGGCGGCACGCCATGCTCGATCAAATATCGGCCAGCGGGACTATCCTTCGCAATGCTGCCGGCAGGCGAGATGTGATCCGTCGTCACGCTATCGCCCAACAGAGCCAGCACCCGCGCCCCCACAATCGAGCGCAGCGGCGGCACCTCCGCCGTCATGCCGACGAAATACGGCGGATTCTGAATATAGGTCGAGTCGTTGTTCCAGCTGTACAAGTCGCCGCCCGAAACAGGAATGCGGTTCCACTGCTCGTTGCCGCTGTACACATTGCCGTACTGCTCCCGGAACAACTCCGGCGTCACGGCCGTGTTGAGCACAGCCTGCACTTCCTGCTCGCTGGGCCAAATATCCGCGAGATAGACCGGATCGCCGTTGGGGTCCTGGCCTAATGGCTCGCTTTCCAAATCGATGTCGACGGTGCCGGCAATCGCAAAAGCAACCACGAGCGGGGGCGAAGCCAGATAGTTCGCCCGCACGACCGGATTGATGCGACCCTCGAAGTTGCGATTGCCACTCAGCACCGCGCTCACAACCAGGTCATGTTCCTTGACAGCCGTCGCGATTTCTTCCGCCACGGGACCGCTATTGCCGATGCAGGTTGCACAGCCATACCCGACCACATTGAAGCGCAGTGTTTCCAGCGCCGGCAGCAAATCGGCCTGGCGCAGGTATTCGGTAACTACCCGCGAGCCCGGTGCCAGGCTCGTCTTCACATAGGGCGGCACCTGCAGGCCGCGCTCCACTGCTTTTTTCGCCAGAATTCCCGCCGCAATCATCACGGACGGATTGGACGTATTGGTGCATGAGGTGATCGAGGCAATCACGGCCGACCCATGGGTCAGGTTAACCTTGGCATCGTTGAGCTTGACCGTCGCTTGATAGCCCTGGTACAAATTTTCCCGACTGCGACTGCTGCGCTGGCGCTCCACCGGCTCAACCGAATGCCCGCTCTCGCTCACCCACCGGTTCGCCCCCGAGCCGGGCACGGAATCGGTCTTGATCTCCCGGTTAAAGGTCGTGCGCATCGCCTGCCAGAACGAGCGCTTCAGCTTTTGCAAGGGCACCCGATCCTGGGGCCGCCGCGGACCAGCCACACTCGGCTCGACCGCCGACAGATCAAGCTCCAACAGCTTGCTGAAGATTGGCTCGGGCGTTGCGTCGGTCCGAAACAGGCCCTGGGCTTGGCAATACGCTTCCACCAGCTGCACCAGCTGCTCCGGCCGGCCGGTGTCCCGCAGATAGCGCAGGGTCTCGGCGTCAACCGGGAAGAAGCCACAGGTGGCGCCATACTCCGGCGCCATGTTGGCGATCGTCGCGCGATCCGCCAGACTGAGGTTGCTCAGCCCTGCGCCGCAAAACTCAACAAACTTGCCGACCACGCCTTCGCGGCGCAGCAGCTCGGTCACGGCCAGCACCAAATCAGTCGCGGTGGCCCCCGGCCGCAGTTGGCCAACTAACCGTACGCCAACCACCGCTGGGGTAACCATCGCCAGCGGCTGGCCCAACATCACCGCCTCGGCCTCGATGCCACCCACGCCCCAGCCCAACACACCAAGCCCATTGACCATGGTCGTATGGCTATCAGTGCCGACCAGTGTATCGGGCAGCGCAACGATCTCGCCATCGAGCTCACGGGTGGCAACCACGGTCGCGACGTACTCAAGATTGACCTGATGGATAATACCGGTGGCTGGTGGCACGACCGTGAAGTTCGCAAAAGCCTGTTGGCCCCAGCGCAGAAACTCGTAGCGCTCTTGATTGCGCTCAAACTCATATTGAGCGTTGAGCTGCAACGCAGTGTTGGTGCCAAACACGTCCACCTGCAGCGAGTGGTCGATCACCAGATCCACGGGTGACAGCGGGTTGATTTTGCGGGGATCGCCGCCCAGCTGCTGCATCGCATCCCGCATCGCCGCCAGATCGACAACCGCGGGCACGCCTGTGAAATCTTGCAGGATCACGCGCGCCGGCTTGAACTGTACTTCACGCCGGCCGACACTGGCGGGCGTCCAATTGGCCAGCGCCAGCACATCCTCGGGCGACGTAAATCCATCATGCACATTGCGCAGCAGCGCTTCCAGCACAACCTTGATCGAGAATGGAAGTCGTGACAGATCGGCGCCGGCATCGGCCAGGCATTGTAAGCGGTAGATCGTGTACTGCTGGTCGCCAACCTGGAGCCGGCCACGAGCATTAAGTGGATCAGCTGCAACCTTGTTCATCGCACATCCCTTCATATCAGCTCAAGCTGCTAGCGCGAGCTTGAACAACAACTGTCGATATTATAGGCCGCGATTTTGGGCAACAAAAATAGATAGTATCGGACCTCGCTATAGGCAATCCCTATACCAAAGGCAGACACAGCTGAAATGTACTGCCTCGTGGACTGGTCCCTTCCAAAATCAGCGTCCCACTATGCCGCTGCACAATTTCACGACTGAGCGCTAGTCCAATGCCCAGACCGCCATATTCACTCGGGGGCACATTCGCGCCGCGGTAAAAGCGCTCAAACAGCTGTTCACGGCCCTGCTCGGGAATGCCAATGCCTTGGTCGCTAATCCGCAGCACAGCCTGGTCATCGTTCCGCGACAGCATCAGCACAATCATCCCGCCATCAGGCGAGTACTTGATCGCATTCGACAAGATGTTATCAAACACCTGATCCAGCCGGCCTTTGTCCACGTACACCCGCAGCGGTTTCATCGCGTCGAGCTGCGCCTCGATGGTATGGCGATCAGTGATCGCTTGGGCCCGGTCGCGCGCTTCCTCGACCAGCGGCCACAGATCATGCACCTGGCAGTCGAGTGGGAGCGTGCCCGTTTCGAGCCGCCGAATGTCCAACAAATCGCCGATCAGCCCTTCCATCCGGCGGACCTGCTTGGACACGTTATGCAAGCTTCCCAACACAGCTGCGGGATTAACGCCGCGGTCAATGCGCCGCACCGCCAGCTCGGTCAAACCCTTGATCGTTGTGAGCGGCGTTCGTAGCTCATGGCTCACCACCGACAAAAACTGGTCTTTCTCGGCCTCTAGCTTCCGCCGCGCGGTCACATCCCGCACCACCAGCACAGCGCCGAGACGTGTCCCATCCGCACCAGCCAGGGGCGTGGCACTGCCGCTCGCGATCACTTCGCTGCCATCAGCCAGCGTGATGCGCCACTCGGCATTGCTAACGGTTTCTCCCTGCAGCACAGCACGGCTAAGCGGCAATTCCAGCGGCGGATAGGGCGTACCGTCAAGCCGCGACAGATGATATGCTTCGGAATAATCGTCCGGGGCTACTCCCAGCTTCGCCGTACCATGCAGCTGGGCGGCATACTCATTGACCAGCACGATCCGGCCATCCCGGTCGGCAATAATCACACCTTCCTGCATTTGGGCGATAACCGCCTCAAGCTCCGCTGCGCGCGCGGAGGCCGACTCCAGCAATTGCACCCGTTCCATAGCGAGCGCGCATTGAGCGGCAAGCGCATCGGCAAAGAGCGTGTCGCGCGCCTTGAGATGCGGCGTGCGATTGCGGTAGTTTGCAAAGGCAATCCCAACCAATTTGCCCTGGGCCAGCAGCGGCACATACAGCGATGACTGGATCTGCAGCGACTCGAACCACTGTCGCTCGTTACCTTCAGTCTCTTGGATAGTGACCAGGCGGGGGCGTTGATGCTCAACCACACGGGCAACCAGCGGTACGGACTGGAGCGGGGCGACCACACCAACCCGGCCTGCGCTATGGGTATGCGTTTCGGCAGCGCCGACGATGGAGGTACCCTGCGGATCGATCAGAAAGATCGCGCCCTCGTCGGCGTGCAGCTGCTGCACTAAGCTCTTGATGGCGCGGGTAAGCGTATCACCGAGATCACGCCCACCATGAACATCGTGCACCACATCGTTGATGATCGTCGCGCGCTGCCGCTCCTGTTCGATCTCCTCGAACAACCGTGCATTGGATAGCGCCACTTCGGCCAGCGCCGCGAGCGACTGGGCGAGAAAAACATCGTCATCGCGAACGGAGTGTGGCTGACCGGTCCACAGAAACGGCATAACGGCAAAAACTTCGCCGTCGGGGCCGCGCAATCCAACATTAATCACCGTACGCGTTTCGAAAAACCGAAAAAGCTCCGGATTGCTCAGCGGATGCGTTTCTGTATCGTCGATCACCAGTGGCTGGGGCTGTTGCAGCGCGTGCCGGACCAGCGGCAGCGCGTCGATCGGGATGGGATTGGGAAAGAAGAGTCGTTCAGCCGAGGCAGGATCTGTAACATCCGTGCCCCACAAAGGCTCAATTGTGGTGCGGTCCGCGCTTACCAGATAGATGGCGCAGCGGTCGCTGCCGACCACCCGCACGGCCGCCTCGACCACCGTTTTAGCCACGGCGTGCAGATCGAGTGAGCCGCTGATCGCCCGTGCAACCTCGACCACCACCTGCTGCGCGTTACGCACACGCACATCCTGTGATTGCAGCAGCCGCTGCACATCGCGCCTGGCGTAGCGCCGCAAACCCCGTGGACCTGTACGCCGCGCCGATAGCTTGCCTTCGGACTCCCATCGCCGCAGCGTTTGGGGCTGTACCCCCAACAACGACGCTGCTTGGCGAAGCGTTAGCATATCAGACAAGCTGTGGTGACCCGTCATCCACCAACTCCTTCAACGCGGTTCAACAATAGTATTCTAGGTCGAACCGCAGCGTACGACAAGAGCAATCTGCTACCTCCAGGCAACCGCGGGGAGGGTCGTACGAAACATATGACCCACGGAGTACATTTGATTTCCCATGCTCATGCCGCGCATAACCTATGGAGAACCGCAAAGGTCTGCTTATCTTGCGCGAGATAGCGGTCGCATCATGCGACCCGATAAGGGAAGGAAGCTTCACGCGCCAACACATACTGCATGCCGCCGACTTGCCGCACCAGGCCCTTGAGCTCAAGCAGCGTCATGGTTGCCGACACATCCGCGATGCCTAGCCCACTCTCACGGCGCAGCTCGTCGATGTGCTGGGGCTCATCTTCGACCAGTGCCAGCAGTGCTGCTTCAATCGGCGTTTCGGGCATGATGGCCGTCATCTCCTGCTGCACAACCGCAGTCTGAAGGTTGAGCGCATCTAAAATATCGTCGACGCAGGTAACCAGGGAAGCGCCATCCTTGATCAGCCGGTGCGTGCCCTCCGACCGCGGCGAGAATATATTGCCGGGAATGGCAAAAACTTCCCGGCCCTGCTCACCGGCAAATTGGGCCGTGATTAACGCCCCGCTTTTGGGAGCTGCCTCAACCACCAAAACGCCTAAAGCGAGCCCGGAGATCAAACGGTTGCGCGGCGGAAAATTGGTTGCCGCGGGCAGGGTGCCGACCGGATACTCCGACACCACCGCCCCTTGCTGCATAACGGCTTGGCCGAGCGGCAAGTTGGTCAGCGGATAGATCTGATCAACGCCACTACCCAAAACGGCAAGCGTTCGGCCACCGGCAGCTAGCGCGGCACTGTGAGCAACCGCGTCGATGCCCAATGCCAGCCCAGAAACAATCGTAACGCCGGCAGCGACAAGCCCAGCGACAAGCTTGCGCGTTACTTCCTTGCCATAGGTACTGGCTTGCCGCGTACCCACAACGGCCAGCGCCCAGCGATCATTTTCAATCAGCGTCCCGCGGACGTAGAGCAGAAAGGGTGGGTTAGTTGTTTGCGCCAACAATGCAGGATACGTCGGATCATCACGCGAAATGAGGCGAATCCCTGCCGCAACGGCGCGCTCATACTCGGCTTGCAAATCAAGTGTTTGCCGCGTTTGCACCAATGCTCTGCTCGACCGTGCATCAAGCCCAGCCGCCACTAACTCGTCCACGGTGGCATACCAGGCATTGCGGAGCGTACCGCAATAGGCCAGCAGCCGATCCAGTCGGGCTGGGCCAATGCCTGCCACACGACTAAAGCCGAGGTAAAAGAGCAAATCGTCCATAAGGCACCCTTCCGTACCATCCGATGTCGCAGGCTAGCTTAACAGATGCAGTACGGCAGGGCCAATCTCAGGAGCAGGACTTTCTAGCTATTGCAATATGGGCAAGCGGCATGTACACTGCAAGCACCCACCCCAAGCAATCTAGCAAGGAGCTGTCGCCGTGCGTCGACGCGCTCAACCTGGCCTTGTTGCCGTATGCCTATGGCTCGTGTTTGGTTGGCTAGTGAACATCCAGACCGAGGCGCGGGCACAATCAGTTACCGCCCTGAGCACCGTGTATGTACCGATCGTGATCACGACCAGTGCGCCTACGCCCGCCGGCGAAGCTGAGGCGATCACGCTGATTAACCAGCAACGCCTCGCAAGCGGCTGCCAGCCGGTGGCGCCAAGCGCTCAGCTCACTACGGCCGCCCTCAAGCATAGTCGCGAGATGGCGGAAAAAAGCTATTTCAGCCATACGGGACTGGATGGCAGCTCATTTGTGCAGCGGGCGCAACGGGCGAAGTATCAATTTAACCCAAGCGCGGAGGTCATTGCGGGCGGCCAGGCAACCGCGGCGGCGGTCGTCCAAGGCTGGATGAACAGCCCCGCCCATCGCAACATCATCCTCACCTGTGCCCACCAAGAGATTGGGATTGGCTTTGTCGATATGCCGGGAAGCAAGTGGCGCTATTATTGGACGGCAGAGTTTGGTATGCGCTAAACAGAGCGGGGCGTTGAAGAATATCTTCAACGCCCCGCTCTGTTTGTGGCCAGAAACCGCTACAAAGCCATGCGCTATTCGTCGGCGCAGGCGGCGCACAGCCCGGAAAATTCCGTGGCGTGCCAATCAATCCGAAAGCCACTCGCTCGCTCAATGATTGCGTAAGCCAAGGCGTGCAAGGGCGCTTCGACGTCAAGAATTTTGCCGCAGCGGTTGCAAATCGCATGATCATGGCGGGCCACGTTGGCATCGTAGTGCGCGGCGCCATCTTTATCGCGGTACACTTCCTGCGCCAAACCATGTTGGACCAGCCAATCAAGGGTGCGATACACGGTCGCAAAGCCGATCTGCGGCTGCAGATCCCGTGCTGACATAAACACGTCTTGCGCAGTTGGATGCGATTTGGTGGACCGCAACACCTCAAGCACGACCTGCCGATTGCCGGTCATCCTTAGTTGGGTTGTCGGTTGCTGCTCCATGAGTCTCAATATTCCTTTATCGCCCACCAGGGAGATTGTTTATTTTTTCTCATTCTATTGTAATGACCGCCCTTTCGATTGTCAACAACGAGGGCTGAGCGACCACAGGTGGTGGTGCCGCCAGGGCAACGCAGCCCCCTTCACAGGTCATCACTGAACCAGCACACTAACTGGCGGGCTTGTAGTCCGTTGGCCGGTGACATCCACGGCCACAACCTCGATGGTGTGGCGCCCACGGCCGCTGGCCAGCCAGCTCCACGTTGCGGCTTGGGTAGCGCTGCCGATCACCTGGCCATCTACCACAAACTCCACCCGCGCGACGGGCCCGTTTGTCTCGGCGACGAGCTGCACGCTTGTACCGACCGCAAATGAACTATCAGGCGCGGGCAGCGTGAGACGCACAGCCAGCCGATCATGGTCGATGCGGACGGTTGCAAGCGTGGCCTGGGGCGGATTGCCGGGCAGAGCCACTTCCAGCCGAAGGGTGTACATGCCATTGGGCA
>JADDQF010000046.1:13805-20662 GCA_016781505.1 bacterium
CAGAGCCACTTCCAGCCGAAGGGTGTACATGCCATTGGGCAATGTAGCGGTGTCCCATGTGCCCAACAAGCCATGATCTACACCACCCAGCCCTTCGGCAATGGGCGTCCAGGTTGTCGGCTGTTGGCCGGCGCCATAGGCCAGCGTGTAGTAGCCTGCGGCGCTGCCGGTAACACTGATCGTACTGCCCAACGTCGCGCCGGAGGCAGGCGAGTCGATCGCGGCCACAACATCAGGCCCGTCGGGCGTCGCGGTGCCATCCGCACTGGGCGGCGCAGGGCAGGGCTGAGTCGGCGCCGGTGGTCCGCTCCAGCCACGGGCTTCGGGTGGCGGCAGCAAAAACGTTTTTTGCTGCCGCTCACTGATCGGGGTTAGATCAGTAGCCAAGCACGAGCCGTCACCGCCGACAGTAACCGTTATGTATTGGCCAGGCTTGGGTGTTGGCTGCGTTCCTTGCACAAAGCGCTCGGCGATCTGATCCGGACAACCAGCCATGGCAAGGCCAGTCGAGCCGCAGATCTTCGCCTCTTCGACGCTGGCGGGACGCTCAAACGGCTGCGGCGGCTTGCCGGCGTGCGCTTGTTCCATCACAGCGCGCCAGATCGTACCAGCGCCATTGGCCCCGGCAACCTCCTGCATCGGGCTGTTATCGGTGTTGCCGACCCACACGCCAACGACCAGTTCAGGCGTGTAGCCCACGGCCCAGCTGTC
The DNA here is from genome assembly GCA_016781505.1 of bacterium. Lineage (GTDB taxonomy): Bacteria > Chloroflexota > Chloroflexia > Chloroflexales > Kallotenuaceae > LB3-1. The sequence goes on from JADDQF010000046.1 coordinate 14,517, forward strand.
TTTGTAATCATTGGAGGTGCCGGTTTTGACCGCAGCCGGTCGATCATCGCTCAGACGCATCACGCTGTTGGGGCCAAACATAGGCGTGCGCGCGGCGTTGTCGCTCAAAATATCGCTGATCAGATAGGCAATCGCCTCGCCTTTGGAGCCGAGCACCTGGGTACCTTTGGGCGGGGTGTAGGAATACAGCACTTCGCCATGATTGGTGGACACGCGCAGGATCGAGACAGTTGGCCGCGCATAGCCCTGATTGGCGAAGGTGGTATAAGCCGTTGTCAAATCCAACAGCTTGACTTCACCCGCGCCCAGCGCCACCGCCAAACCGTATGTGTCGCGCTCCTGCAGCGTCGTGATGCCCATGCTATGCGCCAGATCCAGAAACGCATCGATCCCGGTGAACTGCAGCGCCTTGACCGCCGGGATATTGAACGAATTGGCCAGTGCGAGCCGCAAACGTTGCGCCCCATGGAACGAGTTGTCGTAGTTCATGGGCTTGTAGCCGTTAACATCCAGCGGCACGTCCCAGATCACCGTTGAGGGCGTCCACCCCGCCATCATGGCAGCGGCATACACAATCGGCTTGAGCGCCGAGCCTGGCTGACGCGGCGCGGTTGCGACGTTAACCTGGCCATCAATGGTCTGGTTGTTGTAGTCGACCGATCCCACCATCGCCAACATTTCGCTCGTTCGGGGATCGATCACCACGATTGAGGCGTTATGCGCGTTGCGCTGCTGCAGCTCGGCGATATGCTGGCTGGCCGCCTGTTCGGCCAGGCCCTGCATAGCCGGGTCGAGGGTGGTCACAACGCGCAGCCCACCTCGGCGGAGCAGCTCGGCGCCGTACTGCTGCTCCAGCTGCTCGCGCACATGAAACACAAAGTGGGCAGCGCGAATATCGACGCGGGATGGCCGCAACTGCACCGGCGTCGCAAAGGCTACATCCGCCTGCTCCCGCGACAACATGTTCTGCTTCACCATCAGGTCAAGCACGATCCGCTGGCGCTCCTTGGTCGCCTCCGGATTCGTGAGCGGGTTAAGCTCGGTGGGCGACTGGACCAGCCCGGCCAGGATCGCGGCTTCGGGCAACGTCAAATCACGGGTAGCCTTGCCGAAATACCCCTGTGCGGCGGCCTCAACGCCGTAGGCCATGTTGCCGTAATACACTTCGTTGAGATAAAACGAGAGGATCTGGTCTTTTGAGAACTGGCGACTCAGGCGATAAGCCAGGATCGCCTCGCGAATCTTGCGGCCGTATGACTGCTCGCCGCGCTCTTCCGGCGAAAGCAACACATTGCGGGCCAGCTGCTGGGTGATCGTCGAGCCACCGGAGCGGACACTGCCTTGGCGGTTCAGATACAATGCCCGCACGATACCGCGGATGTCGACACCCGGATTATCGTAAAAGTTGCCGTCTTCAACCGCGATAGTTGCCGCTTTAAGCGCCCACGGTACCTGATCGAGCGGCACCACAATGCGCTGCCCGGCGTCGAACAGCTCGTACAACAATGTTTGGCCATCGCGGGCGTAGATGCGTGTGGTTTCAAAGGGCCGGTGAGTGGCCAGGCGGCCGGGATCGGGCAGATCGCGACTATAAAAGTGGTACACCGCCAAACCGACCAGCCCGCCAACGAGCACGCCCAGCAAGGCAAGCTCGCAAAGCCGCAGGAGCGTCAGGCCAACAACGGCCAGTGGTGAGATACGCCGGGTTTGAGTGGGAACAGCAGCACGCATACGATTAATTAGCTATTCATTATGTACATTCGAACATTCATTTTACCACGCTGGTACGCAAACCCAAGCCTGGAAGTGGTAGAATAGCTAAATACACACGGCCTGAATGGTCAAGCAAAGACAAAGGGGTTTGCATGTCCCGTCGCGCGATAGTGTTGTTGCCGTTACTGATCGTTCCCGTCATCATCGGCGGTATCCTCGGAGGCCTGTGGTTTCTCGTACCACAGCTTGCCAGCCTGCCAACTGCGGCGCTAGCACCTGCGCCACTCGCCCAGACCACCGCGGCTCAGCCGGTTGCGGCCGGCAACACCGATCAGCCACCTGTGCCTACGCTTCGGCCGGAACAGACGGCTGAGTTCGACGCCGAAGACCAACTGTTGACCCGCTTGTTCCAGGAGCGCAGCCCGGCGGTGGTTGCGATTCGGATTCAAGGCAACGATCCGAGCGCGCCCGACAGCCCCTTTATCTTTCCTTCACCGGAAGGCTCCGCAGCGCCCGAAGGCTCAGATGAAGCTCAGCCCGAGTTTAATTTCGAAGCAGCGGGCTCGGGCTTTGTGTTTGACGACCAAGGGCATATCGCCACCAACAACCATGTGGTCGAAAACGCCAAGCTGATCGAGGTCTCGTTCACAAGCGGCTTAACCGTGGAAGCCAAGGTTGTGGGCGCCGATCCGGACTCCGATATTGCGGTGATCAAAGTTGAGCAGCTGCCGGAAGGTGTGCGGCCGTTGCCGTTCGGCGACTCGAAACAGGTGCTGGTGGGCCAGCGGGCGATTGCGATCGGCAATCCGTTCAGCTTGCAAACAACCTTGACGACGGGCGTCGTCAGCGCGCGCGGCCGCACGGTGGAAAACCGGCGGGCTTCCAACGGCGGCGTGTATAGCATCGCGGATGTGATCCAGACCGATGCCGCGATCAACCCGGGCAACTCGGGCGGGCCGCTCTTCAATAGCCGGGGCGAGGTGATCGGCATTAACACCGCCATTCGCTCGGAAGGCGGCAGCTTTGAGGGCATTGGCTTTGCGGTACCATCCAATACCGTTAAGAAAGTAACCAAAGCCTTGATCGAGACCGGGCGGTACGAGCATCCGTATCTTGGCATCCGCTTTGGCAATACGGTGACGACCACGGTAGCCAAGCAGCTGAACTTGCCGGTCAACCAAGGTATTTTTGTGGGTGAGGTGGTTCCGAATGGCCCAGCGGGCAAGGCCGGCCTGCGCGCCAGCACCGACGATGCGGTCACGATCAACGGCTACCGCTACCCGGCCAAGAGCGATATTATTTTGAAGATTGACGGGCAGCAGGTCAGCAACAGCGAAGAGGTTATCGACTATCTCGCTACCGACACCGAGGTTGGCCAAACTGTTACCCTGACGATTCTGCGCGACGGTAAGGAGCAGGAGCTGAAGGTCACGCTGGGCGCGCGGCCGCGTGACTAAGGACAAGCCGTCAAGATCCGCAACAGGCCGCTGGTTTAGCCGGCGGCCTGTGCTTTTGGGGCTAGCAAAACTTTGTTGGTCGTTAGTTTTCGCGGAGCAGCTGCTTGATGTCCGCAGCCATTGGCGCAGCATCGGCATCAAGGTGAAACAGCAAACGGAGCTGTCCAGCGCGGTCAAGCACATAGGTGTACGAGCCATGCTTGGTGTGCGCGGTCGCCGGATCGCGCGTACCCGCCGCATGACTATCCACGCCAACGCCATACTCACGGCTCAGTGCCTCGACTTGCTCCAGCGTGGGACGAATGCCAATAAATGTGGGATCGAAGTAGGCCAGATATTCGCGAAGTACCGGTTCCGTGTCGCGCGCGGGATCGACTGAAATCATCACAAATCGCACATTATCCGCTGCAGCGCCCAGCTCCTGACGAACCTGTTTCCACGTGCCCATGGTCGTCGGGCAAAAGTTGGGACAGTTCGTGTACCCGAAGTAGAGCAGCGTAACGTCGTCTGAGGGCGCACCTAGCTCGAATGGCTGGCTTTGGTTGTCAGCCAAAGTATAGTGGGTTGCGGGCTTAGGCGGATCGATCACACTGCCCGTGTATTGATAGGGCGCTCGGCATCCGGTGAGCAGGACAAGCGCGGCCAGCACAAGCAGCATCCGATCCTTCATCGCATTGGCTTTCATACAACATATTTCGCTGAGATACATATACTCGTGAAAATATTCCCGTGTACACCGTACCAAGAGTGGAGCAGGCCGTCAAGCGCGGCGGAGCGAGTTTGATGTCGGGCAAGTTGCACGCAGAGCAACCTAGGAGCAACTGAGACGATGGAAATTCGGCCATGGACACCGGATGATTACGACGCCCGCGCTGCCATTCACAACGCCATCTATCCGCGGCATCAACGGACCGTGGACCAGATGCGCCAAGAAGACCAGACCTGGGATCGGCAGTTTGTGCGCGAGCTAGTCGTTATGGAACAGGACGAAGAGGTAGTCGGCTACGGCTTGTATCAGCATACGCCCGGGATGTTCCACCCGCGCAAATTCCTAATCGGAGTGTATGTCCAGCCACGGCTCCACGGACAGGGTTTTGGCAAAGCGTTGTACAATCACCTTATGGCGGAGCTCCACCAACACGACCCGATCACGGTGCGCAGCGTGACCTTTGAAGATCAGGAGCGAGGCGTGCGATTTCTCGGGGAGCGCGGCTTCGATGAGGAACGTCGGTTTTGGGAGTCGCGCCTCGACGTGACTGCCTGGAACCCCGAACCCTTCGCCCACATCCCGGCGCTGGTCCAACAGCAGGGCCTGGAGATCAAGGCGCTACGTGAGCTGCAACGGGATGAAGGCTGGAGTCGGAAATTGTTTGACCTGATCTGCGCGGTGGAGCGGAGCATGCCAACGCCGGAGCCTATTACCCACAATTACGAGCACTGGCTCCAAACACGGATGAGCAGCCCGGATCTGCGTCCCGATAGCTATTTCGTGGCGCTGCACGCCGGCGAGTATGTAGGCTTAAGCTCGTTGTGGGCAAGCCATGCTAACAATTATTTGTGGACCGGACTGACCGGCGTGAAGCCCGCCTACCGTCGCCGGGGCATTGCCCTGGCGCTTAAGCTCCGGTCAATCGACTACGCCCGCCAACACGGCCACCCGGTGATCGTCACCGACAACGAGGCCGGCAACCGACCGATGCTTGCTATCAACGAACGGCTAGGTTTTGCTCGTGGCGTGGCAGAGCTTTGGCTGCGCAAGGTATTTCAGGAGGCAGCATGACCCTACCGATTGTTCATCTGCATGGCACGCCCTACGAACAGGGCGTGCAGCATGGCCGCCAGCTGCGCGACCGCATCGCCCATAACCTCGGGGTATATTTTGATCGCTTTGAGCGCGAGGCCAAAGTCCCGCGAGCCGATGTGCTCGTCCGCGCGCGACAGTACGGCGAGGCGATCGCCGCCCACAACGCGGACTATTATGCCGCTATGCAGGGGGTGGCGGACGGCTCCGGCTTCAGTCTGCCCGAGTTGATCGCGCTCAATGTGCGCTACGAGATTTTGTATTACCAGTTCGGCGTGCTGGCACTGGCGGCTGAGGTGGCGGCCGGACACCCGGAACGGCCCGAACCCGACGGCTGCACGGCCTTCGCCGTATTGCCCGAGGCGTCGGCGAACGGGCATTTGCTGGTGGGACAGAACTGGGATTGGATTCCGCAGGTGCAGGGCGCGGTGCTGCATACTGTGGAGCAGGATGGCCTGGAAACACTCAGCTTCACCGAGGCTGGCATTGTGGGCGGCAAGATTGGCCTTAACTCCGCGGGCGTGGCGCTGGCCATCAACGGCATGACCACCACCGACGACGACTGGTCGCGGCTCAGCAAGCCGTTTCATGTGCGCTGCTACGAAATTTTGCGCTCACGCAGCTTCGACGCGGCGGTCAATGTCGTGACGGGCCTGGATCGTGCCTGTTCAACCAACTTTTTGATCGCCCAGACGCCGGATCAGGTGGTGGATATCGAGGCAGCACCAGACAAGGTCCAGCTGCTGCAGTGCGAAAACGACTGCCTGGTGCATACAAACCATTTCGTGGATCCCAACGGGTTAGGTGTGGTCGAGCCGCCGAGCGAGCGACGGCCATATTCACGGCTGCGGCGTGAGCGGCTGACCGAACTGCTGGGGCTCAAGCGACCAATCGCGGTTGCAGACCTCCAACACTATCTGCAGGACCATCAAGAGCATCCCTTCGGGATCTGTCGCCACGAAGACCCCGAGGGGCTACCCGAAGAGCAGTATATCACCGTGACGGCGGTGGTGATGGACGTCGAAACCCGTACGCTGCACCTGACCGACGGGCCGCCGTGCCAGAGCTCCTATCAACAGGTTAGCTTAGGCTGACAGACGGATCCGACGTGCGACGTCTGCTTGGGCTGAGGCAGGCGTCGCTCCTTGATGAGCTAGAACTTTGATGCACGCAAG
>JADDQF010000012.1:0-7765 GCA_016781505.1 bacterium
CCAGCTCCAGGCCTTCCATGACCGTAAGTACCTCACCTGTTACCGCCTCCGCCCCAGAGATGATTATATAAGATATGTTCGTAGCTGATGGAGGCCAATCGCAACTACGCTGCCTCTCACTTATGTCAATTACAGCCTGAGCATGCTTTATGCCAGCTTGACAGTCAGTATCATCATATATAATATACGGAAAAAGACGAGCGAGAATACGGCAGGCAAGACCACAAGCGGAACGAAAAATGGCGATGGCAGACTTAGCGGGTGTCGTTCAGCTCAAAATCGGCTACATCGGCCGCGGCACCCGCGGGTCACTACATCGATTGCAACGACGTGGCCTTGCCGTATGGAGCACAGCTGGTCGCCGACATTGTTAATCGGACCGAAACGGCGATGACGCAGCAGCACTGTTTCTGGCAGCCGAACTTGTGCTTCAAGCGGAAGCGCAGGCTACAAGACTAGGACATGGAGCTTGAATACCGAGCATCAGAAACTACGCGTTGCCGTTGTCGGCGGCGGTATCGGGCAGCACCATATCGAGGCGTATCAACAGCTCGGCGATTTGTGCGAGGTGCTGGCCGTTTGTGACATCGACACGGCCAAAGCACGAGCATTAGCTGCTGCCCGCTCAATCCCTCGCGTAACCGGGGACCTCGGCGAGCTGTGCCGCATGGACGATCTCGATGTGATCGATATTTGCACACCACCGCACCTGCACTTTGAGCACATTCATCAGGTGCTGGACTCCGGAAAGCACGCGATCTGCGAGAAGCCGCTGGTCGGCTCGGTGCGTGAGGTCGACGAATTGCTGAAGATCGAGGCGGCGTCCGGCAAGCGCATAATGCCCATTTTTCAGTACCGCTTTGGACATGGGCTCCAAAAGCTTAAGTTTTTGGTGGATCAAGGTCTTGCAGGCTCAGCCTACCTCACCACGGTGGAGACCTCGTGGCGACGGCGGGCGCCATACTACGCCGTGCCCTGGCGGGGCAAGTGGCAAACCGAGCTCGGCGGCGTGCTGCTCAGCCATGCCATCCACAGCCATGATATGTTAACCTACATCCTGGGCCCGATCAGCAGCGTTTTTGCCCGGACCATCACCCGGGTTAACGCCATCGAGGTTGAAGATTGTGCCGCTGTTGCGCTGGAGATGGCCGACGGCTCGCTGGCAACGCTGGCCGCCACCCTGGGCTCAACGCCCGAGATTACACGGCATCGCTTCTGCTTCCAAAACCTGACGGCCGAAAGCAACACCGCGCCGTACGCCAACTCCGGCGATCCATGGAGCTTTACCGGCGATACACCTGAGCAGGCGGAGCAGATTGCGGCTGCGCTGGAGCAATTCGCGCCACTGCCCGAAGGTTTTGCCGGACAGTTTTTCCGCTTTGCCCAGGCGCTTGCGCAGGGCACGGAGCTGCCCGTCACCCTCGCCGACGCACGCACTGCGCTGGAACTGATTACGGCGCTGTACCATTCGAGCCGAACGCACCAGCGGGTCCAACTGCCGATCAACCATGAGCATCCGGCCTACACGAGCTGGCTACCAACCTCAGCAGCCGAGGCGCAGTAGGCTGCGAAGGAGACGCGACCGATGGCTGAACGCATACGCTTTGGCATTTTGGGCTGTGGTGTGATCGGTCCATATCACGCGCAGGCGATTGCCAGCTTACCCGAGGATGCAGCACTGGTCGCAGTGGCCGACCAGCAGGTGGAGCGGGCTCAGCGCCTGGCACAGCAGTACGACGTTCCGGCATATGCTTCACTCACCGACCTGCTTGGCCACCCCGATCTCGACGCGGTTTGTATCTGCACGCCGAGTGGCCAGCACGCGGATCAGGCTATCGCAGCGCTTGCGGCCGGCAAACATGTGGTTATCGAAAAGCCGGTCGATATCACGCTGGAAACAATCGATCGACTTCGGGCGGCCCGACGCACGGCGGCGCAAAAAGTCGCAGTGATCAGCCAGCATCGCTTCGACGCATCCACCCAGATCGTGCGGGAAGCAGTCGAGCAGGAACGGCTTGGCCGCTTGACGACCGGCACGGCTCAGGTACGCTGGTGGCGTTCGCAAGCCTACTACGACTCGGGTGGTTGGCGCGGCACCTGGGAGTTGGACGGCGGCGGAGCGCTCATGAATCAGTCCATTCATACCATCGATCTGCTGCAGTGGATCATGGGTCCGGTGGTCGAAGTCAGCGCCTACACCGGGTGCTTGGCGCACGAGCGCATCGAGGTCGAAGATACCGCCGTTGCCATTTTGCGCTTTGCGAGTGGAGCATTGGGCATCATCGAGGGCACCATGGCGGCGTATCCGGGCCTTACAGCGCGGCTAGAAATCCATGGCGACCACGGCTCGGCGATTATCGACAACGATGAGCTGATCTACTTTCACAGCGCTGCGTCGAACCAGGAAGCTCAAGCCTACGGTGGCAGTGGCAGCAACCAGGCTGTGGATCTGCTACGGCAGTATGCCGACCGTCCGACTGGTCTCGCTGCCGGTGCCGCTCCCGGCAGCTTAGCGCAGGCCCATCGGCCGCAGATTCACGATTTCATCAAGGCCATACGCGAAGACCGCGAACCACTGGTCAACATCGAGGAAGGCCGCAAACCGGTGGCAATTATTCTCGCGATTTATGAATCGGGGCGGACGGGGCGACCAGTCCGAGTGCAATGAAATACGCTGTGTTTACTGTTGGGCTGCCCGAGCTTACACCTGAGCAAGCCGTCGCAACATTGCGCGAGCTGGGCTACGATGGGGTTGAATGGCGGGTCGTGGATCAAGCGCCAGCTGCCGATGGTGCGCCTGGCTTCTGGTCAGGCAACCGCTGTACCTGGCCTTTGAGCAGTTTTGTGGACGACGCACCGCATATTGCTGCCCTTACCGCGCAGGCAGGGCTTGCCCTGCCGTCAGTTGGGACATACGTGCACTGCGGAAACCTTGCGGCGGTTGAGCAGGCCATGCAGGGAGTGGCGAAGCTTGGCGCACCCCAGCTACGAGTAAACGTTCCGCCCTATGATGGAAACGAAAGCTATCTCAAGGCGTATGACCGTGCCCGGGCTCAATATCGCGAGGTCGCCGAGCTGGCTAAGCGCTATGGGCGGCGAGCACTGATCGAGCTGCATCACGGTAGTCTGCTGCCGAGCGCGAGCTCAGCGGCAATGTTTCTGCACAATTTCGATCCCCAGTACGTTGGCGTTATTCATGATGCGGGTAACATGGTCTACGAGGGTTACGAGTCATACCGGATCGGACTGGAAGTGCTGGGACCGTTCCTGGCGCATGTACACCTCAAGAATGCGCGCTGGCAAACGGCGGGCGAACGTCCCGATGGCAGCGTCGAGTGGCGCGCAGATTGGGCGCCGATCAGCCAGGGCATGGTCGATATCCAGGCCCTTTTCCGCACGCTGCGTGTGGTCGGCTATGATGGCTGGGTCTCATTTGAAGATTTTTCGACCGAGCAGCCACTCCTTGAGCGGCTACGTGACAATCTAGCCTTTGTTAAGCGCGTCGAACGTCTAACCTAAGCAGCCCCTACTGCAACTCCCCGATTGCTACGCGAGCCGCCTGGTAAGACGCGCTCGCGCAGCATGTTCCGCACGATCCGCGAGTGAACCCAAAACCAAAGCCGAGGCAGCAGCGCCTCGGATCCCAAACACCTCGCCCGCAGGCTCGGTCCGAGCCCAAACACCGAGAAGACACGGATGGGCGCGGTTATGGTGGAGACATCCCGAAAAGACTACGCGCATTGTTGCGGCGCAACCGGCTTTGGTCGGTTCACCACTCCAGTCGGAGCAGCGCCACTGACTGGCGTGGGAGTGTGCAGCGCAGAAGCGCCTGTCCATCGTGTACGTTCACCGCCTGCGGCTCCTGCCAAAGGGCCAGTTCCGCTGCCTTCAGCAGCACTGCGCGTTGCTCCGGTGTCGGTTCCCGCGGAGAACCCAGCTTTTGCCAGGCCGTGTACGCGTTGCTGTGTTCATCGTCGATCTGGTAGTGCGTTAGCCGCGCCTGGTGGAGGGATTTGTTCAGGCCATGCACCGTTAGCTCAACCGCCGCGACCGGCCCGGGAACGTCGTCGTCATGGTAGTGCCATACCAGGACGCACAACTTCCTGTCATCCAGGCTTGCCAGCGCAGCTACGTCAGCCGCATCGCGCACACCGTGCTGCAGGATCGTGTTGAGGGCCACCGCCCCATCGCTCTCCACCGCCACCCGCTGGCCACTCATCTGCGCGAACATGCGGAAAACGTTCAGAACCGGCAGAGCGATGTCGTTGGTCGCCAGCACACGAAAGCCGGCAAAGAGCGGCTGGTCCTCGAACTCGAACGCCCAGGTCAGCGCCCCTTCCAGATTGACGTTGTGCTTGGCCGCCAGGTCATGCTTACGGGCGAAGCTCGCCGCCGTGTAGCTGGCGTACAAGGCACCGTTGCGGTAAGCGTTCTGCGGATAGACCTGCGCCGAACACGCTGCACAGCCGTCGGGGTCGGACTCGCCGATCACGATGGGCGTGCCCTTGAGCTCGGGAAACGACGCAATCATGCCGAAGGCGGAGTCGATGGTCTGGAGATGGTTGGCAATCCCCATGCGGACATGGCCATCGATGAACGTCGGCGCTCCCTTGGCATGAAAGGAAATGAAGTCAAGCGGCGTGCCCTGCTCCCCGTGCGCGTCAGCTGGACGGCGCAAAGAGTGAGTGAGGAAGCTGCGCAAAAATGCGCCGCCGCCCGCGCTATCGGGACCGCCAACCTTGGCCGTGGGCAGTGCGCGCCGTACAGCGCGGATGGTTTGGTCGTGCAGGTTGAAAAACTGCTCCTCGGTGCCGCGCCAGTAGCCGATGTTCGGTTCGTTCCAGACTTGCCAATACCACGACTCGACCTCGCTGCGACCGTACGTTTCGACACAGTGCTTCGTCCACTGATACACCAGCTCGGCCCATTTGGCGTCGTCCTTGGGTGGATACGCCCAGCCCGTGTAGATCGCATCGTACGGATCGCCCGGCTGCCACGAATGCTGATATGGCTCGGGCCTGACCGACAACGCGTGGGGCATGAAGCCGATCTGAACGTACGGCTTGACCTGCCGTTCCAGGTACGTGTCGAAGATCCGGTCCACGATCGTCCAGTTGTAGAGGGGGTTGCCCTGGGCATCCTCGCTGTACACGCCCGTCGAGCCCCATTTGAGCGCCGGCGTGCCATCACCCGAGGTGAGCAGGTTGTGGGTGCGGAAAAACGTTTGGCGTGGGCAGAGTTGACCAAGCTCGGCGAGGAGGTGCTGGCCCGCCGGCATATACGCGTAGTTCGGCTCGTCGGCCCCGAAGAAGCGCCAGATTGGCTGCAGTTCGCCCCGAACGTTATCAGCCTGGACATGCATGGCGACCACGCGCTGCTCGCTGGGCTCGTCCCTCTTTGCAGCTACTGGTCGGGGCTGCTCGTCGATTGGCAACTCGGTTGCCTGCCGGAAATCGCCTTGCTCCATTGTTGGCACTCCTTTCAGACATTCTGCATCAACAGGAAGAAAACCGGCGATCAGCCAGGCGCTGACCCACGTACACGTGCTTCTGCATCAATAACTGAAACCGAATGGTTTAGCCAAATTCAGTATTTGGTCGCTGTATCCGCGGATGATACCATGAACATACTTTTAGACACTTCCCACTAAAGGCGGTGTCGCTTGCCTGGCTGTGGCTGCTCTGCTCCCCGCTCCGCTCGCATACAGGCTACCGCAGAAAGCGCCGGTGTCATCTGCAGGCGCAATTTCGATCAGTTATTGAGGAGGTAGAGAGTGTCGATGCACTGCTCCGCCTAACTCATGCCCCTGCCCCGCAAACCAATCAATGCGATGCGCCTCGGTGTGCTCCAGCTGTTGGTCTGTGCCTATGAAGTGCGCCAACAAGCACGGGTTTGGTCAGTGCGTGGATGTCCAACCGCTGGGCCGCTCCCCACGCCCCTACCGCCATACCAGCTACGGGAGAGGGCCAGAAACGCGGCATGCAAAACTGCCACGTTTACACGTATCGCCTCCAACAGCATGTTCAGCTCTCCTCAAACATATGCGGACGGGGTGTAATTCAGCGATCCGCGCATGCAGGACGTTTGTCTCGGGTGATCGAGGAACAATGACCTGTGCGGGCACAGGACGTACGGTGCTGGTAGCAAACCGGCCGGCCGTGTATGCTATATGCATCTGGAGTTGGTCGTGTACTGCATTTTTGCTTTCGTCTTTATCAATCGTGTGCTGTCAATCATCCAGATTGGTGCCGAAGTGCACCGGAGCGGGCAACGGGTGAGGGAATGGTCCCTCACCCGTTGCGTTGTCTGCCCCTCGTATGCCATGGCCCATGGCGCATATACGCGACGAACGCGTCGACAGTGGCCTCGAAGCGCCGCAAACCTTCTTCGACCACGACCGCCGCGCCGTCAACGGCTGCCCCTACCTCTGCAGCAGCCTCACCCGGTGCCGCAGGGGCGGCAATGGGACATGGTCGCCTTATGGCATAGCACATGCATAGATACTCCTTATACCGGGAAGGAGTGTCTAGGATGGACGACAGCGGGCAGCCACGCTGCCAGATTTTGATCGTTGAGGATGATGCGATGATCGGGACGCTGGAGCGAGACCTGTTAACGCAGGCAGGCTACGAGCCGCTCTGGGTCACCCAGGGCCAGGCCGCGCTAGATCTCCTCCATGCCGCAGCGGCAGTGCCGGATCTGATCATTCTGGATCTTATGTTACCCGATATGCCAGGGCAGGACCTGTATGCTGCCCTTGAGGCGGACGAACGCTGGCGCACCATTCCCGTCCTCATCATCTCGGCGCTGCCTGCTGCAGCGGCTCATACCACCGCCCTGACGCGGGCGACCTATCTGCCCAAGCCCTTCGACCCCCCACACTTGCTGGCGTTAGTCCGTACCACGCTCGCGGATTGCACCCGCGGAAGGGAGCCGACGTGAGCGCATGCGGTCGCAGCAGCAGCAATGTTGGTCCTGGCTACGATGGCATACACGCCAACCAGGACTGCGGATGAGGTTGGCAGCGCGTACATAAGTCCCGTGTCGCCATCGCGTGTCCTCGCATCGGCACGGGCTTCACGCCCACTGGGCAAGAAAGGACCTCGGTATGACCGAAGCTGAAGCACGCGCGCTCAGCGCGCAGATAATGCAGGAGCACCCAATGCTGACGTGTGACCTGCGGCCACGCATCCACACCGGCAGCGATGAGACGGCACCCGACCCGGAGGATGCGTGGTCGATTGTGGTTACCAATACAGGCACGGGGGTGGTGGTGATTGTGACGCGGCGTGATGGCTGGGAGGACCAGCTCGGTCCCGCGCTCAATGACTTGACCGCATGATCGGCCTCAGCCGGGTGCGCGCGGACCGGCGTCCGTTCAAACGGAAGCTGGCGTGGGCAGCCACCCTACCCGCCGCACCCAGCTGCGAAGCCTGACGGGGAACGACTACGTGCGGGTGTTACTCGAAGCAACCGAGGATAATGCGGAGGCAGCCCGCGCAAATGTCCTTGCCATGGAGAGAGTGCTTGATCGCGAAGGCATTACGTCTCCGCGATCAAGCATTGGGAAGGACTCAGGTCGATGCGTTCGCGCGTGGGTACGACACGCGGATTGGACTGGAAGATACGCTGACCCTGCCGGATGGCAGACAAGCCGCAGATAACGCTGCCCTTGTCCGCGTTGCCATGGACATTGTGGCTGCAGGATCAAAGAAATCGTAGGTGGAGGGCGCTCCAACACGCTGCTGCAACCACCGCCGCTGCG
>JADDQF010000012.1:7892-20619 GCA_016781505.1 bacterium
ACACGCTGCTGCAACCACCGCCGCTGCGCCTGGGGAAACGTGAGTACTTTTCGATGTTGCATACGCTGCAATAGTTGCACTGAGTGTTTGCCGGCGCGTCTACGCTTGGCCGTTCGGCGGCTTTTGTAGCTTCCCAGCATCGTGCTCTACAATACGTACAGGCGTTTATCCGCGACCCCGTTGATCAACCGGTGGCTGTACCAGCGGCAAACGGAGTTGAAAAGGTAAAAGTATGACGTTGGATAAAACAGCACGTACTGAGCAGCGCCGGTTCGCCGACGACCCGCACCGCCCGCGCTATCACTTTCTGCCCGAAGAGAACTGGCTCAACGATCCCAACGGCCTGATCCACTGGAACGGCGAGTACCACCTGTTCTACCAGTACAACCCGGCGGGTCCGTTTCACGGCACCATCCATTGGGGCCATGCCGTCAGTATGGATCTGGTTCACTGGCGACATTTACCTGTTGCGCTGGTGCCCGACCCGGGCACCGCCGACGAAGACGGCTGTTGGTCGGGCGTGGCAGTGGACGACAACGGCGTGCCCACGCTGATCTACAGTGGCAACCGCGACGGCGAGCAGCGCGCGTGTTTGGCAATCAGCAACGACGGCATGCTGACCTGGCAGAAGCACCCCAACAATCCTGTTATCCCAGCACCGCCGGAGCATCTGCATCTGGCGCAGTACCGCGACCATACCGTGTGGCGCGAGGACGACGCATGGTACCAGCTGATGGGCGCCGGCCTCGAAGGTGAGGGCGGCGCCGCGCTGCTGTATCGCTCGCAAGATCTGCGTTCATGGGAGTTCTTGCACCCACTGCTGGTAGGCGATGCGCAGCGGTTCACGCCGATCTGGACCGGCACGATGTGGGAATGTCCCGACTTCTTCGCGCTCCAAGGCCGACATGTGCTGACCATCTCGGTTTGGGACCATGGCCAGCTGCACTACAGCGCAGCTATGGTCGGCGATTACCGTGACTACCACTTTTTCCCGGAGGTCGAGCACAAGCTCGACTATGGCGACCGGCACTTTTACGCGCCGCAGTCGTTCACCGATGCTCAAGGCCGACGGATCATCTTCGGGTGGATTCACGAAGGGCGCGGCGCCGAGGCACAGCTCCAATCCGGCTGGTCGGGAGTGATGTCGCTGCCGCGCCTGCTTTCCCTGGGGACTGACGGGCAGGTATGCATGCAGCCGGTGCCGGAGCTGGAAGCACTGCGCGGCGAGCACACGCACACAGCTGCAATCGACATGCCGGCCGGCGACGAAATCGTGCTACCGGCAGTCACCGGCGATACGTTGGAAGTGTTGGTCGAGCTTGCGCCCGCCGAGTCTGGACGCTGCGGTATCGTCGTCCGCCGTTCGCCCGACGGCGCCGAAGCGACGCGTATTCTTTACGACGCCACTCAACACCAGCTGATCGTTGATCGCACACAATCCAGCCAGGATCTTGCCACCGATCACAACGCGCATGTCGCGCCGTTGTCGTTGCGCCCGGATGAGCCGCTGCGCCTGCATATCTTTCTGGACCGCTCGGTGCTTGAAGTGTTTGCGAACATGCGCGAGGCCATCACTAGCCGAATCTATCCGACGCGTGGGGATAGCCTCGGCGTGGCGCTTCTGGCTGAAGGTGCCCAGGCACGCCTTGTGTCGCTTGATGCATGGCAGCTGCGTTCGACCTGGGAGGCATAACGGTTGTAACTTCGATCGTGCTTGTTTGATTCACGCGAAAGGCCAGTCACAAGCTGGAGGTGATCTATCTATGACAGATCCGGTGCAGCGACGCAGAGCGTATGGCGGGATTGAAGCTGGCGGTACCAAGTGGGTGTGTGCGGTTGGCACTGGTCCGGACGATATTCGGGCCGAAACGCGCTTTCCCACCACAACTCCGCTCGAAACACTTGGCCGCGCGATTGCCTTTTTTCGGGCAGCTCAGGTTGATGAACCGCTGGAGGTGCTTGGCGTTGGGTCTTTTGGCCCAGTGGATCTCGATCCCACGTCGCCGACCTATGGCTTTATCACCACAACGCCCAAACCCGGTTGGGCCCAAACCGCGGTTGCCGCCCCGCTGCAGCAGGCACTCGGCGTGCGTGTCGCATTTGACAACGATGTGAACGTTGCGGCTTTAGGAGAAAACCGCTGGGGGGCGGCTCAGGATTGCGCGTACACGGTCTATATCACCGTCGGCACGGGTATCGGCGCTGGCGTGCTGATTGCGGGCCAGCTGCTCCATGGCTTGGTACATCCGGAAGTAGGACATTTGCGCTTGCCGCATGATTGGCAGCGCGATCCGTTCCCCGGCAACTGCCCGTACCACAGCGATTGTTTGGAAGGTTTAGCCTCTGGACCTGCGTTAGCTAAGCGCTGGGGGCAACCGGCTGAAACATTGCCGCCCGACCATCCGGCTTGGCCGCTGCAAGCGCACTATCTAGCCCTAGCACTGGTCAATCTAATCTGCACGCTCTCGCCCCAGCGCATCGTCCTTGGCGGCGGGGTGATGTCCCAACCGCAGCTGTTTACACTGATACGATCCGAGGTGCAGCGCCTGCTCAACGGCTATGTGCAGGCGCCGGCGATCCTGGAACATATCGACCAGTACCTCGTGCCGCCAGCATTAGGCGGACGATCCGGCGTACTTGGCGCAATTGCCCTAGCCCAACAGGCGTTGCCGCTGACAGGTCGAGAGGCAAGCATTACGTCTACCTGATATGAAAGGTGCCGTAACCCAAGCCGATTTTGCATTCGTTGGGCAAGCCTTTGCAGTTCTGGCCCCTTATGCGGATCTGCTGCATGTGTATCTCCAAGCTCCTTTTGAACAGCGGGTGCAACGGGTGCTGGCGCGTGAAGGCGCGCCCGATCTTGCCGCTGCCGAGGAGCGGGTGCCGGAAGCAGACCTGGAAGCCGCCTGCACCGCACCGGCACGACCCAACCAAGGGCAAACCATGTCTGTTGCACAGAGCACAACTCGGTATCGCTTGGTTGTCACACTCCTCGCGTGTCTTGTTTTAGTCCTCGGGCTACTGTCACGCCGCTCGCTGCCGTTCGTGCCTGGCTTGATCCAGGCTTACAGCGGCGATGTGTTGTGGGCGCTGCTGGTCTATCTGCTTGTGCGTTGGCTGCGACCGACACAGCCAGTGATGCTATCCGGCATCTATGCTGGCATGTTTGCGCTTGGCATTGAGCTAAGCCAGCTTTACCACGCACCCTGGCTTGATGCAATTCGCCAAACGCCCGTCGGTGGTCTGATCCTTGGTTTTGGCTTCCTGTGGAGCGACCTGGTCTGCTATACCTGTGGCATCGCGATCGGCTGTGTAGGCGAGAGCAGCTTGCGGTGCGTACGCACGCTTCGCGAGCATCAGGCACCAACAGCAGGCTGATGATCCAGGTAGTTTGATGGACAATCAACACATTCGGCGGTTTTGTTGCTTAGCCTCGCTGGGAGCATATGGCATGCTTCAGCTGGTTATACGCCCACTCAGGCAGCGTGATTGCCCTATACAGCGCATTCCGTACAGCTTGGCCTAGAGCTTGCTGATTCACCACATGCGTCATCAACCGAACCGCGGCGAACGGGCGCGTCCGCACCTTCGTTCCATCGCCCGCACAAAAACAATCGATGCCGGTTTCCTGCTTGGTGTGCAGCAGCCCGATGCCAAGGCGCAGCTTGCCGAGCAGGAAAGCTTGTCACTTGAAGCGTTTGTCGACCCCGGGGTGCGCGACCTGCGGGACCTCCAGTGGATTTCGATTGACGAGCGAGCGTCACGTGAGCTGGATCAAATTTCGGTTGCCGAGGTACTGGCCGATCGGTCTACCCGGCTGCGCGTAGCCATCGCCGACGTGGATGTGTGGGTTCCGCAAGGCTCGCCGCTGGACCAGCACGCCGCCCGCAATGCCACCTCGGTTTTCACTGGCATTGCCAGCTATCCCATGCTCCCGGAAACACTTGCGGTAGGTCGGGCGTCGCTCAACGAGGGCGAGGATCGGCTTGCGCTGGTGGTCGAGCTGATTGTGGACCCCGACGGAACCATCCAGTCTGGCGCGCCCTACCGCGCTGTGGTCCGCAACCAGGCGCGGCTCGACTACGAGGAAGCGGAAGCCTTGCTCGCGGACGAGACGGCTACGCTGCCAGCAGGTTCATTCTCACCCGGAGTTGGCGAGCAGCTGCGACTGCACGAGGCGGCAGTTCTGGCCATGCGCGACCGCCGCTTAACAGACGGGGCGCTCGATCTGGTTCGAGCCGAAGTGCGGCCAATCTACGACAACGACCGGATCGTGGATTTGGTGGTCGTGCCGCCCAACCGCGCCCGCACGCTGATCGAGCAGCTCATGGTGGGAGTGAATGCCGCGATCGCCCGCTTCATGAGCAGCAGTGCATTACCCTGGATTGCTCGCAGCCAGGGGCCACGTGATTGGCATGGCCTGCTCGAGCTTGCCGCCGCGAACGACTATGCGCTGCCCGACAAGCCTGATCGTGCTGCGTTCGGCCGGTTTGTGCAGCACCTGCGCACAATCGACCCCCAAAGCTTCAGTCAGCTCCAGCCTGCGATAGCGCGGCTGCTGGGAGGAACCGAGGATCTTGTCATACAACCGGGTGAAGACCCGCCGCCCCACTACGGCCTAGCGCTTAACGGCTACACGCGCGCGACGGCACCAATCCGCCGTTACGCCGATCTGCTTGCGCTGCGACTGCTCAAAGCCGCCATTGCGAACCAGCCTGCGCCCTACAGCGTCCCCGAGCTCGACGACCTGATCGAGCACTATCGGGAGCGAGGCCGTGCCGCCGACGCAGTTGAGCGCGATATGCTCAAGCTTTACGGCATCGTGCTTGTTGAGGGCCGCACCAGCGAGGTATTCGAGGCCACCGTAACCACTGCAAACGATTACGGGGTGTGGGCGCGGCTCGACCATCCACCCGTTGAAGGGCGTCTGGTGCGCGCCACGGCCGACCTTGTTCGAGGAGATCGTATTCGGGTGCGAGTTGCAAAGACAAACTGGGAGCGTGGCTTTGTCGACCTTACGCTCGTGCTGTAACCACTTCCGGAAGCATCTGTTTGGATGCGGCTGCTTCCATCCTGTGTGCCGATGGCAGCATCGGACGAGATGGTTGCAGCATTGCAGGCATGCCACGCGCACGTCCGCTACACTCTACACCCCATTGCCGGAGACGAGGCATGGAGCCCTGCGTACGAGGAGCCCGAATTATACCCGTGGCTGCTAAGCCAAGGTCGGGACACGTCGTAAGGCCTATTTTGCTCCACGCTCCCCCAGATGCCCTACGGCGCTGTGACAACCACGTAGTTGAGATTGAAGCCATTTGTATTCGCCACAAGCTTGACGGTGTGCGGACCACGCGTGAGCGCGAGTGGCGGGCTCTTGACATCGGTCCACACCTGCGTACCGCCCGTATTAGGCACCGCCAACGCTCCGGTCACGTCGACGCCATCCACCTCGATATGAAAGCTTTTGCCGCTATTCGGCGTTGCCACCCGTGTGGTGAATACATAGTTTCCAGCCGATTGAACACTAACATCGTAGGCTAGCCACTCGCCGGCCACGATCCAGCCGACGTTATACCGACCGGTACTGTCCCCGGTTGTCTGGATATCGACATCATCCGTGCGGTACTTGCCGCCGCTATTCCCGCTGGTCGTATCATGATAGCCCTTGCCCTGACCACCAGACCGGTAGTCCTCCGCCTCGAAGCGTCCCGGGAGCACAATCGCGCTCGTGGCTGTGGGGATCGGCGTTGGCGTCGCAGTGCGAGTTGGGGCAGGGGTAGCGGTTGGCGTCGCAGTTGGCGTTGGGCTCCCCCCGAAGGAAACAACTAATTGAGGTGGATTACTACCTTCGCGAGAAGACAGCCACAGGCCATCCGTGCTATCGCTTACGAGCACAAAGGTATAAGTACCATCGCCGGCAACCGACGGGGTGATATTGAACTCGGCCCAGGTACCCGTCCCCATTGTGCCTTTGTTGTCGATAGGACCACTGCTGCGCGCCGTGCGGTTGTTCCAAGTGATCGTGGTTTCGGACCAGTTATTGTTGGCGGCATACACCGCGGGACCATTAGACGTACCTGAGGTTATGTAGACCCGGAGCTTGGCGCTCTGCACAGGACCTGACACACCGGAAACCACGAAACGCAAGAAGCTTTCCGCATCTGGATCACTCCCGCCATCGACGCGTAATGCCGTTGCGCTGCCATAATTAGTGCTGGGATAGCGCTCGTCGACCTGGGCATCGGCCTCAGCCTTGAAGGTGAGCGTCGTAACGGTGGTTGGAGTTGACGTTGGGGCAGGCGTGCGCGTTGGTGTTGCGGTGGGCGTGTTCGTGCGCGTTGGCGTGGGTGTAGCGCTGGCTGTCGGGGTAGGCGATGGAAGGGCGGCGCTGCCAACTGCGCGCGGGTTCCAGGTCGTATCAATGCTCAAGCCAGAACCGGTGACGTCCACAATGGCGGCCCACGGAACCAGCTTGAAGTTTTGGTTCTGGCCGTCGTTGCTGTTATCCTGGGCCACAAAGGCACCGCTTGGAAAGGCCGGCCCGAGGTTAACATTCGTCACGTCGATGCCATCCGTGTGCGTGACCTGGTCAATGCCGTTGCCAGCGCCGATTTGGAACGTTGTTATATACGCATTTGCTCCATCGCGCTGATACGCGACGAACGAGTCGCTGCCCTGGCTGGATGCCAGCAAGTAGCCCCCACCGGTACTGGTGTAGTACAGCGCTAGGCCTTCGACATCCGCCATAAGGTGGCCACCCGAGCCCACGCTGTCGACCTTTATGCGCGTGGTCGTCGCTCCAGGCTCCGCGCCGTACCTCCAGATGCCCACGTCTTCTTCGGCAATATACAGTGCGGCGTGCACATCGTCGGCCACACAGCCTTCCGTCTGTGATCCGACCCCGAAGCTCCGCACGAGCTTGCCGTCGATCTTTGCGCTGCCATTATCGAACAGCTCCCATTGCTCAACCCCGCCACTGGCTGAGTTCACAAACACATACGTTTTGCCGCTTTGGAGGCTGCGATACATGCACAGCCCATAGGGCGACAGGCCGGGGTAGATCGTTCGCGCGGCGATGTTGGCGAGAGCTCCCGTCGTCTCATTCACCCGATACAGGGCCAAACTGCCCTTGCCCCGATTACTGGCGGCCACAATCGTGGCGGCCTGACCGCCCAGCGGGACGTTATAGCGCAAGTCGACGTTGTTCATGTTGCCATCGGCCAGGTATTGGATCTCGCGGCCATCCAGCCCGTAAACAACCAGGCCAGCTTGCTTGTCGGTGCCAATAATGGTGCTGCGGGCAGGCTCGGAGGGGTGAATCCAGATGGTGCTGTCATCGGCCGAGTCACCGCTGGATCGCATCGGCACCGTCTCGACCTTCGCGCCTGGTACTACGGCGCTAGCCAGGCTCCCCAGCGCTGTTTCCGGTGTGCTTGGATCAGCTTCGCGCGCATCCGCCTCAGCGACCGGGTCGCCACCGGGACGTGAAACCGGCTGCGGGTCCGCGAATACGGTCTGATATTGCCACACTTGCATGGCGATTAAGCTGCACAGCAAAATCAGGCGGGCACCGAAAACAATGGGCCGAGACATGACGTACCTTTCGCTGGACGAATGCACGAGACGGCGTAAGCAAAAACGCGGAGTGTTTGCTACAAGATACGGAAGATCTCGGAATACGTGCTACGATGGCGCTCGGAACGCACGTACACAGCGGCTGCTGTGCGAGCCATAGCGAGCACAAAGGAGCGCTGCTTGTGCCCGTGGAAAGCGTCACCGGTTCTGCCGGTCAGCCGAGGCTTCCACCGCTTCCTCACGTATGCCGCCGAGCAAACTGACGTTGCTTGCCACGTGCTCGGCATTCCATTTCGTTCGCGCTTGGGAGCCGATCACGCACGTTCCTTTGCGTATTGTACAAAGTTTTGCGGCTGAATGCTAGACAGCAAACGAACATACCCAGGCGTCTCCGCTTCAGTTGCAACCTTACGCCGAGCACTTATATGTTATATGTATGAACAGGCAATGCCCGTGGTAGCGACTTGCCTAGTGCAGGCGCCGAGGAAAGCGCGCGTGGAGCGACAGCCACACCCGCTTAACGCCACTGATAGGCCAGCTTAACCAACGGCGCTTGTGATGGTGCTCCGCCGCTCCTTCGAGAAGCTCCTGGCCATGCTCCATGACCCACAGATACAGATCGGTTTCGGTGCGGTTGGGAAAGGCTCGAAGCACATTGCTTGCGCGGATTGCGGCAACCAGCGGCGCATAAACCGTATCATACCAGTCGCCTACGGCCTCCGCGCTGCTCACCGGCGTACCTCGCACGGCGCTCAAGCAGGTGCGCTGCCAATTGATATGCCGGATCAGCTCCAGGTAACCACCCAGACCCGTCACCTCAATCCGAGCGCCGGGTCGCAGCTGTGCCAGATCGGTCCACGCAAAGAAATCGGCCTGTTCCTCCATGCCGTTGAGGTCCGCTGTGTTTAGCTGTGGGGAAAGGGGCACGTCAATGTCCAGCTCCGTT
This sequence comes from bacterium, assembly GCA_016781505.1. Lineage (GTDB taxonomy): Bacteria > Chloroflexota > Chloroflexia > Chloroflexales > Kallotenuaceae > LB3-1. The sequence continues at coordinate 16,414 of JADDQF010000012.1, forward strand.
ACGTGGGCCCTGATTTCAGCTTGCCCGGTATGCCGCGCCACCGACACACGGTGGTTCCCATCCACAACAAAATACACGTCGCTCAGTTTGTAGAGTTCGACGGGCGGGAGCTCCATACTGTGGTAGTGGGCACGCCGTACGTGTTTCCAGCGCTGCGCAGTTACTCCCGTTAGGGGCAGAAAGCTGCGGTCGAAGTCGAGATAGCGGCCCTGGCTGCCCACGATGTTGGCGAGCGGCACCAGCTGAATGCCTCGGTCATGCTGTCCGCGGACCTCAAGGCGGGCGCGTACTTCGCTGAATGGCAGCAGCCCACGGGGATCACGGCGCAGACGGTCCTTGATCGCGCGCAAGAATGCTTGCTGTCGCGCTGACGTATAATCCAAATCAACCGGATCGTTGTGCTGAACGGGTGGGTGCATGATGCAAGCGGCCTACAGGTTATACGCCGATGGCGAGGGCATGCTTATCCAGAGTGTCGGGCACATCGGCTGCACGACCCGCAAGGCGATAAGCAAATCGGTCAAGAAACTGCTCGTAGCTGTATGGCAGATCGGCCAGCCATGTGGCGTGGAGGTCGGCGACCAGGGCCTCCACGAGATTATCCACTGTCTGAGCAAGAGCAGGCACGGCATCATACCGCTCCAGGCGGCCACGCAGCAAAACCGCTGCCAACTGACGACGCTGGGGAGGTTGAAGCTCAACAGGAAAGACAGACGGGGCCATACATGGTCCTTTCAGTGCGGGGCTGCACCAACGGTGGGAGAAGGGTGACTACCGGAAAGGGAAGAAAAAGAGAAGCGGTAGTGTAACAAGGGCTGGTGGCAGTGTCAAGTCTAGGCAGCTTTAACACAGTGCGTTTCATCCCTGTACGTAAAGGTGGTTGCCAAGCAAGCGCTCCATCTGGTGCAAATTCACTCTTCGAGCGGCTATCGGTTTGCCAGCGATTGCTGTACACGTTGTGCGTCCATGTTATGGGCAGCTAGCGCAGATCACTGTCCGGCGCGCGAGCTATCGCGACAATATTGCCCGGTGCAAATAGATCGATGAAGTCGCGCAGGGCATCGCGGCGGGCTTCCTCCCCCGCTTCGGGCGAAAAAAAGACGCGCCGGCACGCACTTTCAAAAAATAGCACGCGCCATCACTGGCATCGCCGCGGTACACAAACGACATCGAGTCATTGCCGATCGGGAGAAATGTCAGCGCCTTGGTGGACAGGTCATAGTGTGTCTGGAGCGTTGCGCGAATGAGCGGGTCGGCGAGCTTGGGTGGTTCACGCATCGAAAGCACCGTTCCTGGTAGCAGTGGCAAAGCTGTGGGATGCTTATAAAGGTCCAACTGCTATCCTGGCTCCTCGTGGTCGCGCGGTGTAGCTCCTGGAATACCACATAACCTTGGCTGCAGCAGCGTACGCAAGCGCTTACCAAACATCGGCGAGCGCTCTGCTCAGCTGCTTTTACCCTTGATATCGCGCATGAGCTTATCCAAGCACGCGTTCGATGACACTTTGCACATGCTCCACACCCTGCGCAATGCCTTGATGCTTCACAGGAAGATAGTCTTGGAGCTCCGCCCAAGCGTGTTCGTCTTCGGCGGGACCCAGCCGGCGAAACAATATACGGGTGGCATAATCGGCGATTTCTTGCACGCTCCAACGGTAAAAGTAGAACTCGAAAAGTTCTCGATGCAGCTTCAGGGACGGTCTTCGACGTACATACGCTTGGAGAAACACCTCAAACCAATCGCCGGTCCATAGTGCCAGGTCGCGCTCGGGTGGTCCGACAGCAAGATCGCTCCAGTCGGTCAGGTGCAACGTGCCCTGCTGGTCTTTCAGAAAATTATCCCTGTTTGGATCGCCGTGCGTCAGCACCCAATCCGTGACCAACTGCTGCGCCTGGCTTTGCAGCCGTTCCATGCGTTCCAAGGTCGCCAGAATATCCGCACGCTCCGCTTTCAACAGGCCGCACACCTCCTGCTGAAGGAATGTTTGCTCCGCAGCCGGCGTACGCGCTGCGTCAAGGGCACGCATGATCGGCGCTTTGAACGGATTGGCAAAGTCTTCTCGACGAAGCCCTGGCGCATCCGGCAGAAGTTGATGCAGACGGGCAAGCAGTGCGGCTGCTGCCGTAAGGTCGGCCGCGGTTGGTGCTCGCTGATGGAGGGTTTGGCCTTCGATGTAGGGGAAAACGGCAACTATATAGTCGTCCACTGAGACAACGGGCGTGTTGTGGCAAGTTTTCAGCGGCGCCACGGCTTGGGTCAATCCATGCTGCTGGTGAAGTGCATAAACAATGGGAAACACACGCTCGAGGTTGGTCGCAGATACCGCAGGTTGAACACGAACAAAGTACTGTTCGCGCGCGGCTGTTTGCGCAACGTAGGTCCACGCCTCCTCGCCTTTGGGCACAAACGTGATAGCTGGAATTTGGACGCCATACTCAGCGGCGAGGATGTGGATCAACTGCTGCTTGTCGATGTGCTGATTGTCTGTTTTCATGCCGCCAATTGTAGCGGATCAAGCCTGCAGATCGGATAACGCTTAAGCCGAGCTGCCGCCCGAAGGCAAGCGCAAGTGACAGGCGCAAGCATAGCCTTTGCGTGCCTGTCTGGAGCGGCGCGTCCGATGCACTGCTTTGTTCGCCGCTGGTTTTTAGAATGGGTTAGGAGTTTGCGTGCATGCTGGCACGGGACAGCGCCAACCCACTAATCAAAACCAGCGCTCCAAGAATGGCTGGTGCAAGATGAGCAACATCGTTGTACCCGACGAGCGGATGCACACTGATGGCGGCTGTAAACCCAATGCCGCCGGCAAGACCGAGCACTTGCCATAAACTCCCGGCCGGCGTACCACACCAGACACAACACCAAACTGCAATGCCCGCTGTGCAAATGGCGCCACCGAAGCCGGCCCGATCATGGGCAATTAATGGCATTAACTTCCGGTTTATTGCCTGTAGCTCACTTGTGTTCAGGCCCAGGAAGGCAAGGTCTTGGGGCACAAACACCACGGTCATCCCAACGATCATGATCGTCAGCCCCGCGCCCATCATCCCCAGCGCGGTCGCAAGCAGGCAGCCGCGGCCAATTCCGGCTGCCGATGTCCACCGTGGTGCAAACGCAGGCACCAAGAGGGCGCACGCATGGCGCGGTGCGGCCAAGGCAATAAACGAGCGAACGAGGCCGACCGCAAAGCATGGCAACAGCAGGAGCGTCGCAGTGCCATGCCAGGTATCCAAGTAGCCATACCCGAGATAGGCCAGAAAGCTGCCGAAGCCGACGAGCCCGCTCAGCAGCAACGTCCACCAGGCCCACACTTCGCCCCGGCGCAAAGGAAACTCGACCAGCCACAGATACAGCACGCCAATTGCCATAAGTGCGCCACCAAACGCACCGCGGTCGTGCATCATAAAGCGGACGATGCGGCAGTCATGCAGCTGGCACAGCTCGGCAGCACTCATGCCGAGGAACTGGAGATCATGCGGAAGGAACTGACCCGTAAGGGTGAGAAAAAGGGCAAAGCCACCCGACAACAGCAAGCTGAGGCCAGTCAAGAGCAACAGCGGACGGCCGTCACCGACCACAGCATGCAGCAAGCCTCGGTCGTCATCGATCGTTAGGGCATTCACACCAAGCTCCCGTGCATTGAGGAGTACCAGCAGGGACCGACCAGCGATTCGTCACGTCCACCAATATCGTCGGTTGGCTGTCAGTATGCGTCATCACGGAGCGAATGTCTATCGGGTGGCAGTCTTACGTTAACCATAGCAGATGGTCGCGCGGATATACGGGATGTTGGACTGGAACATCCATTTTGTCGATAGCACCATCGTCCGTGCCCACCAGCACGTGGCTGGTGCAAAAAAAAGGACCCGCAAACCAAAGAGCTCGGGCGGAAGCAGGGCGGCTTCTCGACCAAGTTGAATGTCCGCGCCGAAGGAACCGGCAAGCCGATGAGCTTTGTCCTTCAGCCGGGCGAGCAGCACGAGCGCCGGGCGTTTGAGCAATGCATGGGGCGGGACACGGCCAAACGTCGAGGCGCTGGCCGCCCACGGGTCCGTCCGCCTCGGGTTGTGGGCGACAAAGCCTACAGCCCCAGATGCATTCGGCACTGGCTGCGCCAGCACGGGATCCGCGTCACGATTCCACGCAAAGTGACCGAGCGACGACGCGGCCCATTCGACAAGCAGGTGTATCGGCTCCGTGCGCGTG
>JADDQF010000132.1:0-9097 GCA_016781505.1 bacterium
TATTGGCTATGTCAATAGTTATTTGGTCGTATCATTTGCGAATTGTACACATACAAAGCGCGCATTTTTAAGTCAATGGGGCGCTTGGTGATCCATAGGTATCCATGAAATCAAAGGCCCCATACCTGCTGTTGGCACTGTTGAACGATGCGGTCAAGGGAGTGCCCAAAGTGGTCATTGCGTTCGGGCTGGGTACCAACCGAGGTGATGAGTTGCACATGTTGGTGGGCTGCGCGTCGCTTTTCCCCTACCCTTGCTTGACCTCCTCCTACCACCTTATAACGTCGCTCAGCGTGCAGTTGCCAAACCTCGAGCAATCCGGAGAAGGATGGTTGTGGGTTCGAGTCCTGCCGCCCGCGGCACGGCACGAGCAGGAGGGCGAGCGTGTTAAACGCTCGCCCTCCTTGTGTTTTGCAACGACCATGGTATGCTCCTGCACCGTTAACGGCCAAGGCAGGTGGAAGCGGCTGCCTCCGGCAGCATCCTTGGTCAACATTAGCGCAAAGTGACTCATGCTGGCAACAGTATGTTTGGGCGCGTTAAGGCCAGTAAGGTGCGCTTCGTCGGGCGCACCTGTGATGCAGGGCGCGATCAACGTATGGCCGAACCGGGGCTAACCCAAGCAGGCGGCGGCGTGTTTCAAAAACTCGCACTGCTTACCGAAAGGCTAGGCTGTATTCCTGCTGCCACTCGAACAAGGCCTGATTCAGCGCATCCTGCATAATATAGCCGCAATTGACCAGAACTTGGCCAAGCAGCGTAGGCTGGCCACAACGCTTCCATTCGGCCTGCTTGGCAAGCGCCTGATGTAACTGCGCTCGGGTGATCAGCTTCTGCTTGATCAGAAAATCGCCAATTTGCCCGGTCGCACCCACATTGGCGGCTGGTCCAGTCTCGATCTGCGTTGCAATCGCAGCTTCAAGCTGTTCGGGCTGGATCAATTTGAGCCGCAACAATATTTCGCCCAGGCGCAGATGCTGCTGTGCTTTGGCCAGCTTGGCTTGCTCGGCAAGTGCCCGCTCAAGCTGCTGCTGGGTGATGATGCGAGCCTCGACCAGCGCTTCTCCTAAAAGGTAGCGTCGCTCCGGCGTGGACGGTACGGCTAGTTCTGATTTCAGCACCGCCGACTCTTCCAGGAGCAGGCGAATGGCCAGCACATCTCTGGCTTCCCGCGCTTGAGGATTACGGGGATTGATCATCAACAGATGGTCAACACAGCGCAGTGCTTGCTCTGTGTCGGGCATAACCCGGCTGAGCCAGAACCAGGCAGTTTCGTTGCGTGGTTCTTGTTGCAGGACGCGGATAAACCAGCTGCGAGCGTCGGCAAGGTTGCCGGCGCGAGCAGCGGTAATGCCTGCATGTAAATTTGAGGAGATCTCACTCATTGGGCTTAGCTCCAGATGCACCATACGGTTGCTGCCGAAGCGTAGGTTGTGACCCGCGCGACCGCAAGACCAGCCGGTCGTGTTTCTTGATGGTTCGACAGTTCAAAAACCGGTTGGACCATCAGGTGGTGCTGGCCCTCCGTGGCGGGCATCGTCGAGCCTCGCACCAAGCTTGGCACGCTCTTGTTCATCGGAGTACGTCAGGAAAATCGTTGGACATTAGCCGCGGTAACTTCGGGTATTGACCGGTACTCGTCGTTGCAGTATATCGGGCTCGCCATTGTAGATCATGACTCGCTCACGTTCCGCCTGTCGGAGGCGCGCATAATGGGTCACGTCGTACATCGATTTTTCGTAGCGGGCAATCTGATCGACGGCGGTCACAAGATCAAATGGGGTTGCCACAAAGATCAACGTGGTGCTGGTGTCCGCTTCCCACACAACCAGGGCATAAACGCTCCGCTCATAGCCATGGAGCGTCACATACACTTCCTGATCGTTGATGGGCCAGCACACTCGGCAGCGAGACGAGAAGGTATCATCACTATCGGCATCGCTGATTTCGAAGCCATACATACGGATGGCATCGACATAGCTGCTGCTGCCGATGGGCGCGTCGTAGCGTGAAAGCGTGCCGTCGATGCAAATAAAAGTGTTCATGGTGGTCCTTTGGCTAGAACGTCGGCTGTGACAATCGATGACCGGTAGCTGATGGGCTGGCCCATCAGCAGCAATGTTCGGGCTGTGTAACCTGGTGAGCTGGCTGTGTGACAATCGTGCGGCCCGAGGAACTGCACCACGGGAGATTTAAAACAACAAGCCCGGCTAAGAGTGAGCCAGGCACAAACGTCTCAGCGCGCTGAGGCGGCAACCCGGCGGTCCAGAATCGCTGGATCCGTGGCTTTGCGTCCCCACCTTACGATGGGTTTGCCAATATTCTTGTTGACCACATGCTACGGGACACACCTTACCACCAAACTTACCGGGGGCAGGATTTGGGAAAAAGCCAGCTGCCGTGAGTAGCTTTGCAGCGCAGTTAACAATATTCATAATGGCGTAAGTTGCAGCCGGGATACATCGTCCGTTGCATCACACGTTGAGCTATCTGGAGGCATGCGTTCACGATGCGCAGCTGTAGTGTTCGTCCACGTCAATGTCGAGCATTAGACGGATGGCGGATGACGGTCGTGGTAGAATCGAAGCGAGAACAATGGCTGTACTGTGTATGACGCCAAGCCTGGGAAAGTTCTGCATAGATTCTCCTGTGCGCTGTTTCCGTACACTATACTGAAGCATAGTTCGCACAAATAGCCGATACCCTGACGCGGCGTAGGCGGCGCGTTGGCCCAGACCGATGACCAGGACATAGCGACGACAATGTCAAAGACCCGCTCAACATATTGTGACTCCCTTCAGCCGCGACTGGCAGCGTATGCGCTTGGTGAAGTGCAACCAGACGCTGATTTAGCCGCGCACCTGGCGGAATGTGCAACCTGTCCGGAGGATGTACGAAGGTACAAGCAGGTGGCGCGGATACTGCCCTTCGCGGCTCCCGACGTCGCCCCACCGCCCGAACTGCGTGCACGAATTCTTGCCGCTGCGAATCCGGATGCAACCGCAACCGCTGTCTCGACCAAACCGCCAGCACCGCGTCGGTCGGCCGCTTCTCGGCGAAGCTGGCTCCTGTGGGGTGTTGCGTGTGCTACGCTGCTCGCGTTGCTGGGCTGGAATGTGTCACTGCGCTCACAACTGCAAACGTACTCGACGCAGGTTGCCAAGAACCGTGACAATTGGCAGACGATGACCGAGCTATTGAATGATCCCACTGTGCGCTCGGTGGCGCTAACGGGTGACAGCGTGCAAGGCCATATCTGGGTTGCGCAGGATGGCGAAGTCGGGTGTTTGGTGGTGCAGGGGCTGCCCGAGCCAGGCGCAGACAAGGTTTTTCAGGTTTGGCTCCGCAGTGGCAATCAGCCGGTCGGCGTGGCTACATTCGAGGCGCGCGGCGGCAGCGCATGGACCTTTATTCGCGCTGACCAGTCAATTGCCGAGTTTGACGCGATCGGCGTTACGATCGAGCCGCGTGGTGGCAGCCCGACGCCCACAGGGCAGCGCGTGTTATTTGGTACGCTTGAAGCCTTGGGCAGCAGTCAAGCCTCGTCGGTCTTGCCGATAACTCCGTAACGTGGGAACGCCGCGTATCGCAGACGTAGGCTGCAGCATGCAAGTGGTGCTGCGGCCTGTGTTTTATCCAGCAGCCGTTGTTTTGAAAAGTGCTCGTGCAACATAGATTCAATTCGTCCATTTGCTAGGAATACTTGAGTGCAGGTGAATATCGATCGTTTGCGCACTTAAACGGGCCGATAACACACCTGATTAGCGTTAGTGGTGGACAAAGGAGTTGAGCATGAGCAGGTCAATGGTTCGACAGCTGGCGGCGGGGATTGCAGCATTGATGCTCGTGGCTGCGAGCATCAGTGGTTTCGGCATGCGTGGTGTTAGCGCGCAAGCCGGCAATGCCGTGGAGATCAAGAACTTTCAGTACACGCCCAACAATCAGACAGTGCCGGTCGGCACCACGGTAACCTGGACCAACAACGATCAGCCACCGCATACCGCGACAGCACGCGATGGTTCGTTTGACACGGGTACCCTCACGACCGGCCAGTCCAAAGCAATAACGCTGGACAAAGCCGGTACATTCGAGTATTACTGCCGCATTCATCCTGAGATGACCAGCATGATCACCGTGGCAGTGGCGCAACAATCACCCGCGGCATCCGCGGCACCGTCGGCTGCTCCAAGTGCATCCCCCTCGGCTGCTCCCAGCGCGGCGCCGGCTGCCTCTGGTCCAGCGCCGCTGGTTGAAGCGAGCGATCAGGCCATCATGGCCAACTCGGTCACTGTTGCCCGTGTTGTTGCGGCGCAGGACGGCTGGATCGTGATCCATGTCAATACCCCTGACAACAAGCCCGGCCCGGTGATTGGGCAGACGGCCGTGAAGGCCGGCGAGAACACGAATGTGAAGGTAATGCTCAGCCAGATGCCGAACGCAGGCGACAAAGTGTGGCCGATGCTGCATATCGACGCGGGCGCGATTGGCACCTACGAGTTCCCCGGTGCCGACGTTCCGGTCCAGGTCAATGGCTAGGTGGTCATGAAGCAAATTACGATCCAGGCCGGTGCTGGAAGCGGTGGTGAGACTGGTGGACAGGCCGGTGGTCAAACCGGTGGACAGGCCGGTGGCGCGCAGGCAGGGTTGCCGAACACTGGCCTTGGCAACGACGTGCCAGCGATGCTGGCCGTGGTCGGTCTGCTGGTAGTTGTAGCTGGCTGGGGCATCCGCCACAGCGTGCGCCGTCATTCGACCCGATAACGGTTATTTCGGAGGCAGCTGATCAGGAGATCAGCTGCCTCCGACATTTAGTGTAGCCGTAGCGACCGAACGTATGCCGCATCTTCATTTGCTCACAACCTGCCCAATGCTCAAACTCTGGAGCGCCGTATTGGCCGGAGTGCTGCTGTTGAGCAGCTGTGGTACGAGCCGGGCAGGCGGCACATTGGCAAGCGGCGAACGGGTAGCGTCGACCGGCTCCAGTGCAAGCACAACGGCTGTTGTGCCCGAATCGGCTGCGGTGCACACGCATCACGCACCGCCATCGGCTAAACCAAGCCTTGCTGCACCACAGCCTACCACCTCCACCCCCAACGCTCAAGCACCATCGTCGCGTGCTCCTACTCCGTCGTTTACGCTGAGTGGCTCGGGTGAAGATCAAACCGAACTCTTTTTCCTCGCGCCTGGCCTGGCCGTCTTCCATTTCGACCATCCGGCTGCTACGCCATTCGCCGCCTATTTGCTGAACGAGCAGGGTGAGCACCTCGCCCTGTTGGCGAACGGCACGGCTCTCAATACCCGGCAGGTGTTTGGGATCAAGGCTGGTGGCCGCTATACCCTGCATATGATCGCCCAAGACGAGTGGCAAGCCCGTGTTGAACAGCCCGAGCTCACCGATCTCGAACGTGAAATCATAGCCAGTCGCGTGCTTTCAGGCCAAGGCTCAACTGCGACTGCCCCGATTCCGCTGAACCAATGGAGCCAACGTGTAGAGTGGACGCAGAGCGGCTCGTTTCCGGCCACATTTCTGCTGTGGTCGTTGGATGGCCAGCAGCGCGTCGAGATTGTGGTGAACAGCACAGCGGCGACCGGCACAGGGACGATCATGGTGCCGGTGGCGAGCGCCTATCTCCTCGACGCGCAGGCGAATGGTGCCTGGACAGTTGCATTTCCCGAACCCTAGCCCGGCCTGTCCGCCTAGTGTTTGACAGGGCAGCGGTCCGTGCTATCGTGCTCGTATGATCAAGTTTTGCCCGCAATGTGCAACTCCCGTCGAGCAGCGGATCTTTGAAGGCAAGGCGCGGCCCACCTGTCCAGCGTGCGGCTATATTGCCTTCGCCGATCCCAAGGTGGCCGCGACGGTGCTGGTCGAGCGCCACGGCAAGCTCCTGTTTATTCGTCGGGCGATCGATCCTGGCCGTGGCCGCTGGTGTTTTCCCGGTGGGTACGTGGATTTTGGTGAAGATCCGGTGGCCGCGGCTCAGCGCGAATGCAGGGAGGAGACCGGCCTGGAGGTGGCGGAGCTTGCCTTGCTCGATCTTGCCTTCGACGGCCGGGTGATCGTGATTACCTACCTGGCACGCGTCGGGGACGGCGTCGAGCCGTGGCCATCGGACGATGCCGATCTGGCTGGCTGGTTTGGCCCCGACGAGCTGCCGCCGTTGGCCTTCAACAGCATGATACGCCCGATTCTGCGCTGGCAGAAGGAGGCTACCAGCACCGAGAAACTGCAGTAGAGGGGAAGCTGGTGTTGCTGCGGTTCCTTACTCCATGGGCTCCGGATTAAAGAACGTGTAGATGGTGTGCGAAAAATCGCCAAGGTACGGCGACGGCGAAGCATGGATGTTGGAGGCATAGCCATTCGCGCGCCAGATATAGATTGCGGCCACGTAGCGGCCATTGGGACTCGATACGATGCCCACATCACCCTGCATGTCTTCGATCCAGCCGCCTTTGTGGGCTACCTTTATTCCGTCTGGAATGCCCGCGACCATGCGCTCCTCGTCGTGGGGCCGCTCAAGCCAGGCCATCATTTCGTCGCACAGTGCCTCACTGATGGTGTCGCTGTATTTTTCGAGCAGCGGTCCTGTGCCATCCGCGCACTGCGCGAGCATCACAAAAAGCTGGCCCATCTCTCGGGGCGTCGTGCGGAGATATTTGTCGGCCGCGGTGAACGGTGGTTCGCCCTCACGCGCTGGACCGCCCTTGGGGAATTTGGACTGCTGGATCAACCACTCCGCCGACTCATACGGGATCAGCTGGTAGGTGTGCTGCAGGCCGAGCTCTTGCAACATCACCGTCATCTCGTTCACGCCCTCAAGCGCCGCCTCGGTACCCTGTCCGCCTACTGCGGCCGCCAACAGTGCGTTGGCATCCAGGTTGTCGCTGTTCACGATCACGTTCTCCATCCATTCCCGCTGCTGCTCGTTGAGCTTGCCGAGCTTGGAGAAGACGTAGATCATGATCGGTACCTTCATGACGCTGGCGCCCGAAAAGACCGTGTTTTCATTAATGCCGAGCGTTTCGCCGGTCTCCAGGTCATGCAGGTAGATCGCCGCAACGCCATTTTTCCAGTAGCTCAGATGACTTTCCAGCACCTGCCGCAGCTGGGCCAGGTCGCGCTCCGCTGGGGCGGTAGCGAGCACGACCGTATCGGTGATCTCGTCGGTAGGCTCAAGCAGCAGCGGCGTGAGCCGCTCGGCGGTGGCGTCGATATCGAGCTCAATGCCGGGTTGCGCCCGGAACGTAAAGGTGGCGGTGAGCGAATCGGTATTGGTCAAAATGTCGCTGCGGCCCGCTTGGCGAAAGGCGGGCGCGAGCGCTTCAAGCTCGGCCCGCAGCTTCGCCGCGTCGATCGCGGGCTCCCACGGGATGTCGACCGGCTCCGCAGCGCGGGCTTGCTGTTCGGCCTGGGCAACCAGCTCCGCAGTAGCGGGGTCGCGGCGCACAACCGCGGGCTTGAGCACCGGCACTGGCTGGGCGGCGCTGCCTTCGGCGCGGAGGGGTATTGGCCGCTGCCATGCGCGCAGTGCCGCTCCCACTAATGTGATCGCCGCCTCCGGTGTTTGGTTGCCCACGTCGACGCCGATGATCCGGCTGCCGCTGGGAAACGTCCAAGCGAGCGGCGTAGTGGTTGGACCGGTGGTGGCCGTGGCCGTTGGCGCGATCGACGCAGCCGGCACGGTGGCCTGTGTAACTTGGGCGGCTGGCGCATCCGCCGAGCAACCCACAATGATGGCGGCAAGGAGGACGACGGCGAACAAGCGATAATTACGGGTAAAGCGTGACATACAGTTCTTTGTGATATTTGTGACGAACTCAAAGCTGCTGTAGTATACCGACTTCCCACATGGATGCAACCGGCAACGCAGGTTGCCCGCAGCGTAATGCTTGAAAGTTGGTGTATCCTAGGGCAAGGATCGCGTAACGACTGCCCGGTTGGGGAGCTGCGAGGAAGCGTGCATGGCTCAGCCCTTGATCGAATGTGTGCCCAACTTCAGCGAAGGTCGGCGGACGGAGGTGATCGCGGCAATTGTGGCTGCGATTGCGGCCGTGCCTGATGTGCTTGTGCTGGACGTTGAGGCCGATGCCGACCATAACCGCGCGGTGGTAACGTTTGTGGGACCACCCACAGTGATGGTCGCGGCCGCGTTTGCCGGCATTGCGACCGCTCAGCGGCATATCAACCTGGACCACCATCAGGGCGTACATCCACGGCTCGGCGCAGCCGATGTTGTGCCGTTCATTCCGCTACGGGACACGACGATGGCCGAGTGTGTGGCGCTGGCTCAACAGCTGGGTGCGCGCGTCGGAGCGGAGCTGGGCATTCCGGTGTACCTGTACGAGGAAGCGGCAACCCGGCCCGAACGCCGCAACTTAGCGGATATCCGGCGGGGCGAATACGAAGGGCTGAAGCAGTCGCTGGGTCATGACCCCCTGCGCGAGCCCGATTTTGGGCCAACCACGATCGGTCCGGCCGGAGCAACGGTGATCGGCGCCCGTCAGCCGCTGATCGCGTATAACGTGTATTTGAGCACCGGCGACGTCGAGATCGCCAAACAGGTAGCCAAAGCCGTTCGGCACTCGAATGGCGGTTTGCGCTTCTGCAAAGCGCTCGGTTTGCTGGTCGACGGCCGCGCGCAGGTCTCGATCAATCTGACGAACTTTCGGGCAACACCCCTGCAGCGGGTGTTTGAGCTGATCCGGATTGAGGCGGCGCGCTACGGCGTGCTGGCAGCCGAAAGCGAGATCGTCGGTCTGGTGCCGGAGGATGCGCTGCTGGATGTTGCGCAGCATTATCTGCAGCTCAATCGCTTCAAACGAACGCAAGTGCTGGAGCGTCGGCTGTCGGAAGCCGAGGCCCAGCAGCATACACCACGGGCATGAGCGTCGAGCGTGATCGTCCAATCCAGCGGCGCGGTCGCGCCCTGATGCTGGGAGGCGGCGTTTTGGCGCTGCTGATCGTCGCCGCGCTGGTGTACTGGTTCGGGGCAGCCCTGCGTCCGGAAGCGGTTCGTGACGCTTTGTTGCGGCTCGGTCCGTTCGGCCCGCTCGTCCATGTTGGACTGCTGGCGGGGGTGCTGACGGTGCCGGTTGT
>JADDQF010000132.1:9254-20728 GCA_016781505.1 bacterium
TTTGTGATTCGCTGCGCCCGGTGGCGTACTCGCGCACGGCCCAATAAATCGCGCGGGGTGTACCGTCGCCGGCGACAAAGCTGTAGTTGTCTTGGTAGCCATGGGTGACGGGGCCACGAAATTGCCAAAAGCAGACCGCAAGCACATCCGGCCATTGCTCGCTCAATTCGTAGGCCTCGACCGTCCAGCGCAGCCGCGCGGCGGGTGAGACAGCACCGGCCCAGCGCGGATGATCGTTCCAGCCGCCTTCGGTAATGATCAGCGGCTTGGCCTGCTGGGCTTGGCGCAGTACGTCGCGGTAAACCTCAACCCTGCGAAAATTGACCCGGTCGGGATGCGGCTCGGCGCTCGCGGGCGTGGTGCCGCCATACACATGCAGCGCCAGCACATCAAAGGGCGCGCCGGCATCCAACATGCCGCGCAAAAACTGCAAATCATCCATCCGAATGCCCGGCACCGTTGGGCCTGGTGACAATGCTCCGGCTGCGACCTGCGCCGCGGGATTGGCCTGCTTGATCGCCGGGTAGACCACTTTCAGCAAAGCCGCGTAGGCGCCGGGATCGGGTGGGCGGCTGCCCCATTCAAAATCCAAATTCGGCTCGTTCCAGACGACGATGTAGCGCACCTCGTCACGATACCGCGCGGCAAAGGCGGCGGCGTACGCGGCGAAGTCGTCGTAATACTGGGGGTCGAGCCAGCGGTCCGTGGCATCTTCGGGACGCGCCCATTCAGGCACAATGTCCAAGCGGGCGATCACCTCCAAGCCTTGCTGCTTAGCATGAGCGATCATTAAATCCGCGCCCCGCCAGTCAAAGGCGCGCGGGCCGCGCGGCTGAACATAGGCCCACGGAAACAGATCAACCACCCACTGCGCGCCCATTTCCCGCACCTGGCTGAGCTGCTCGGCCAGCGCCGTCTCGTCGTCCGTGCCGCTGAGCCGCAGATGCACACCGATCTTCGGATTACGCGTCGCGACAACCTGCTGGCTGCCCAGCCGTGGCGGCGGGTAGGTCCGTAGTGTGAGCACCTGTAGGCCCGCGGTCAATAATCCAACCACGCCGATCAGCACAACAATGCTGTGGGCCACCCCCGGCCCGCGTTGCCCTGCATGTTTCAACATACGCCGTATCGATCCACGCTCTGCTCCGTTGTAAGCAGTGTTGGGATAGTCACCACCGCAGCCCACATCACCGTACCCCACGAAAGATGTTATCGCAATAGTCCAATCAGGCTATTGCGGACCATTTTGTCTATCAGTAGAATAGCCGCACCCGTAGCTTACCTTAAGCGGGAGGAACTTTTCATGGGCGCATTTCCCCTGCGCGAGTTTACCACGACCGGACCTGTCAGCAACCCTGCCGCGCATGGCGGTTCCGGGGGTGCTATGCTGCCGCCCGAACCGACGTCATTGGAAGAGACCGGCCTCACCATGGGCTTTTTGTCCGAGCTGGTCCTTAAGCATATTTATTTTGCGGGTATGCTGTCGGCCCAGCAGCTCGCCGATGGCCTGAAGCTGCCGTTCTTGAATGTGGTGGATACCGTGCTCAATTTTCTCAAGGAAGAAGAGTACGTCGATATCACCGGCGCGCAGGGCGGTTTTTATGAGCGCTCCTTCCAATATGTTGTCACCAGCAAAGGCCGCACAAAAGCTCACGAGATTCTAGACCGTTCCCAGTATGCCGGACCAGCGCCCGTGCCTCTCCAAGCGTATATTGAAGCGGTCAGGCAGCAGTCGGTCGGCAGCATGGTGATCGACCAGGCGACGATCCGGGCAGCATTTGAGGGCTTGGTGATCAGCGAAAAGCTGATGGACCAGATCGGCCCGGCCGCCAACTCCGCGCGGTCGCTGTTTTTGTACGGCCCGCCCGGCAACGGCAAGACAACCATTGCCGAAGGCATCGCGCGGATCTTGCAGGGCCATGTGCTGGTGCCGTACGCCATCGAAATCGATGGCCAGGTGATCAAAGTCTTCGATCCGCTCAACCACGAGGTTGCCGAAGCTCCCCAAAGCGCTCCCCTGACTACGGATGAGCTGTATAGCTTTCAGCCCGCGGGCCAAGCGCCAACGAAACGCAATGATGGGCGCTGGCTGCTGTGTCGCCGGCCGGTGGTGGTGGTTGGCGGTGAGCTGATTCTGGAGCAGGTTGAACTGATCTTCGATCCGGATGCCAAGGTGTATGAAGCCCCGTACCAGATGAAGGCCAACGGCGGCCTGTTCCTGATCGACGACTTTGGACGCCAACAGTGCCGGCCCCAGGATTTGCTCAATCGCTGGATCGTGCCGCTTGAAAAGAAGGTCGACTACCTCGCCCTGCAGACCGGCAAGAAGCTCGAAATTCCCTTTGATGTGCTGATCGTCTTTTCAACCAATCTCGATCCCAAGCAGCTGGTGGACGACGCCTTTTTGCGTCGGATCCGGCACAAGATCGAGGTGCCTAATCCGTCGCCCAACGAGTATCGCGAAATCTTCCGGGTCGTGTGCAAGGGCAAAAATATTCCCTACAGCGACGATGGCCTGCGCTACCTGCTGCAGGAACATTATATCAAGGTCAATCGCGACCTGCGCTGCTGCCACCCACGCGACCTTTGCGATCAAATTTTGGACGAGGCCAAGTATCGTTCGATTCCGCCGCAAATGACCAAGGAGTTGTTGGATCGGGCGTGCGGGGCCTATTTCGTCAAGATGTAATATCGCGCGGCGACGTTTTTGTAGCTGCTCGTAGTCCGGTGTTGCTGGCCAGTGAACGGCCTCGGTTGGACTCCAACTGAGGCTTTTGGTTTGGCTTTGCTCCTAATGCTGTTCCACACTAATTAACCTGGTACACACAGGACCATCTCGTCCTCGTTGAGGAGTCCCGCGGTACGGTAGTATGCGTAGCGTGTGGCATGCACGCGTCGTATGTGCTTGTTCCGCACGGGTTTCCGTCCACATACATGCGAAAGGCCGCAACAATGGTCGATCCGTTGGAGCAGGATCACGTGACAATTGATCACAGGCGCGGTACCAGGAGGTCCGATTCCGGGTATCCCGCTTCCCAACGGGCTGCACGCTCCATCAGCCTGACTCGGCTACGCGCTTGGCTGATATCCTGGCAAAAAGTGATTTTCGGTCCGCCTTCCGACGTCCTTGCGCGCGTCCGCTGGCTGTTGCTGCTGGCGAGCCAGACCGCCTTGATCAGCCTCCTCCCAGCACTTCTGGCCGCGGATGCCGGCCACCTGCTTGTACGGACGCTTGCAAGCCTGGGCATGGTAGGGCTAAGCGCGTGCCGTTTTTGGGGGTATCGCCGCGATCGTTGGCCCGCGGCCGTTGTTGCAGCCGAAGGCTGCGCGCTGCTGCTGATTGCCGCCGGGGCGTCAACGAGCGCCCTCCCCTGGATCTACATGAGTCTGTGCTTTCGCTCGCTGTATGGCTCGCCAAGGCAGCTGCTGGCGACCGTTGTGCTGCATTACGGTGCCTTTTTGGCTGTCCGCATCGGTGCTGGCTGGGACGCTATGTTTTGGTGGGACGCTGTGTTGCAACTGCCCCCAATGGCGCTCACCGCGAGCCTAACGTATCTGCTTGCGGTATTCTTGATGAAACACGAGCGTGGCGTTGTGCGCGAGTCTGTGCTCCGGAACTTTGGCGTGGACTTGATGGCGAATCCTCCCTTGGAGCGCATCTATGCTGTGACGCTTGACGCTGTTGCCCGGATGACGAAGTCCGCGCCGCATGTGGAGGTGCGAATAGCGGTCGGCACGGGTGAGCAAATGTTTGTGGTTGCGGCGTCGAGTCCTGGTGGGGACGCCGCGACCGACACTGGAACGCCAATCGATCTGCGCCTGCTCCCGCCCGGTGTAGCTGCCCAGCTGAACCAAAGGTGTGTGTACGAGGCCAAGCGCAGCTCGGCAACGCAGGCACTTGGCCCTTGCGATCCACGATCCGCCAGCACCGTCTACAGTGTTGTTCCGCTGTTGATGCGGGATGCGCTGTGCGGCGTGATTGTGGTTGCCGGTGAGGATGCCTTGCCTAAAGACACCATAGCTGGACTGTGTTCGCTCAGCGCCTACGTCGCGCTAGCCTTGGAAAGCGCGGCCTTAAACGACGATCTGCGCGAAAGCGAGGCGCGCTTCCGTTCACTGGTGCAAACCTCGTCGGATGTGATTACAACCTTGGATGCCAATGGCATTATTCGCTATCAAACGCCATCTGTAAAACGCGTATTTGGCTATGGCACGAGCGAACTCATTGGTACCAAGTTTGTGGATGTCCTGCATGCCGACGATCGGGACAAAGCGCTGCAGTTTTTAGCGACATTAACCGAGCGTAGTGGCGTGAGCACGCCCGTCGAGTGGCGGTTGCGCCACGGCGATGGCTCATGGTTGCATGTGGAAACCATCGGCAATAACCTGCGGCACGATCCGCAGATCCGCAGTGTGGTGCTCAATACCCGTGATATCACCGAGCGCAAAACGCTCGAAGCTCAGCTGGTGCACCAAGCATTTCACGATCCGTTGACAAAGCTGCCGAATCGCGCGTTATTCATGAACCACCTGGCCCAGTCACTCGCTCGCGCTGGTCGGCACCAGTGCTCGGTTGCCCTGTTGTTTTTGGACCTGGATCGCTTCAAGGTCATCAACGATAGCCTCGGCCATGAAGTGGGTGACCAACTATTGATCACCGTGGCCGAACGGCTGCAAACCTGTATTCGGGGGCAAGATACGGCCGCACGTCTGGGCGGTGATGAATTCACTGTGCTGTTGGAAGACATTGTGGATGTTGGTGATGCAATCCAGGTTGCTGATCGGATCGCCACCATGCTGCAAGCTCCTGTGCAGATCAATGGTCATGAAATGTTCGTTACCACCAGCATTGGCATTGTGATCGAGGGTGATCATTCCAGCGCTGGCGAAGACCTGCTGCGCTGCGCTGATGTTGCGATGTACCAGGCCAAAAAGCACGGCAAGGCGCGTTACGCCGTGTTTGATCCGGCCATGAATCAAGAGGCGATTGAGCGTTTGAAGCTGGAGACCGACCTGCGGCGGGCAGTAGGCTGGCAAGAGCTTTGCCTGTTTTATCAGCCGATCATGGACCTAACGACCGGGCGGATAGCGGGAGTTGAAGCGCTGATCCGCTGGCAGCACCCCGATGGATCGCTCGTGTCGCCCGCTAAATTCATTCCGGTTGCCGAAGAGACCGGCCTGATATTGCCGATTGGAGCGTGGGTGCTGGAAACTGCCTGTTCGCAAATGCGCGAGTGGCAGCTGCTGCATCCTGAGCACCCACCACTCTCCGTCAGTGTAAATTTATCGGCGCGTCAGTTTCAACATCCGTCGTTAGCTCAGGACGTTGCACGAATTCTGCAACAGACCGGATTGCCGGCGAGCAGCCTTAAGTTGGAGATCACCGAAAGTATCTTGATGGAAAACGGCGCCTCGACACTGGCGATCTTGAAGGAGCTGAAGGCCCTGGGCGTTGGGCTAGCCATTGATGATTTCGGTACAGGCTATTCGTCGCTGGCGTATCTTAGGCGCTTTCCCATCGACGTGATCAAGATTGATCGCTCGTTTGTTGATCGGCTGGCGCAGGATGCCGATGATACGGCGATTGTTCGCGCCATTATAACGCTTGCGAAAACGATGAATCTAACGGTCACGGGCGAAGGGATTGAAACACCCGAGCAACTGAGTATGCTGCAGCTACTTGACTGCGATCATGGCCAGGGCTACCTGTTTGCCCGGCCGTTGCCCAGCTGCGCGTTGGCGGCGTGGCTGGCAGCCCAGCCGGTTGCACAGCACGGCTCCGCTGCAGCGAATCACGTTCCTGCATCACAAGCCGCCTAACATCTTCTGCCTGTCGGCTGTCAAGCAACGGCGTGGACTCCCCGCGCCGTTTGTCATGTCGCCCATAGCCCAAACTGCAAGCGGTATGGCATACCACCGACCCCTGTTCGCGAGCCGGGGAATATGCCATGATCTGGCTAGTTTCACGCCCGGCCATGTGTTTGATGCGTATCATCACCATCAGTTGGAGTTGCAATTATGTCTTTGTTGAAGCGTCTCGGCTCTGAACCGGCTCCCACTTCCGTCGCTCCGCCGCCCACTCCGGCCGCGACCATCCCGCAGCCTGCTGCGGTGCCTCCTGTTTCGGCTGCATCCGCCCCGGCCCCAATCCTCGCCGCTCCAGCTGCTCCCGGCGTGGCTACCAGCTCTGGTGCGGCGCCGGTGGAGGCCATTTCACACAAAAAGATGCTTGAATTATCGTTATCGATCACGGATCGCGTGCTAGCATCGTTTGGCTCACAAACGCAGCTCGAGCGATCACCGGATACCGAGCGGCTGATCCAGGAGCGCTTTGCGAATTATTACCGCCAAAGCGGCGTGAACCTGTCCCAAGACCAGATCAAAACGCTCTACGGCATGGTTATGACCGAAATTTACGGGTTTGGACCGATTCAAAACCTGCTGGACGATGACAGCGTCTCGGAAGTGATGGTTAACGGGCCGCGCATGGTGTATGCCGAGCGCAAAGGCAAGGTGGAGCTCACGGATGTCCAGTTCATGGGTGATGATCATGCTCTAAAGGTCATCGACCGCATTATTCGGCCGCTCGGCCGCCGTGTTGACCGCAAATGGCCGATGGTGGACGCTCGCCTGCCCGACGGCTCCCGCGTGAACGCAATCATTCCGCCCTGCGCGATTGACGGCCCGACGATCACCATTCGTAAGTTCGGAAAATCAAAGCTGCAAATCTCGGATCTGATTCGCTTCGGCTCGATGACGCAGGAGATGGCAGACTTTTTGGAAGCCTGCGTGGTGTCCAAGCTGAATGTTGTTGTGGCGGGTGGTACGGGCTCCGGCAAGACCACGCTGCTGAACGTGCTGTCGAACTTTATTCCACCGGAAGACCGCATCGTCACGATCGAAGACTCGGCCGAGCTTAAGCTGGGCCAGGAACACGTGGTGCGGCTGGAAGCCAAGCCGGCGGACCTGGACGGTTCGGGTCGGGTGGCAATCCGCGATCTGGTGATTAACTCGCTGCGTATGCGTCCGGAGCGCATCGTGATCGGCGAGTGCCGTGGTGGTGAAACGTTTGATATGCTGCAGGCGATGAACACGGGCCATGACGGCTCGTTGACGACACTGCACGCCAACACGCCGCGCGACGCGGTCGCCCGTATCGAGACCATGTGTATGATGGCCGGCATGGACATGCCGCTCACGGTGATTCGCGAGCAGATCGCCTCCGCGATCAACCTGATCGTGCAGCAGACGCGGCTCCGCGATGGTCAGCGCAAGGTGAGCGCCATTACCGAGGTCCAAGGCCTGGAAAGCGGCACGGTGGTGCTGCAGGATATCTTTGTGTTGGAAGAAAAGGGCATGACCCCGGAGGGCAAGGTGATTGCTCAGCTGCGGCCCACGGGTGTACGGCCGAAATTCACGCCTCGACTGGAAGCCAATGGCTTCAAGCTGCCACCCTCGATCTTTGGCGCTGTGGCTCCCGGCCGGCGGTAAACAACAGGTATCAGGCTTCAGGCTTCAGGTGGGGAAAAGACCTCATACCTGTAGCCTGAAGCCTATTACCTATCATGGTATAATCGAAACGCACGGAAGTGCTAGGGAGCAGTGCGTGGCGAATATTCCCCAAACCATCGGCAATTACCGGCTGGAGCACGAACTCGGCCGCGGCGCAACCAGCCAAGTCTGGATGGGCCGACATATTTTTCTGCATGAGCGCGCTGTTGCGGTCAAGCTGCTGCTGAGTCATGACGAAGAAAGTGTGCTGCGCTTTACGCGCGAGGCCGAGCTGACCAGCCAGCTGCGCCACCAGCATATTATCCAGATCTACGACCACGCCACGCCCACAAACAGCTTTCCCTACACCGTGATGGAGCTGGTCTCGGGTGGCTCGGTGCGCCAGCGGGTGGAGAAAGACGGCAAGCTGCCGCTACGGGAAGCGATTACGATCTTTCGGCAGATCGGCTCCGCCCTGGACTATGCCCATAGCCGAAACATTATTCACCGTGATGTGTCGCCGGGTAATATTTTGCTGGATGCCAGCGGCAGTCGCGCGCTGTTGACGGACTTTGGCATTGCCCGCCTGCCGGATCAGCGGCATACCAGCACCGATATGATCATGGGCACGCCGGGCTTCTTTTCGCCGGAACACGCGCGCTCGGCGACGCTGGTCACGTCGCTCTCCGATTTGTACGGGCTTGGCGTGATCCTGTACTTCATGCTGAGTGGCCAGCTGCCCTGGGAAACTCCGCCCCAGCATCCGGATTACCGCTTCGACGCTATTTTGCCCCTCGGATATCACGGCGTCGAGCTGCCGCTTGAGGTCGAGAAGATCATCCGGACGATGCTGGCCATCGATCCCCAAAAGCGCTACCCGACCGCGTCTGCCGCCATGGAAGCGCTTGACGGCGCGTTTGCGCGCTCCGGCATCGTGACCGACGAGCAGCCGTTGACGCTGGGTGAGGCCACGGCGGTGCGTGCGATCAACACGGCGCCGAGCTTCCAAGCGATTGGGCTGGTGGAGAGCGAGGTGGAGCAGGCGCTGGCCGCCGATCTGCTGCGCGAGCCGTTTGAGCGCTCCCACGCGCGCGCTGAAGAGCTCCGTGATCCCCTGGTGCTGGCCCGTGTGCTCGACCAGTGGAGCACCAGCGGCCGACGCCGGGAATTCCGCAAACAGCATCTCGGCCGAATTGTGAACCTGCGCGAAGTACGCAGCCGCAATGTGTACTTTTATCAGCTCGAAGTGTTGCTGGAAACGCGCACCGAGCCCAAGGATGTTGAAGAGCCGGATGCTAATGCTCCCGATCTGCCGGTGCAAAAAGAACAGAATCGTTGGCAGGTAGTCTTGCCGCCGCCCAGCGCATTCGAGGATGATCCTGGCCGGGCTGAGATCATTCCCGGCTCGGAGCGGGTGATTGCGTGTCCCCGCTGTGAGGGCAGTGGCTACGAGCTGTGCCCGGAGTGCAAAGGCTCACGCCGCGTGCTGGTGTCGCGTCCGGTGGCTACGAGCGACGGTGGAGACGGGGTGGCGCTGCGCCGCCAACAGGAAGGGCCGGGTCATGTCGCTGCTTCTCGACAACGAGCGGCCGGGCAGCCTGCTCACCTCAACGACGCGGCGGCATCCGAAACAACGCAGGTCAGACAAGTGCTTGTGCCGTGCACCGTCTGTGCCGGCATGGGTCGGCTCAAGTGCGACCGTTGTCATGGCGAGGGGCGGCTGGTGCAACGCCGCGCCTTTGAATGGAGCCGGCGGGCGCTCAAGGCGTCGAGCTACGATGATCTGCCGCATTTGGATGAGAACCAGGTGCGCCAAGAAGTCGAGCTGACCAAGGTCTACGAAGAGCGGCACATAGGCGGGCTTAAGCGCGAATGGTCCGCCGTGCCGGGGCTCAAAGGATTGATCGCCAACGTGCAAAAGCAGCTTGGCACCGATACGTGCGTCGCGATGGCGGCGGTCACGATCATGATGGTACCCTACACCGAGGTGCGGCTCGACCTGGGCCACGACGAGGTTGTGATTGAGGGCGAGACCGAAGAGCGCCGGACGGATGATCGGGTCCATCTGGTGCAGATCTATGGCTTTGAAAATCTGGTGCGGGTCGGCAGCTTCGCGTACGATGGTTCGCAAAAGCTGCTGTTCTTTTGGAGCTTTCTGGCTACAATTGCCATGCTGCTGCTGCTTGTCGCGCTGCTGCTGCCGATCTTTTTGTAAACGCGCCGCCCCTGCGCTAGCTCGCACCGAAGTGAAGCCCAAGCCATGCGGCCAGCCCACCCACCAGCGGCTGGCCGAGCGCATTAAGCAGTGTGGCACGGCGTGCACCGCGCTGCCATAGCTCCACGGTTTCAAGCGCGAAGGTGGAAAACGTGGTGTAGGCGCCACAAAAGCCTGTCCCAAAAAAGATACCGAGCTGGGTTGTGGGCCACGTCGCGTGCTTGGCAAGCAGGCCCATCAGCAGTCCAAGCAGGGCGCTACCGGTGACATTGATCAGCAACGTGCCCCAAGGAAAAGCGCTTTGGGTCTGTCCGCGGAGCAAACGATTGGCATGAAAGCGGCAAAGTGCCCCTAAGATGCCGCCAATCCACAGCAGCACTAGGCTCATTGGACTGCCCCTCCAAGCCAGCCGTGGACTACCTGGCCGCCGAGCTTACCGCCGACTACGACTGCGACCACTCCTCCAACCAGGGACAAAGCTTGATACGCCAGCGCATAGATGAACTGGCCGGTTTGCAATAAGCGGATGGTCTCGACGCTGAATGTCGAGAAGGTTGTAAATCCGCCGAGCAGCCCGACCGTTATGCCTGCTTGGAGTAGGTGAGCGTACGGTAGCCGACGTGTGCGCAGCAGTGTTTGGGCCAGGCCAAGCAGCAAGCAACCTGTCAGGTTTACCACAAGTGTTCCGAGTGGAAAAGCACCCGGCCCGAGCGGCGGAATGGCCTGGCCGATCAAAAAGCGGGCGGTAGTCCCGAGCATTGCGCCAAGCGCGATTGCGAGGTGGACAGGGCTTTTGGACTGCTGTTGGTGCATTTCTCCGCGCCGGTTGTGCATATCTGGGACGTTCTCCTGTCTGCTAGTTTACGTAAGATTGGGATGCTTCAGCACCGGATACACGTTACAACAGACCGCCTCATCAGACAACGTGCGCGCTGTTCCAACAAGGCAATAATTGGCGGTATTTCACTGCAAGGGGAAGACCGGTTGCATCAGCCTGGTTAGTAGCGCACGAACGATCGGCATGGTTTCAACAACCGAAATAGTGGCGGGCGTTGTCACAATCACCTCGGATAGGCAGTTGGACTACAACTGTGGCATGAAAAAAGCTAAGCGTGCCCAGAAAGACGGCTGAAAGGTTATATAAGGCACAAGCAGGCAAGCATTTGGCGAATCCAAAGCTAGGCCCCAGTTGGTGCTTGCGCTGGTGGGGCAACCACGTATCTTTTTGCGCTGTTTTGACGTTGTAACAAGCAGAACTCACACGGCCGAGGTCAAATATTTTGGGTTTTCGGTAGAGGAACATATGTCGAAGAATGCAGAACGAATACGCGCGTTAACTACATTGCTGCGCTATCGCGGTGGATCAATTACCCTGTCAATGCATGATGCCGCACAGTCTGAGCTGCAGCGGATGTTGCAGCAACTCGTGGCCGATGGGTTGGTTGAACTATGCTCTCCATCGGAGACGACCGTAACGTACCGGCTTTTGGAGCATCAGCCGTCGTCGGCTAGGCTGCTGGAACGGACGGTGTAGCCCGTTAGCGGCATCTGGATGTCGCTCACAGCCAACGGAGCATAAGCAAACGGCGGGCAGCACTGGCACATGCCAGTGCTGCCCACGACTTTAAGAGCTAGCGTGCCGTGGTGATCCTAGTCTGAAGCCATCCTATGGCGTTTTGGACCTGAGCATGGCAGCGTGGAAGTTTAAAGCAATAGCCCCGGCCGGGGTATTGCTCCCACTGGCCAGGGCCATTGCTCAAAACAGTGT
>JADDQF010000059.1 GCA_016781505.1 bacterium
CGGTCGGCGCCCAGCCGCAGCAGTTGGACATCGTCGTCGGGAAACGAGCGCGGCGCAAGCGTGCCGACGTGCACCACCCCGATGACCCGGCCCTCGACCAATAACGGCACGCCCAACAAGGAGCGCACACCCTTTGACCGCAAGACGGGGCTGATGATCATGGCGGGATCGACCTCGGGCAGAACGACGGGCTGCCGCTCAGCAGCAATGCGGCCGGCAAAGCCAGCGCCAAGCGGAATGACTACGTTCTGGCTGACCTCCTCTTCCAAGCCTTTCGCTGCCCGCACCGTGAGCGCCGTCCCGTCCTCTGTTAGCAGCAGAATAGCAACGGTATCCACTACCAGGAGCTCGCTCAGCCGATCCAGCAGAACATGCAGCAGGTCGTCCAGCGTAATTTGCGTGAGTGTGGCATCCGTGAGCCGTTGTAAGCGCTGGATCTGTATGGCCAAGCGTTCGACTTCGACTCGCGCCTGCTGTTCCCGGAGCAGCAGTTGCTCGCGCTCGTCCGCTGCCCGCTTGCGTTCGGTCAGATCACGGGTAACCTTGGCAAAGCCGCGCAGTTCCCCGTCCGCACCATGCAACGCCGTAATCACCACGTTTGCCCAGAATTGTGAGCCGTCCTTACGCACCCGCCAATTTTCATCTTCAACGCGGCCTTGCGCCCGCGCCTCAACAAGCTCGCGCTCGGGCTTGCCCTCGCCCAGGGCGTCGGGTGGGTAAAAGCGTGAAAAGTGCGATCCAATAATCTCGTCAGCGGTGTAGCCCTTGATGCGGTGCGCCCCCGCATTCCAACTAACAATATAGCCCTGGGGATCGAGCATAAAGATCGCATAATCCTGCACTTGCTCGACCAGCAAGCGAAACCGTTCCTCACTTTCTCGCACGGCCTGCTCGGCCTGCCGATAGCCAGCCAACAACTCTTCAAGCTCAGTCAAATGACTGCGGAGCAGCGACAACCGGCTATTGAACGTGTCATAGATTTCAGTTTTCACGACGATCCTCGTTGGTACCTGGCCCGAACAGGAAGTCTTGTTGCTGCGTTGCACAAAGCGCGGTCACGGCCGATCACAGGTCAATAGTTTACACGCTGAACCGATAGTCGTCGAGAGGGAAGCACAATGCTTCCCTCTCGCGGTGTCCACTGTTTAGTTGTGTGCGCTGCTTAGTAGTTGTTACCCGGGTCGCGGTCGCCAGCAGCGCCGCTCCTATCGGTATCCAGCCCGGTGTTGCGCTCAATGACGTTGTTGGCGTTGCCGAGCGTGCGCTCGACGATGCCTTCCTCGGAACCTGTGCGGGGGGTAGTACCCGTGCCACTTGTATCGCTATAGTCGGTGGTGCGCGTCTGGCCGCCGACTTGCTGCACGTCCACATCCGTGCGGCGGACGGTGTCTTGAACGGTCTCGGTCCGATCCTCGACGTTCTTTTTGATATGTACTTCTTCAACCACCCGGGCTTGCTTATCGACCACGACCTCTTCATCGCGCTCGCGCACTTCGAAGGAGCCTTCTTGGAGGTTGGCCACATCCGCGGAGGTCACTTCGCGGTTGACAGGCCGGCGATGCACGTCCACTGTTTCCTCGCGAACGGTCACCTGCTCCTGGACAGGCACTTCCTCCACCCGCGTATTGACGCGCACTCCACCACTGTCAACCTCGCGCTTGCCAACGCGCAGCTCTTCTTCGATTATGGGAACCTTTGCTTCACTGCTGGTTGGAGCGCTGGTTGTGTGGGTGTGAGTCGAGTTGGCGTTCGCCGTGCTGGTTGTGTCAGTGGCATAGTTGCTGGTATCCGTGGCTGCCGTCGACATCGTTCCGGCAAAGGTTGTGGAGTCGTGAGCCGGCGCTTGTTCCCACGACTGGCTGTCGATCTGGTCTTTGGTAACGTTCAGATACACGCCATCAGTATCGACACGGCTAATCGCCGAGAAGGGAATGTAGCGGTCCTTGACAAATAAAAAGCCTTTCCGGACCAGCAGATAGTTCGCGCCTACCTCAGCGAGATCGCCGACCTTTTCGTTGTCACTGCCGTACACATTCGTGCCTGGCTGTAGCTGTTGTACATCACGATTCATCCCGTGTTCCTGCTCATACTCTTCCACGCCAAGCCCGTTAGTTTCGTTGCACATGGTGTGCCAGCACTCAGCGCCAACGGCCAAAGCAGCGAAACGGATGAGCATGCCAGTTCTCACCCGATCCAAACGTTGACGGCGCCGCTGCGGCACGCCAACTCTGCTATCGACCGCTCATCATGCGCTGCATAGCGGTTGCGGCAATGCCGGCCAAGGCTGCTTTGGCGATGGGATTATTCAACATCTGGCCGAGATTTCCACCGGCACCGCCGCCACCCATCAGCCCTGAACCGCCGCCCATAGTGCCACCACCCATCGCTCCGCCGAGTAATTGGCTGAAGAGCCCGGGCTGTTGCTGCCGCATCTGCCCCGCCACCTGGGCCAGGTAGCGCGGATCCTGCATCCGGTCATCAATGCCGTCCCGGTTCACGTCGGGAAAGGCATAGCCTTGTTGCTGCGCTCCCTGCATCAGATAGCGCCCTAGCTCCATGCGCTGCTGCGGCGCCAAGCGCGAAAACGACTCCTGCGCGGACTCTTGCCATTGCTGGGGCGACAGATGTGGGGCGACCTGGCGGTAGTGTTGGAGCGCCTCCTGCTCGGAGATGCCATCATACGGCGCGCCTTGCTGGTAGCGATTGGCGAAGTCCTGGAACTGCTGGCGCTGCTGGCCACCGCCCAGGATGTTTTGCAAAAGATCCATGCGCTTCCTTCTCCTGCTCGAAATTCCCTTCCACGGTGTTTGGAACTACCAATTGCATAGCTTATGCCACGGCCTATGCTGGCCGTAACCTCTTGCCGCGTGCATTACCTCCAGCACAGGCCCACCGGACCAGACGTGGTATAGTAGCCGTGGCGGGGACCCACTCGTAGGGGAGGCTTGGTCCGGCGCAGCCCAGCCCTTGGCCCATCGGAGACCCCGTTCAGGCAGCTCGCAAGCGCCAAGCGCCGGTAACTGAGGCTACATGAACACACAGTTTGTTCCGATTGCTTTTGCCGAGATTCATGCGGAAGTCCAGCAGCATCTTGCGTCGCTGCCGGCGCGCATTGACTCGTTTCTTGAGGAGCATATCCTGGCGTCTCAGCACTACCGCATCCTGCTCAACGGCCAAGCTGCGGGCTTTGCTGCCATCCACAACGGGCAGCTGATCACTCAATTTGCGCTTGCTATGCCCTATAAACCGCACGGACAACCGGTTTTTCAACAGCTACGTAAGCTCGAACGGGTGCAGGAAGCCTTTGTGCCTACCTGCGATGAGTTCTTTCTGGCCCATGCGCTGGACGAGTACCGTCAGCTCGCCAAGCAAGCGTACTTTTTCCGCCTCGGCCAGCCCGCCCAGCCGCGACAAATTCCGAGCTCGTACGCTTTGCGCTTAGCAGCACGGGCAGACACGGCGTTTATCCAAGAGCACTCCGGGGATTTCTTTGCACCGGTTGAGCGATATATCGCAGCGCAGGAACTGTTTCTGGTTCAGTCCGGCGACGCATGTGTGGGGTTTGGTCTGCTCGACACAAGTAGCTTGTATCCCGATGGCGCCAGTACTGGGATGTACACATTGGAAGGCTTGCGACGACGCGGCGTAGGCACAGCAACGATCACCTTGCTTATCGCCGAATGCGAACGGCGTGGACTGCAGGCAGTGGCGGGCTGCTGGTACGGCAACCATGCCTCAAAGCAGACGCTGGAGCGGGCCGGCATGTTCACCCAAACACGGCTGCTGAAGATTCATTTTTAGCCGCACCGGTATTCGCTGGAAAGTTGATGCCACACTGTTGCGCTGCTCGCCGTTGGTTGGGCGTTGCCCCTGCTGGGTCCGACATGTCATGTTCCCGAGCGTAGGAAACAAGGCTTCAACACGCCTGGATGTTCTGCCGCCAGCGCGCAAGCTGCGCTAATGACGACTTTGGTGCGCTGGCTGCCTACGCCGCACGAGCTCCGCCACCGTTGCCAGCAGCTTGCCGATATTGAACGGCTTATCCAGAAAGACATAGTGCGGCTGTGGGAACCGGTGTTGCATCTTCGACAGCAAGGTGTCGTGGGCGGAATACACGATCACGGGCAGCGACTCCGTTTGCGGATCGCGCTGGAGTTTATCGAGCAAGCGCCAGCCACTGTCCATCTGCTCCAGCCAGATATCGAGGATGGCCAGGTCGGGCTGCTCCTGCTGGAGAACCTGCTCGGCAGCAGCGGCGCTCGCCATGCTGATGGTGCGGTAACCGCCCATGGAGAGCAGATCTTCCATCATGGTGCGAATCGGCTCGTCGTCCTCAACTACCAGGATCAGCGGCGCGAGCGGGAACTGTTCCGCAAGCAAACGATGATGTGGCTCCACCTGTTTTTCCCTTTGTTGGGCGGAACCGTATGCTACGCGAGCGTGTGGTGCGGCCATAAGATGCCAGGGCTGGTTCCACCAAGCACCGCCCGTTACCCCGCTGTGATGGGCGGCACCGTCGTTTGGGAAACGTACCTTTAGCAAGGAGTGTGCCGTATTTCTTGTAGATACCATTTGACGCTCGGCCAGCGCTTAGCGCGCACGCTCAGCGGCACCAATCTTGATACGGACGGCGGGTTATCTGGTACCGGAATGGACGACAGATGACAGATGCTCAGCAGGACTCCAGCCTCGGCAGGGTGTTAGTGATCGAGGACGACGAGGACACTCGCCTGTTTGTAGAAGATTTACTTACCATGTCGGGCTATGCCGTGGTCGGGGCGGCTTGCGGGCAGGAGGGACTCGCGGCGGCGAACGTGCCGGTCGACGTGATCCTGCTTGACCGGCGCTTACCCGATGCGGATGGGATCGAGCTATGTCGCCGTTTGCGTGAACAGCGCGGGAATGAAATTCCCGTTATCTTTCTGACCGCGGATCGCTCGCCCCAGTTGGAAACGGAAGCGCGGGCGGCCGGCGCTACGGATTTCCTGCACAAGCCATTTCCGCCGGATGCTCTGCTGGAGCGATTGGCGCGCCTGGCCTGAGCCGTTGCCCCACCGTCACCAGCACGACCAGGTGTTTCCGCCAGGCGACGAATCAAGCGCTGTCGGAATTTGGCCCGTCGCTCTGGTGCCGTGGCAGCACAACCCGAAAGGTGCTGCCGACCCCCTCCGTGCTGTCAACCTCGATCCGCCCGCCATGCCGCTGCACGATCTCATGGACGATATGCAGCCCCAGCCCAAAGCCACTGATCTGCGATCCGACATTCCGCGCACGATAAAACGCATCAAACAAGTGCGCCTGCGCCTGGGCGGGAATGCCGATGCCCCGGTCCGCGACCTCAAGCACCGCCTCCATGGGAGTGCGTGTGACGTGCACCTGCACTGGCCCACCATGGGGACTGTACTTGACCGCGTTGCTCAGCAAATTCCGGAGCACCTGCTCCAACCGCGGCCCATCTCCGGCAACCGTGACCGGCTCGTCCGCGCGAAGGAGCTCGATAGGGTGCTTGGCATCGAGCTTATGTGCCACGCGGAACTCGTCCACGACCTGTGCGGCCAGCACACGCAGATCGACGGGCTGGCGCTCAACGGCAAATTGGCCACGCTGGAGCCGCGACACGTCGAGCAGATGGTCGACCAGCGCGTTGAGCCGTTCGGCCTGCCGGCAATCATCCCGGCCATTTTGGCAGGATCGCCCTTGCCCTGCGAGAGCGCGATCGGCAGCATGTGGGCATAGCCGAGGAGCGAGGTCAGCGGCGTGCGCAGCTCATGCGAAGCAATCGACAGGAATTGATCGCGGGTCTTAAGGGCCGCTTCGGCCTCCGCCAGCGCCATGCGCTCTTGGTGAATATCGGTCCAGGCACCATACCAGCGCATAATGGTGCCCCCTTCATTCCGGAGGGGCTGCGCCTGCGACAGAAACCAGCGATATGTCCTGTCCGCACGCCGAATTCGATGTTCCTGACGCAGCGGCTGCCCGACGGCAATGGCTGCTTGGAAGGTGTGCAGTGATGGGTCACGATCATCCGGATGGATCGCGTCGAGCCAGCCTGTGCCACGCGCTTGGTCCGGCGTTTGCCCGGTGTAGTCGAACCAGCGCTGGTTATACCATTCGAGCAGACCGCGCGCATCGCTGCTCCACAGCAAGTCGGGCACCACATCGGCGACAGCCCGAAAACCGGCTTCGGACTCGCGCAGGGCTTCTTCGGCCTGCTTACGCTCGGTAATGTCGAGCACAAACTCGACACACTCGCTGCTGCTCAAACGTTTGCCGGCGAAGAGCCCCCACCAGCGCGAACCGTCCGGCCGGATATACTGCTTCTCGTAGGGCGTGTTCTCCCCCTTGGTCAGCAGCTCTGCCTTGGCCTTAAGCGTCGCCGGCATGAACTCGGGCGGCGTTACAACATCCCAGCGCACCCTTCGGCGCTGAAAGTCCTCGTGCCCGTAGCCGCTCATGCGCTGAAACGCTTGATTGACGTCGTAGATTTCGCCTGCCAGGTTGAAGAAGATGACACCCACGGTTTCGATGGAGATCGCCTTTTGCAGCCGCTCTTCCGATTCGCGCGACGCTGCCTCGGCCAGTTTGCGGTCATGGATATCAATTGATGCCCCGAACCAGCGAATAATCTCGCCAGTTTGCTGATCGCGGTACGGCTCGGCTCGGACCAGGAACCAGCGATATGTTCCTGTTGCCGACCGGATGCGGTGTTCGACCTCAAACGGGCTGCCGTTGCGCCGGGCTTGGGCGAACGTTTCAACCGTCATGGTGGCGTTATCGGGATGCACGAAGCTCGCGGCGACTTCCGCCGACGTCGCCGGCTCGAAGGGCACGCCGGTATAGCGCGTCCACTGCTTGTTGAAGAATTCGGTCCGTCCCGCCGGATCGGTCAACCAGATGATCTGGGGAACGGCATCCGCCATGAGCCGGAACCGTTCTTCACTTTCGCGCAGGGCGTCTTCGGCCTGCTTGCGCTCGGTGATGTCGTGCACATTGGCGACCAAGCCGCCCACCGCAGGATCGTGAAACAGGCTGGTGAAGGTGCCTTCGTACCAATGCCATGCGCCCGACTTATGCCGCGCGCGGTGTTGGAGGGTGAGGCTGAGGCCGGGCGTGGCGATCAACTCATCTAGCGCTTCACGACAGCGCGTCATATCATCCGGATGAATCCCATCGGCGAAGGGATTGCTGCCGATGAACTCGTCCACGGTATAGCCCGACACACGCTCGGTGGAGGGACTGGCGTACACAATCGCGCCGTTCCGATCACTGATTGTGATCATGTCCGAGCCTTTTGCCAGCAGGGCCCGGAAGCACTCCTCGCTTTCACGCAGCCGCAGCTCGGCCTCGCGTTCCATGGTAACGTCGCGGTTGGTACCCACCAGCTGGACGGGCTGCTCGGCCGCATCGGTAATCACGCGGGCGCGGGTAACCACATGGCGAACGCTGCCGCCGGGGTGGATAACACGGTAGGCGAGGTCGAAGGCGTCGCCGCTCTGAATGCCCGCCGCTACCTCCGCCTCGATCCGGGCGAGGTCGTCGGGGTGAATGCTCGCGAGCTGCGCCTCCGCCACGTTGGGCAGATAACCCGGAGCGAGACCGATGATCTCGGCGCCGCGGGCGTCGAGGTACCCCGCGCCCGAGGCGAGGTTCCAGGTCCACGTTCCCAGCTCGGCAATGTCGAGCGCAAGCCGGAGCCGCGCCTCGCTTGCCGGCAGCACTGTGGTGGCGGCAGTCTGTTCCTGGACGGCTGCCTCGGACTGTTCGATGGTCGCCCGCTGCTGAAATTTCGGCGGATGGAGCTCGGATTCCAGCTGGGTGAGCCGCACGTCCACTTTGGGGGAAGCCGGTGGAGTTGCGGTAGCCACGCCTACATCCTGCAACACTACCAACAGCGCGCCGTGGGCTAACTCGGGCTCGTCCAGGGGCTGCACAAACATGTCGACGAGCCGCACGGCGCCCTGGAGTGTCACAGGCACACGGCGCGCCTCCGCCAGCCGCCCCATGTGTCGAGCATGCAAGGAAGCCGCGCGCAGTTCACCTTTCAGATCGGGTGGGATCACGTTGAGCAGGTTTGCGGACTTCGCGCCGTCCTGAAGGCGGAGGAAACGACCAACATCGCCGGACGTATCGATGATGTCGCCATCCGCGTTGACGATCACACTGACGGGAGTGTACGGCAGCATCAGGCGCTGATGCACCTGGGCTATCGATCCGCCACCTTCCATTCGCTCGCGGTGCTCCGGCGGTGCCGACACACGAGTTGGCGCAGCTTCCACTGCAGCCGGCGCACCGATGGTCCGTCCGTCGTCCGGCGCGGCCGTCACACCTAGCTCCTGTGTCCCGTCATGTTCCGTCATCGTGCGTCACTTTCTAGCGGTTGCTATGATGCCACGATCCCGTGTGGCTCAGCGTCCGCACTTATTCACTTCGGGATGCACCTGCAAGCAAGGCGGCTGCCACGACTGATCCAGGACATCCACAAACGTAGGGAAGCGCGGTGGAGGGTAAGATCAAGGGCGGTCCGCTCATACCAAACCTTTTATACCCCGGTGATGGTATGGCCGCCTTACGACTATTACTTCAGCGGTTCGCTGATCGAGGCAGTAAGCGCGGTCCGGCTGCAGTGGAGCGCCGACCATGCTGCGAGCGGATGGCAATGCAAGTTCTACACAATCATAAACTTTCGGATAGACTCGTTTGTGTACTTGTGCATTAGCCTACGATACGGAAACCAAAAAAATGATGCAGGCACACGACGTTATTCATGTTGTTACATCGTTGGAAGCAGCCGGCATCCGCGTTTGGCTGGATGGCGGCTGGGGCATTGATGCGTTGATCGGCGAGCAGACGCGGCTCCATGCTGATCTTGATCTGGTTATCGCGTTACACCACGTCCCACACGCGCGGGAGGCACTTGGCCGGCATCAATATGTGGTAACAGAAGACGAGCTGCCGACGCGCTGTGTGCTGCGTGACCCCACCGACCGGCGCATTGATTTCCATACGGTGACCTTTGATGCCGAGGGCGGCGGCGTGCAACAGCTCCAGGATGGCTCGTCCTTTCGCTATCCGCCGCCAGGCTTTGGTGGCCGTGGCCAGATCGCCGGACAGACACTGCCGTGCCTAACGCCTGAAGTGCAAATGCTGTGTCATGTGGGCTATCCTCCCGATGCCCAGGATGAACATGATGTGCGCCTGCTGCACACACGCTTTGGCCTGGCGCTGCCACCACCATATCAGCGCTAACAGGCCGGCCGGCAAGCTGCCGGCTACGCAAAGATCAAGGTATCCTGGGTAGTGTCGCGCTCAGATCCGGCTTGTCGTCAAACGGCCACGTCTCGGCAAAGTAGCAAGCGCCATTTGCCAAACCAGATACCATGGTCAGCTATGGATACAGCCGCGTTTATTGAGCAGATCGTCGCTCGCTTGCAAGCAGTCGCGGGGGTTGAGGCTATCGTGCTGGGTGGCTCACGCGCCCGCGGCACGCATACCCCGGCATCCGACATCGATCTTGGAATCTATTACCAGCCGGCTGCAGCGCTGGATGTACCGGCGTTGACGCGCCTGGCTAGCGAGCTCGACGATTCGCACCGAGCAGGATTGATGACCGAGATCAGCGGCTGGGGGCCCTGGATTAACGGTGGGGGCTGGCTCACCATCAAGACGCTGCCGGTTGACTTGTTATATCGTGACCTTGCCAAAGTTAAGCGGGTCGTGGCCGACTGCCGCGACGGTCGGCTTGAGCTCGCGTACCAACCCGGCCATCCGCACGCCTTTGTGTCCTCCATCTACCTGGCCGAGATTGCGCTATGCCAACCACTGTGGGATCCGCACCATAGCGTAGCGGCCCTCAAGGCACAGGCGCAGCCCTATCCACCTCAACTCAAACGCGCTCTGATTACCACCTTCGCCTGGGAAGCAGACTTTTCGCTCAAGGTTGCGCACAAGAGTGTGGCCCGCGGCGACGTCGCCTACGCGGCTGGTTGTTGTTTCCGCTGTGTAGCGTGCCTGGCGCAGACGCTCTTTGCGCTCAACGAGCAGTACTGGATGAATGAAAAAGGCGCGGTGGCGCTGGTCGCTACCTTGCCCCTGTGTCCCGCTGATTTCAAGGACCGCGTCGAGCAAGCATTTCGCCAGCTAGAGGCCGATCATGCGGCGATAACGGCTGCGATTGAGACACTGAGCCAGCTGGTCGTCGAAACAAATGGGTTGCAGCCAGGACGGCAGCTTGAACCACAGGATGGGTATGGCTCGGATTGTGCATAACCATTCACGTCTACATCAAACTTCGCGGACACTCCATGCTCACTCTTACCCGGCAGCTGCTGCACCTGCGGCGGACCACGCCAGCGCTGTCGATTGGCAGCTACCGCGCATGGGACAGCGTGCCGGACGACTGCTTTGCCTATGTACGCTCTGATGGAGCGCAGCAGTGTATGATTATGCTGAACTTTGGGCCTGAGGAGCGTCAGGTCGAGCTGCCGGTGGATTGGAGCGGAGCGATCCGCGTATCAACACATGTCGAGCGGCGTGACGAGACAGTGTGTGGCACGCTGCCCCTACGGGGCAGCGAAGGCCTGATCGTGAGCGGAGCAGGCGACACGAACCCGCGCCGTGTTGACGCTGCCTGAGCAGCCTCCTACTCCGCTTGACCTCTGAATTTCAGCACGTGAGATACACAAGGACGCGACCAGTTCAACATCAAGCTGTTTATGAGGTACCAAGGGGCAGCATAATGGCACACACTGCAAAAAGTCTCGCCCTGTT
The DNA here is from genome assembly GCA_016781505.1 of bacterium. Classification (GTDB taxonomy): domain Bacteria; phylum Chloroflexota; class Chloroflexia; order Chloroflexales; family Kallotenuaceae; genus LB3-1. The sequence goes on from JADDQF010000059.1 coordinate 10,768, forward strand.
TGTGGTTCGCTACGCAAGCGGAAGCGGCGGCTCGTTTTTACACCGGCATCTTCCGAAATTCCCGAATTGGCCGTATAACGCGGTATGGAGCAGCAGGCTTTGAAGCACACGGCAAACCGGTGGGAACAGTCTTGACCGTGGACTTTGAGCTTGATGGGCAGGCCTTTACCGCGTTGAACGGCGGTCCTGTATTTCGCTTTAACGAGGCGATTTCATTGCAGGTGCGCTGCGACACACAGGCCGAGATCGATTATTACTGGGAAAAGCCTTCCGAGAGCGGCATCACGATCCGGCACCGGATCAGCGGCGAAACGGAGCACCTCGATCCCAAGGGTATCTTTATGTTTATCGGTCTATCGCCGAACAGCGCCTGGCTGCCAGGGGCAGTCAATCGTGATCATACCGGGTTTATTGTGACGAACACTGCGCTCGAAACGTCCATACCCGGCGTGTTTGCCGCGGGCGATGTTCGGTTGGGGAGTACCAAGCAGGCGGCGAGTGCGGCCGGCGAAGGGGCAACGGCGGCACTTATGATTCGAGAATATTTGAACCGGATCTAATCACCTTCGCCGGAAGTCCGAGGTCGGCCAGTATCTGGCTACAGGAGCAGTGTCGTGGAGTATGCTGAGTTAAGCGATGGGGATCGGGAAGTGCTGCAGCATGCCGTTGACGCGGCGCAACGCTTGTATGTGCAAGGTATTCAAGAGGTCGGGGCAGCTGTTCGCACGGCAACCGGCCGCATTTTTGGCGGCATCCATTTCGAAACGTCCACGGGCTTTGCAACAGTGTGTGGCGAGATCGCGGCAATCTGTTGCATGGTCGCGGCTGGGCAGCGCGACCTCCATACGATTGCGGCGGTGTGGCGGGACCCTGACGGCCGCTCTTACCTGTTGCCCCCCTGCGGCCGGTGCCGTGAAGTGATCAGTGATTTTAATCCAGCGGCGTGGGTGATCGTTTCTACCTCGCCCAACCACTGGGATGCGCATGCCATCGACCGGCCGGGCAAAGTGCGCATCGGCGATTTGCTGCCGTTGAAATCCCACCAGCTCCAAGCCGGACCGAGCTAGGTTGTGTTTGCCAAACGGGAAGAACTGTGCGGCCTAGCTAATGTTGGTTGGGGCAGCGCCAGGGAGCGCTGCCCGCAGCACAATACGCGGATGCCAATAGCTTGCGACTGGCTTTATGCGCAGGCGTAAGTTCGTCGACTCCCGAGATGAGCCCGACTACGCCCAACCATTCCGTAGGCTACTGCACTAAGGGTTGGCAGGAACCTTGCCTAACACTGAAATAGCTGACTGATTGTCAGCTTGCGCTTAGGTGGTCCTGGCCGTATTGCCAGCCGTCAAGCGTTGGCGGCTCGATGCCTAGCTGGGTAAGGATCGTGGCAATATGGACGCGGTGCTCGGTGGCGTGATTGATGGCCTGGATCATCGGCACAACGGCGGGAATGGCAAAGCTCTCGCCGTTACGAATACCGCGCAACACTCGTGAGGCATCAAAGTTTTCCGCCAGGGCGATCAGCCGTTCGCCGCTGTGCTGCGCACGTTCGCCCAGATCCGCCCAGCCCAAAAACCCGGTGTGCTCGCTGAAACTTTGGTCCGGCTGTTGATCGCTCAGCAAAGCTACATAGCGCCCCTCGGCCGCGACAAGGTGCACCCAGGTATCACTGAGCGAGCCATAGGTTCCAGCAACCTTGCGCTCCAACTGGGCGTCCTCAAGCCGCGCGCACGCGTCGAGCAAGCGCAGGTTCGCCCACAGGTTATGCTTAAACAGCTCACTTAGGAGGTTCGGCATCGCTGATCGCTCCTTCCTTTTCCCGGTAGTCACAGGGTGGGACACTTATGCTGGCAGCTCAAACTGTGGGTTCCAAACCACTTCCCACACATGCTGGTCGGGATCGGCGAAGTATCCCGCGTAGCCGCCCCAAAAGGTTGCATGAGCCGGTTTCACAATCACAGCCCCGGCGTTGCGAGCCTGCTCCATCACGGCATCGACTTCTGCTTTCGATGCCACGTTATGGCCGAGCGTAAATTCCGTCGGACTTGGCGCGCCTGCCGCAATGCCTGAGTCGTGGGCAATACTTTTTCGTGGCCAGATCGCCAGCCGTAGCCCAGGCTGCAAATCAAAGAACGCTACAGCGCCATGCTCAAACTCAGTGCCAATAATGTCCAGCGTCGGGAAGCCGAGGCCATCACGGTAGAACTGGAGAGCTGCTTCCAGGTCATCGACGCCAATGGTGATCACCGTAACTCGTGGCTGCATCTTTGTGTTCCATAAGCTACGTAACGGCTAAGGCGCACTCCATAAAGATAGCATCTGTTTGCCATGCGAAGCAAACGCCGCCGCGCCAGTCCGAAGAAATACCACTCCAGTAGGCCGCTTGAGGGCATGGCAAGTGGCCTACAAAACGATGGGCGCGATGCTTGCCGCGCGTGTCCCAACGTTCAAACTCCACCGTCAACTCCCTTGGACCGATGTCGGCTGTGCTTAAGCTTCCGGTTGGCCAGCTTGGTAGGTGAGATACACAACCCCGGTGTTGAAGGCTTGTGAGTCGACCAGCTTAAGGCCTTTATGTTCGCTTCCGTCAGGAAAGAGCCGCTTGCCATGGCCGACAACCACGGGATGGAGCATCAGGCGCAGTTCATCCAGCAAGTTGTTATGCAGCAGCGAGCGGACAAGCGTGCCACTACCGGAGATCGAAATGTTCTTGCCCGGCTGCTGCTTAAGCTTGGTGATCTCGCCCGCAACATCGCCCGTTATCAAGGTCGAGTTGGTCCATTCAGCTGTGGTCAAGGTGGTCGACACAACAAACTTGGGCGTGTTATTCATGAAGGCTGCAAACTGGTCGTCGCTGGGCTGGGCGGCGATCTAGCCGAAGATGGGGTTCGGAAACAACTGGTGATCGATCTGAAAACCGTGGGCGCTGAAAGCGAAACCTTGCTACCATCGCCTCCGCGAACGTCATGCCAAAACCAAGGAGCAACCGACGCTCGCCTTTAATGCGACACAGTTGCTCCTTTAAATGATGCCGTCACTGCGTGGCGAGATAGCCTTCGGTCACCTTGTCATATTGAGTCATCGAGTCCCAGCCCGAGCGTGGCGGGCAAGTGCGGCCTGGGCATCATGCAGGATGCGGCGATCCATGGACTGGGCGCGAATGGCTGTCAGTGTCGCAACCGCTCTGGGATCAGCACACACTTGCCCTAACTCATAGGTCGCTACCCGGCGCACCTTGATACTCGGGTCGTTCAGGGCAAGCTCGATAATGGTGGCAAGCACATCGTCCGTCGGTGCGAGCGGTGTCAGCTTACAATCCGCGCATTGCAACGAATGGAGTGCGGCCCAGCGGACGCGGGGCACGGGATCATGGAGCAAACGCCGAAGCGGCTCCGCACAGCGCTGATCAGCAAAGTGGTCCATCGCCTGCGCCCCCCAGAAACGGATCCGGGCGTTTGCATGTTCGACGCTCAGCAGCAATGCATCGATCATGACACCGTACAGCTGGTGCTCGACCAAATAGGCCCGAAGCGCCTTACTGTCACGCGCCGGAATGGCCAGCATCGCAAACAGACGCTCTAGCTGCTGCTCGCGTGCGGCCAGCATTACCCGCTCTGCCAGGAGCGCAATCCGTTGCTGGGCTGCCAACCGGCGTTGCGCACGGTCAGCGCTGGTAACAGCTTGCGCAGCGATTTGCTGGTTCAGTGCGAGGGTCTCGACGTGTTGTTTGAGCTGCGGCCAGCTGCTAAAGCCATACTCACGCGCGATCACCGCCAAGGCGTGCGCCAGCACGAATCGGCCGGATGCGTGCCGCGAATGAGAACGGTGGACGATGGCGGGCAGGTACTGCTCAACGCGTTGCCGCGCTTTGCTATCACCGGCCGCGTAGGCGGTGAGCAGCTCGCGCGCCTGATGCTTGAGGTAGGCGAGATTCGGTCGTGGGGGCAGTACGTGGCGCATAACCCCTCCTTTCATATGCCTGGGGTCCGCACGCAGGCTGAAAGAAGGTACCAGCACGTTCAAACAAGACAGTGGGCTAAGCCCTTTCCGCGGACCGGACGCGGCTGTACCACGCTCAAGACCAACTATAGCATACATGCACGTGATTGGATAGCCTCCATTGGTGGAAATTTGCGACGGGTGTCTGCAATAATATCCGCCACACCAGCTACCCTAGGCGTTAGATTGGACATGGGCGGCCTGCCACGAAGCCTCAACCCTGTCGTTCCCCCGTGGTACACTGCCTTTGTATGCGCTTCCATGAGTACATCTATGAGAGCCAGGGGATGGATATTAAGCTCATAGAACAGCATGGTGTCTCAGCGGCGATCCAGGAAGTGATCCCCAACTTTTTCTCACGGGATCGCACAGCTGTGGAGCAGCACTTTGTGGGACATACCGAGGGCAACAGCTCCACGATCCTGGGCTACCACCAACGCGAGTTGATTGGTATCGTGACGATCCGCTGGCACAGCAATTACCCCCCGTTCCGAGCGCAAGGGATTCCACTGCTGCAGTACATTGAGATTAAGTGGGACCGCCGCGGGCAAGGCTTCGGAGCTGCTTTACTGGCCGAGGCTGAACGGCTGGCAGCCACACGGGCAACCAAGCTTGGCATCTGTGTTGGGATATTTGACGCATACGGACCAGCGCAACACCTGTACACCAAGCGCGGGTATGTTGCCGACGGACGCGGTCTTTGTCGTCGGCACAAGCCCGTGCGGCAAGGAGAAACGGTGCGGATCGATCACGATCTGTTGCTGTGGCTGATCAAGGATCTCGGGGTTTAATGGTTCTGGAACCACGTGGCTCGGCCCTGGCACAGTCTCCGAGTTTTACCGGCAGACGGGGTGTTGCGGCTTACGACATTTGCACATGGAATTGATACCAGGGTAGATGCTGGGCGTGTGTGTCCAACAGCTCGGTCGCCAGTCTGGGCGCCTGCTCGATTGACTCGGTGGCGCCGTCGATCACGAGCGCCTGGATGAACTTGTCGCCGTTGCCTTCAAGCGCAGTCTCCACAATCGTCTCAACCCATTGGTAGCGCGTCGCCAGCGTGCCTGCCGGCCCGCCAGGGAGCGGCGGCTGCGCGATATGGCGCAGCCCTTCCGCGTTGGCGAGCTCCGGCGTCCACCCACGGCGATAGTGCAGATCACCACTCTTAGGGAAGCAGCAGGTTGCGTATCGGTGCCGGAACTCCGCATTCCGCAGCGCGATTTTATCCGACCGTGAGCGCCGGCACGTCCTTGAGCAGCGCATTCGCTGTGACACGCTCGAACATTCCCGCGCCAGCACGTACGGTATTGGCCGCCCCCACCGCAACACCATAGCGCGCAGCGCAGCGAAGTGGCTGCCCGCGCGTCTGTTCTGCCACCAGCCCGGCCAGAAATGCATCACCGCTGCCCACGGCTGAAATGCTGTGAACCGATGGTACACCCCAGGCAAACGGGAGGCCGGTGCGATCAATGCCAACCGCCCCCTGGGCTCCCAGCGTGATCACGACATCACGCGCGCCACGTCGTTGGATAGTGCGAGCAGCCGCAAGCGCGCCGGCTGGCTCATCAATCGGATGCCCCACGATCTCGCTGGCTTCGTGCTGGTTGCACTTAACCAGCGCTGGCTGGGCGGCGAGGGCGTGGACGAGATGCTCGCCATAGGTGTCAAGCAGCACAGGAACCCCGGCAGCCTGGGCTAGCTCGACAATGCGGCGCAGGCCATCAAGCGGCACGCCCCGGGGAAAGCCGCCGCTGACCGTTACTGCCTGAGCTGCCGGTAATCGTTTGCGAACCAAGGCGATGATCTGCTCCCAAACTTCGCCGGGTAATGGAGAGCCCGTCTCGTACAGCTCGGTTACACCGCCCGTGGTCGGATCAATGATCGACTGACAGGTACGCGTTTCGCCCGCGAACCAGACACAATCGAGCTGCAAGCCCTCAGCCTGAGCCAGATCGCGCACCATTGCGCCGATATGGCCCGCTAATGGCGCGACCGCCAGCGCCTCAAGGCCGAGCACGCGCAACGACCGCGCAACGTTAAATCCTTTGCCCCCGGGAAGCCACTGTGGCTCGGCTACACGAAAGATCCGGCCCAGCGTAAAGCCCGGCACAACCGCCGTCTTATCCAGCGCCGGATTGGGCGTCACAGTCACGATCATCGGCATTGCTCCGCCAACGCCATGGCTTCGTCCAGCGTCACTTGACCTTGCGTACCGCCGGCTGCTCGCGTCGACAGCGCGCCGCAGGCGACCGCTAGCTTTAATGCCCGCTCAAGCGTCCAGCCCTTGAGCAAGCCGCACACAAAGCCCGCGTCAAAGCTATCGCCTGCCCCAACCGCATCGACCACGTTGACGCGCGGCGGTATGGCCTCAACGCGCTCGATGCCCCGTGCCGCCACAGCGCCGGCCGCCCCACGCTTGATCGCAACAATCGGCACACGCGTCGCAAGCAGCTCAAGCGCTTCCGACGTGTCGGCGGTGCCTGTAATCCGGCACGCTTCGGTTTCGTTCGGCAGAAAGATCTCCGTTGCAGCCAACAGTGCGTCAAGCCCTGCCCAACGCTCGCTTGGGTCCCAGTTGGTGTCGAGTGAGGTCGTTCCACCACGGCGGCGCTGAGCCGCGAAAAGTGGGGCCAGACCCGGCTGAAGCGCGGTTTGCAGATAATATGAGCCGACATGTATATGCCGCGCCGCATCAAGCAGCGCCGGCTTAACCTGCTGAACCGTCAACGCTGCAATCGCTCCGGGAAAGGTCAACATGGCCCGATCGTCCGGACGCTGCAGGATGATCGTCATGCCGGTGCGCTGGCCGGAATCGACAACAACGCCCGAAGTATCGATCCCGCGCGCTGCCAGTTGGTCGCGGCAAAAATGACCAAGCAAATCATCGCCGACGATGCCAGCAAACGCGACGGAAAGGCCAAGCCGGGCGATGCCACAGGCAAAGATCGCCGATGAGCTGCCGAGTGTCAGCGTTGCATCGTCGATCAGCTTTTCGGTCTGACCCCAGGCTGGCTCGACATCGCCCTGCAAGATCAGATCGGCGTTGAGCTCACCAAGTACCAGCACATCAATCATGCCCTAATAACCTCAATGTTGCGCTCACGCAGTTGGACGACCATGTCGGGATCAAGTCCATCGTCCGTGACGATTGTGTGGATCTCTGTCAGCGGCACAATCCGCGCCGTGGCAAACTTACCGAACTTGGTATGATCGGCCACAACGACGCGCCGCGCGCCGCTCTGCAGGATCGTCCGATCCGTGCGTACCTCCGCCAGGTTGTCCGCGCTTAACCCGTGCTCAAGGCTGATGGCGTGCGCGCCCATGAAAACAAAATCCGTACGCAGCTCGGCCAATGCCTGCTCCGTCAAATGGCCCGACAACGAAAGCTCGGAGCGGCGGACGATGCCACCGACAAGCACGACGGTAATGCCCGGCTCCTCGACCAGCAAGTTCGCAACGTTTAGCGCATTGGTAATAATCGTCAGATCGTCCCGGTACGCGAGCGCCCGTGCAACCTCCAGCGGCGTCGTGCCGGACGAGATAAAGACCGTTGCTCCTTCCGGCACCAGCGCGGCCGCCGCCTCGCCAATGCGGCGCTTAGCCTGCGCTTGAGCCGCGCCGCGCTGCACCAGCGGTGGCTCGGGAGCGGCCTGCGTAACGCTAACAGCACCGCCATGGGAGCGATTGATGATGCCCTGCGTCTGAAGATCGTGGAGGTCACGCCGAATCGTCGCCGGACTTACGCCGAAGCGCCGCACTAAATCTTCAACGGTTGCTTGTCCATCGCGAGCGATCACATCCACGATCCCCCGCTGGCGCTGTTTGGCCAAAAGTCGGGTCATACATCACCCTCATCCACAAGACAAGCAAGCGTGTGTCCGAGTTGTTACCGCGTAAAGACCGCTTGGTTCAAGCCCAACACCCGTACGGCATTTTCGTAATACACTTGCCGCAGCACAGCATCTGGCAGATCCAGTCCATAGATCATCCAGCGTCCCTGCGGTGGACGCTCGCCCAACCAGTAGGGAAAGTATTCGTCGCGTGTTTCCAGAAAGCGGTAGTGCAGCCGGTAGACCGCCTGGCTGGGTGGGGCGTCGGCGCCGAACAGAATCCGGTCGGCGTGCCGCATAAAGAAATCACGGGCGGTATAGGGTTGCCGGCCAAGCTCCGCCAGGCGTGCGCTGATGTCGATGAAAAAGTTGGGACAGCGCTCCATGATTTGACCAACCCAGCCTAAATTTTCGGCATAGCAGCCAACGTGCGCGCCGATAAAGTTCGTACGGGGATGCCGCATAACAACATCTGCTAGCTGCTCCATCAGCGTGTGGAAGCTGGGGAGGTCACCGCCGAGAAAATGCCAGTCGGGGTGAGCTTGCAGTGCTTCATAGCGCTCGTTGAAGCGGTCGAGCGGCTGGAAGAAGGCGACCGGATCCCCAACATGGATCAGCACGGGCACACCAAGCTCGCCCGCCGTGGCCCATAGCTCGTCAAGCCGGGCATCGTTGACGGCGTAGAGCTTGCCTCCCTGATCCCGCAGCCGCAGACCCAGGAGCTTCCACACTTTGAGGCCGCGCGCTCCCGCCGCCACACCCTCGCGTAGCTGGTTCGCCAGGTACGCGCCGATGTTCCGCTCGCGCTCAAAGGCGGCGTAATCCAGCCCGGCAAAGACGACAAAGCGCTCAGGATACGCCTCGACGTAGCGTGCAAGCTCATGGCGCAGCGTTTCGCCAAAGCCGCCGTCCAGATCGACCACCGCGCGCACGCCGCTCCGGTCTAATTCGGCCACCAGCTCGGCGACCGGACGTGTCGGCCACGCGCCACCAAAGGGGGCGTTTGGAACGAGATAGCCCAGGTGATTATGTGCATCAACAACCGGAAAGCGGGGCTGCTCGACCACGGTTTCGTTCCGAGTAAGCGCCGGCCGCGGTGCAAAATCGCGCAGGTCCAGATTGGGTATGGCGGTCATCGACTACCTCCCTAGCGTATCAAGATGAGCAACTCGCACGAATTTTATGA
>JADDQF010000149.1:0-35836 GCA_016781505.1 bacterium
GATCAAAAAGGTCATGCGGTTAACTCCCATAAAGGTCTTGCCCATGAACTTTTTCTCACCCCAAACCCCGTACAGCTCGGCAACCTGATGCTCGGGATCAGAGAGCAGTGTCTGCGGTAGGTCGTACTTAGCCTTGAATTGCGCATGGCTCTTCACGCTATCGGTGCTCAGACCGAGCACCAGTGCTCCCGCCCGCTCAAACTCGCCAAAGGCGTCGCGGAACGAGCACGCTTCCAACGTTCAGCCAGGCGTATCATCTTTCGGATACCAATACAGAATGACCGGCTTGCCGCGCAGCGCGCTGAGCGTAATATCCTCGCCTGCATCATTTTTGAGCGTAAAATCCGGTGCTTGATCGCCAACGTTGAGCATGTTGCCTCCTTGGATCGGCTAGAACACTATTGTACGGCAAGTAGCTGCTTGTGCCGCTTGCCGCGCTGTCAGCAAACTATCAGATTAACCCTTCTTTACCGTTAGTTGACATAGCGGATGTAGTGGTGCTATCCTAGGCCAACTGCCACGTTCGCAGCCAGCGGTTAGTTAAGGAGGTTTTTATGTTTACTCGCCGTGACGCGAGCACTACCGAACGTTCGAGCATGGACGATTCGCAACGGACCACGACCCCCACTCCGCCAGTCCCGGCGCCCCAGCCACCCGTACCGCAGCCTGCTCCTGTGCAAGCAAATGCGGCGCGGAACGCTGATGAGAGCTTGGTTGCGCGTGAAGATACTTTTGAGGGCCAGCTCAATACGACGCGTGGCGTTCGCATTATGGGCACTGTGCGCGGCGGTATCGAGTCGCAGCAGTATGTGCATATCGAAGAGAACGCGCATGTCGAGGCCGATATTACTGCGGAAGAGGTCGTGATTGCAGGAGAGTATTCGGGCAAGCTGACGTGCCGCCAACGCGTTGAAATTCGCGCGACCGGCCGCGTGAGCGGGCAGATCGACACCCAGAAGCTGCTGCTGCACGAAGGCGGCTACTTCGACGGCGAGCTGCATATGCAGAAGCCGCAGGCCGCTCCGGCGGCAACGCCCGCCACCACCAGCAGCGAAGATCGGCCCCGCCGCACGCGGTATGTTGATCTGTCTTCGGACGCATCGACGACGCGCGAGGTTGGCGCTACCGACAGCAGCTCGTCCTAGGCCCGCGCGACAGGAGATCCAGGGACGCTGTTCATGGGTCTCCTGTTCGTTGTGTCCGCAACGCCCCCCACGGGCGCTCCATACATGCCGCGCCTAGTGCGTGCCCCAGGCTAACGTTTCCACCAATGGACGTTGGTCGTGGTCACTCCATGTAATTTTAAGATAGTCCCGCCCCAAGCGATAATGGCCTGGCTGCATGATATATTCAAACGTGGCCTGGGCCGGGTTTACATATTTCAGATCAAGAGTGCGCGTCCACGCTCCGGCGTTATACAGCCGCGCCGCTGTACCGGGCAGCGGCCAGCCAGGCTGTTGATCAATGGCCAGGGCTGGCGTGATTGCCTGGTGGGTATGGCCAAAGCACAAGGCCTGAATGTCGGAATGCCGGGTAGCGATGGTTGCAGCACATTGGATCGCGCGCTGATTGTTGAGCGCATGATACTCATTCAGTGCCGGCGAACGTTCTGCAGCCATGGACTTAGCCGCAAGCGTACCGAGCGGGGCGTGCTGTGCAAGGTGCGCGCCGTCACGAACGGAGGCTCCATAATTATAAGCTGTTTGGAGTGACGGCACCGTAACCGGTAATACAGGCGTTCCCTTGGCGACATAGTGGCTGCGTCCGCCCACTCCCAACCACCCCGCCACGCTGACCACCCAGCTCAAGATTTGGCGGCTGATCCCAAGCTGGTCCGCCGCGTGCTTAACATCATCCTCTGTGCGTAGCTGCTCCAGCGTATCAATAATCACCTGCAGGCCGGCACGCAGTGTGGCGTGCATCTGGCGATCGCCGATCGCGTGCTTGATGATGATCACCGCTGCCTGCATTCTGGGCCGTACGTTGTCCAACATTTCGCAGCCGTCCAGTACCTCGATCTTGTTGTAAAACTCCTCCACTAACCTGGTGCCCCAGCACCGCTCCAGCCGCAGCACACCGTCTCCATCGGGATGCAGCACATCAGGCTCGTTCTGAAAGCTATTGGCGGGATCGGCTTGATGCCCATGCATGACATACACGCCGCGTTCGTGCCACGCACTGCCAAAGGTGATCGCGTGATGCAGCGCTTTCGGGGCTAGCCGACTGCGGAGGCGAGCTTGAACCTGCGGCCACACTAGATCGATATCGTGGTTACCGAACTGGAAGCGCAGTGTGTGGCCCGTGGCGACAAAGCGGCTAAGGGCATCGAAGACTGGCCCGTGCGCTCCAAAGGCAGCCTCCAACTTTTCCACGGAGTCGGCTTCGGTACCGCCCAGAGTTGGGCTATGCCATATGTGCGGCCTGGGCTGAATTTGCACAAAGTCGACGAAATCGCCGTTGATGATCAACGACGAGGTTGGTGAGCGGCCGACATGGAACAGGAACGACACCAAAGCGCGCTCATCCGCGGCTTGGAAATCCTCCACCCGACTGCCGTCACACAGGTGCAGGTCACTAATGATGTAAAGCTCAGCAGTTGTCACGATGGGTATCTTACTCGATCAGGGCCATCCAGCCCAAGTGATGGTGTGGGTAGGCACAGAGCATCACCGTTGTTGCAACGTCGGCCTCAGCAGTGGTTGCAGTGCGCTAACCCAAGCTATGGCATGGTCGCAATTGTACACGCCTTCCTGTGCCACCTAACGATCTCTTCGGGCAGCATCTGTTGCCCAAACGCCGCCCGTTATGCCGAGCACTGTGTCAAGCATAACGGGCAACACAAGCGTTGATGTTGGTACGGCGCGCTTACGAAAAATAGCCGATAAGTGCCCAGACGACGGCAAGCACTGCCAGCGCAACCAAGAGGTACGCCCACCACGCCGGACTCCGCCCCGATCTGCCTCCGTTTGCCATAAATCCTCCTCCCCTCGCTGTTGGTTTACCACAAGCCGTGCCATTGTTCTGGCAGCCCTGGCAACTGTTGGTCAAACCTCCGTGGATGTGATTAAGCAGAACCTTTGACGCAGCATTGCACCCGAGTTTTACCGGAGAGGAGTGTTTCACGACCAGCTTGCGATCCAGCACGACTTCGTTGTAGCCCATGTAGGCTGCCAGTGGCAAGTTCAAGGCTGATGCATCGACTGTTACGAGTAAGCACGGGTTACCAACGGAACCATGCTCGTGCTGTTTCTGGTCTTTTGTCCCATGCCAACATGATCATGCCTAAGCTACTGTTGTGTTGTGCTGCTTACCCACCACGTATGGATCGTATCGACATCAAGGTCACTCCCCAGTCAATTCCTCACGCCAGCTTTGCGCGTGTGAGTGCTCGGGGTAAGCAGACCGAGGTTGCTTAACACAATAACAGCATGCAGGTAGGTATGGCTCTCCAACCAAATACAGATTTATCCCCGTCTTCATCCGGCCAGCTCCTGGATAGTCCCTACCGTGGTGACGGTAGCGATCGTCCTCTGGGCGTGCCACTCCCACCACACAAGATGCCGTGGTTCCGTGCAGGCCGGCTGCTCAAGCGTTGGCGGTATGTATCGCTCTGGAGCCGTGATCTGTCGATCTGCGCGGCCAACATTTCAGTTGGCCCTGTGCGTCAAGAATTTTGGGCGGTTTGGGATCGCAAACACCGGCAGCTATGGGAGCGGACGCGGCTGCGTCCATGCTGCGTTACGCTTGTGCCCAATCGGCTGCTCGTGCGTGATGGTGGGATCACCATTGACGTTACCCTGGACGAACAGGCCGGCTTTGAGGTCGTCGTACCGGATGGCCAAGCCTATACCTGGACCCGCAAGCAACTGGTGCGTGCTTACGGGACAGTCCACTTGCCGAACGGTCCGCGCCAGGTCGAGGCCATGGTCCTGATCGACGATAACGCCGGCTACCATCCCCGTCATACACGCTGGCGTTGGTCGGGCGGCGCGGGGCAGGATACGACCGGCCGAGCAGTCGGGTGGAGTGTGATCGATGGCCTTAACGATCCGGCCCATAACAGCGAGCGAACTGTTTGGATCGATGGCGTGCCCCAGGAGGTAAGCACGGTTAGCTTTGAGGAAAACCTGGCGGGTGTGGTCTTTCACGACGGTGCGCAGCTGCATTTTCAAGCAGAGGCGGCGCGGGAAAGGCGTGACAACCTCCTGCTTGTGCGGTCCACCTATCGGCAGCCCTTTGGAACGTTCACCGGCGCGCTGCCCGGCGGCATCCACCTGCGCGAAGCCTATGGGGTAATGGAATGGCATGAGGCAGTGTGGTAATCCCAGCACGCGCGCGGACGGATGTGGTGGCCAACCTTTGTCGGGCACGACCGAAGTCGCTTAACCACGTGGCAATGGTCGACGTTGTCCAATGCACGTAGGCAGCGTTTGGGTTGGATTAGCCCTGGCTTAATCGCTGGCGCACCATGGCGGCTGTTGGTAATCCGCTCGGCCCGGGTGCTTCAATCGCCCAGGCTGCCGTGGCGCAGGCCCAGCGCGTTGCGGCCACCGGCTCCTCACCTTGATACAGCGCGCACGCCAACGCTGCCGCAAATACATCGCCGGCTCCCGTGGGATCGACTACTTGCGCTTGAAAAGCAGGCACATCGTGCGCCTGTCCAGCGCGCAGCACGGTAGCACCCCGCTCCGCCCGTGTCAGCACCACCAGCGGAATCCGCTCGCTCAGCTGCCAAACCAGCTGTTCATCGCCCTGCACATCTTCTTCACTCACAATCACCACCTGTGTGCCGTCAAGCGGAAGTTCAGGCAGGGTTGCGGGTGTGGTTACGACCAGATGAGAAGGTTGCACATGCCGAAGCCAGCCTTGGGGCGTTGCCGCTACCAGGGCGCTGGCAAAGCGCAGCGCGCTGTCGGCGACGGGCAGCTCCTGCATAACTGGAGCAAGATGCACAATCGGAGCGTTGCGCCATTCGGCAGGAATACCGTGGAGATCGATTGGTTCCGCACGGGCATGCAGCAGCTGTGTCCGACCCTCCGGGCCATACCGGTTTTCAAACAGGGTGGTGTGCTGTGAGGGCTGCCGCAGGACCGGCAAGCCTTGGGGCAGCGCTGTCAGATCAAGGTCTGCCCCGCACGCCGTCACAATCGCCGCCTGCACGCCCAGGTGATGCGCGGTTAATGCAGCAAAAAGCGCCGTGCCTCCCAGCCGTGTTGATCCATCAGGTTGGAGGTCGGCGCAAATATGACCGATCGCGAGATAGTCAATGTTCAACCAACACCGGCCCATTGCGCGCTACACCAGCAGCGGTATCCACTCGCGTACGCGGATTTTGCCAAAAGGCTGCGTTATTTCTTGGGATAGACCGTGATCTTGCGGGTCTCGCCCTCGCCGGTGCTCTCGGTGTACACTGTCGGGTCTTCACGCAGCGCCATGTGTACAATGCGCCGATCATAGGCCTGCATCGGATCAAGCGCCTGTGGCCGGCCCGTCGCCCGGACTTGCTCAGCCACCCGACGTGCCAGCCCTTCCAACGACTCTTGGCGCCGCTGACGGTAGTTGCCGACATCGATCACGATCTGCGGCCACCGCCCGACGTGACGATTGACCAGGGTATTGAGCAAAAACTGGAGCGAGCGTAACGTTTCGCCTCGCCGCCCAATCATGATCCCCACGGTTTCCTCGTCCAGCCCTTCAACGTACAGCATAATACTATGCTGGGTTTCACCTTCAGGTCCGGTTGAGGTGCTATGCTGGACGGAGACGTAGGCCTCGACATCCATCCGATCCAGAATGCCCTCCAAAATGCGGCGCCCTTCCGCACCGGCGGCCTGGGGATCAAAGGGAGCACGAGTACGGCGCGGCGCTTCGTCCGGCTCATCGGGAGCAGTGTCTGTTGCAACCGGGTCCGTGGTACTCACCCGAACCAGTGCTTCATTCTCATCGTCGCCGTTTTGCAGCACTTCGATGAGCACTTCATCTTCGTCAACCCCCATCTGCTCGAGGGCTAAGCGTGTAGCCTCAGCGATGGTGCGGGCGCTAATTTCAATGCTGGGCATATGTCCCTCTGGTAACTAAAACAAAACAGAGAACAAAGCGTAACACTGGTGTTGCCTGTCCTCTGTTCTGCGTTCTACACTAGCGGCGCTTTTTATTGATCTGGCGCTTGACCTCATTGATCGACTGCTCGGTTGAGGTATCACCGCCAGCCGTGGCAGGAGTTGCCGTCAGCTTGCCGAGTGGCGTCCAAAAATCGCTTCTGGGTGCCGCGCTCTCGTCTGGCTCGTCACTCGTGCTCGGACTCACCGCCACCGGAGCTGGCGTCATAAAGCCTTGGCGCTCCGGCAGGAACGGCAAATAGTTGGTCAACGAGCCGAAGCCGGTCACAAAGAACTGCTGGATCACGGCCAGTACCGAGCCGGCAACCCAGTACAGCACCGCGCCCTGGTTAAAGGTAAAGCCGATATAGCCGAAGATCAGCGGCATAAACATAAACGCCTGGCTCATCGCCTTTTGCTGCGGATCCTGGATTTTTGGCATGGCCATGATCGTGGTCAACATTTGCAGCACCACCGACAAAATCGGCAAGATCAAATATTGCCAGCCGGTCAGCGTGCCGTTTTGCCACGCAATCGCCCCCAGCCGAATACCCAGAAACGTCAGAACTTGCTCGGGAAATCCACCATTCGTTACCAGGTGAATAACCGACTGATACACGCCCAGAAAGATCGGCAGCTGAATCAGGATTGGCAAGCAGCTTCCCGCCGGGTTAACCTTCTGCTCCCGGTACAGCTTGGTCATCTCCTGCGTCAGCTTCTGCTGGTCCTTGCCGTACTTACGCCGCAGCTCCGCCATCATGGGCTGCAGCTCCTGCATCTTTTTGCTCGACTTCAGCTGCTTGATCGTCAGCGGCAGCATGGCCAGCCGCGTCAAGATCGTGAATAAAATGATGGCGATCCCCAAGCTGCCCGTCCAATCGGTCAGGGTTCGCAGGATAAACTCAAGAAATTGTACAAACTGTGCCCAACCAGGCATGGTTAAAAACTCCTTAACGTGACTCTTCGCTCAAAGCTGTTGTATGTATTATATGTGTCAATTGGCATAGTTGTTGCATTGAGCGTGCCCGCAATTTCGCCTGCCGCACGGCCACCTGTATGGCCATCCCTGCGCTGGCGGTCCGCGCGTTAGGGCACGGGATCAGAGCCGCCCTGTGCCCACGGGTGGCAGCGTGCGATCCGCTTGGCTGTCAGCCAGCCGCCGCGCACAAAGCCATAGCGCTCGATTGCCTCATAGCCAAACTGAGAACAAGTAGGGGTATAAATGCAGCTAGGAGGAGTGAGTGGTGAAATGCAGCGCTGGTAAAAGCGTATCAGCGTCAGGGCGATCCAGCGGCCCATCCGGGGCTCCTTGATGCTCAGCCGCCGGCGGTGGCATGATCCACAAACCGGCCCGTTTGACCAAATCGGCAACACCGCGCTCAAGTTCAACAAACGGAGCGTGCTGCGTTGGCGTCCGAACCACAAAGACCAGATCATAGCCTGGGGCGATGTGGTTGTAGTGGTGGCGCACCGCCTCTCGCGCCCGGCGCTTGGCGCGGTTGCGATCATGGGCCTTGCCAAACTGCTTGCCGACCACAAAGCCGCACCGCGTATGGCCCACGCGATTGCGGGCGACGTTCATGATAAAGAGCGGATGCGACCAAGACTTACCGTCACGACGCACCCGCTGAAACTGCTCCGGTCGCTGCAGCCGTTGGCCGCGCCGCATGTTGCACCTATTTACCGATGACCGCGCGGGACACGACGGCGCTCATCGCTGACCGACAGTTTCCAACGGCCTTTGAGCCGACGTGCTTTAAGCACCAGCTGGCCTTTGCTCGTCGCCATGCGCGACAAAAAGCCGTGCTTACGACGGCGTGGGATGCGCTTCGGCTGCCACGTTCGCTTAGGCATGAATGTCTCGACCCCCTCACAACAAAAATTGGTCGCTGTAAGTGCTGGACACACAAAGAGCGTAGAGCTTGCTCCACGCTCCGTACATCTCAGTCGCCTGAATCGCCTGGTTGGCGACACGCGCAGCTATTATACGCGTTCGCGCCCTGGCCGTCAAATTGAGCGACGCCGCTTCCCTTCCGTGCGGGTGCTTGACGTGGCTGAAATCCGAAACCCGTTGTCCTCGATGGTGTACTCGTGCAGGGTGCGGTCGTGGGCGCTGAAGCGCATCTTTAAGACGTCGATGGTGCTTAGAAATTGGCTCTTGACTTCGGAGCGCCGCATCAACAGGACGTTTTCGGCCAGGGCTGAAAAGGTCTTCCCCACAAACGAAAGCTCGCGTCCAATCAGCGGATCGATCTCCAGGGTAATACAGGTGGTAATCTGCTGGCTCCGTAAGAATGTAATCAACGATGCGAAGAAGCCATGCGCGCGCTCGTTTTTGATGAGCGGCAGCTCGATTTCGTACAGGCCATCGATCACCAACCGCTGAATTTGCGTGGTGGTAACCGCATCGCGCAGTTCTTGGGCAACCATATCGGCGTTCAGCTCGGCAACAGGATAGTACTGGATGCGCAATTGCCCCTGGTCGATGGCCGCTTGCAAATCCAAGCCAAAGCGCGCTCCTTTTGCCACGAGCTGTTGGGCCGTTTCGTTAAAGGTGATAATGATCGCCCGCTCGCCGTTGGCGATGCCTTGCATCACAAATTTCAGGCTTAGCAGCGTTTTTCCAACGCCTTCCGCTCCCGCAATAATGGTGTTGGTGCCTTGCGTAAGCCCGCCCCGCAGCATAGCGTCTAGCTCAGCAATGCCAAAAGTGGCGCGTTCGTTTCCGGGCGGGACATCCTTGGGTGTTGTGACGGCTTCCTGACGTGGGTAGCAAACTAGCCCGCTGTTATCAAGCTTGAACGAGTGGCGGCCGAGCAAGGGATTGGCGCCGCGCTGCTTAACCACCTGCAGCATTCTGACTGCTTGGTCGCCCATCAGCTCCTGCGCGAGCCAAACAATCCCATCCACGGCGGTTAGCTCTGGCCGCGAACCCTCCAGCGTGGGCGCATAATTATAGGTAATCACCGAGGTTATACCCAGCAGGCTCAGCTTCGCGTTCAGGTCATACAAAAATTGGTGCGGCGCGAGCGAGGTTTGGCTCGTGACGCTTACCCCCTGAAATCCGTCCAGCACCACGAGCTGTGCGCGGTGAGCGCGCGCTTCCCGCACGATCGTCTCGCCGGCTTCGGCCACGCTTGCGGAAAGCTGATGCTGGAGGTTGAGCAGCTTAATGCGCTCGCCGATCATGTTGGGCTCGAAGAACTGAAAATGGTGCAGGTTGCTGATCAGCTTGTCGTGCGGCTCGGAAAAAGCCGTGACGAACAACACACGCTCTTCGCGATGCGCGGCGGCAAATGCGATCTGTGCGGCGAGGACGGTCTTGCCACTGCCGGCAAGACCGGCGATCAGCAGCAGCGAACGCTCAACAATACCACCGCCCAGGATCAGATCCAGCTGCGGCACGCCTGTAGCCAAAAAGGCTGATTGTTCCATCAAGGCCTTCTCTTCCTGTGATGGCGGGTACGTATGATCCGAGGTATTGCTATTGTAGTTCAGCCCTGCTTTCTTGTCTAGCGTGAGCGATCATGGTTCGGGGTACGAGCGGACCGTGAGGCTCAACCAGGGGCGAAAGCGGCAACACACGGGAATGGTTGAACATAAGCATCGCACTCAAAAAACAAGCAACTTCGAACTGTTTTGGCTGGTGCGATCATGGCTTTGGACAGCGCTGGCACGGTCTATGCATCAGATAATTGTTCCGCTTTGTTCCTCGATGTTGGCGCATTTCTTGCAGCAATCTTGGCAGTGTTGCGATCCCTAGCACGTGAGATTGTTTATGCAAGTTCTGGTGGTTGATGACGAGATCGCAATCGTAAATCTGTTGGCAGAAGTCCTCACCGACGAGGGGTACCAAGTAGAAAAAGCTCATGATGGTCGCAGTGCGCTCGCTATGTTGCGGGCTGGGCTGCGACCACGTGTGATTGTCACCGATGTGATGATGCCCAATCTGGATGGCATCGGGCTGTATCACGCCATCCGCAATGAGTTCAAGGATAACAATATTGGCATGGTGCTGGTGAGCGCCGGCAAAAAGGTGAATCTGAACGATGGCCATGCATTTTTTGTTTCCAAGCCCTTTGGCGTGATGGATATTATCGACGCCGTTGAACGGCTGTTCTAGCCCGTTCGCGGCAGTGCTGGTTGCGGGAACCCGCCGGCAACCGTATAATGATAGCCGACCTGGCCACCCCGTCGTCACCTACCCTGATCGTAGGTACGCCAGGCAAGGAGAACGGCTTGGACGAATTCCAGCACCTCGATGACTATGCCTTGCTTGGCGTCTCCTCCGGCGCCACGCCGGACGACATAAAGCGTGCATACCGACGAGAAATTGCTAAATATCACCCCGATCGTTATCGTGCTGCTGATCCACATACGCAACAATATGTTCGGGAACGTAGTCAGCGCATAACCGAAGCGTACAGTGCCCTTAGTCGTGGCGCTCGCCAGCGCGCAAGCGCCGCAGTTCGTCGGCAGCCCACCGTTGGCCCTCAAGCAGCTGGAGCCGCGCAAGTGGATGTGCTGTATCAACAAGCAACAACGCGTTTGCGTGAAGGCCATGTGGATCAGGCCATACACCTGTTGCACCAGCTCCAACGCATCGAGCCGTTCTTCCGGGATGTGGCTGAATTGTTAGCCCGGGCTGAGCATATGCGAGCGGCAGCGGGCGTTGCCGGCGGAGCCCAGTCCCGCCGTCCATTTGTGTGGCTTGGTGCGGGCATGGTTGGTTTGTTCGCCCTGCTTGTCGGCACCTGGGGAACTGGCGCGTTGTGGGCTGGACGCGTCGCCGACAGTACACCTGCCGGTGTGCTTGCGCTCGCGTCAGCCGATGCCCCCAGCGTCGCTCCACAGGCGCCCAGCGAGCCACCTCAGCCCTCCGTTGCGCCAACGTCGGCCGATCCTCCTGCCAGCGCTGCCGGGCCAGCCGATCATGCATCAACAACAGTGCCGCCCCCGGCAGAGAGTATGCCAACGCCCACCGTCGTTGGGCCAGCCGAAGTGGCGGTTTCTCCGTCTCCGGCGCAATCGCGGGAAAGCGTAGCACCGCCCGTGTTGGCGCCATCGCCAACCCCGGCCGCGGCTGCAGCCGCGCCGTCCCGCCGCCCGCTCGCGGTCGAAGGTGGCCGGGTGCTGGTGGCCGACGCTTTCAACGATCCGGGCAGCGGCTGGGCCAATATTCAAGCCGCGACCTATACGCTCGGCTATCGTGATGGGGCGTATGCGATTACCACGGAGCCGGGAACCGGCTCGATTTTTGCGTTTGGCGCGCCGTTAGCGCAGGGCAACATGGTTATTGGCGCCGATGTTACTCCTGTCCGGGGCTTGGCTGGCATGATCTTTGGGCCTGACAAAAGTTATCGCTTCTTCATCTCCGGCGATGGACGATTTCGGGTCGAGCAGCAGGGCAAGGCCCTGGTGCCGCTAACTGCAAGCAAGGCAATTCGCCGTGGCTCAAATCGGCTAGCGATTGCGGCTGCGGACAAGCGCGTTTCCTTGTATGCCAATGGTGTACTGCTCACCAACCTGGACTTGCCCGTGTCCTTGGAAGGGACGACCTACGGGTTTGTTGTTCTGGCGGGCCCAGGCGGTGGGGAAGGTATTTTTGACTCGCTTTCCGTTCGCACTTTACCGCGCTAGGAGCGCTGCATGGCTCAACACCATATCGCAACGTTTTCAATCGTTGCCCGTGATCCCGCAAACGGCGACCTCGGCGTTGCCGTCCAATCTAAATTTTTAGCGGTTGGGTCGGTGGTTCCCTGGGCCCGTGCCGAGGTCGGTGCCATCGCAACGCAGGCGTTGGCCAACATTGGGTATGGTCCGGATGGGCTAGCGCTGCTGGAACAAGGGATGCCGGCGCCCGATGTTCTTCAGCAACTGCTGGCCAGGGACGAGGAGCGGGAACATCGGCAAGTGGGCATTGTGGATCGTGAGGGCCGGGTAGCCGCGCATACCGGAACTGCCTGCCACCATTGGGCTGGCCATGTGCTTGGCGAAGGTTTTTGCTGCCAGGGTAATCTGTTGGCCGGCGAGGCGGTTGTGAATCGGATGGCGGAAACGTTTACCACGTCCGAGGGCGAGCTGGCGGAGCGGCTGATTGCGGCGCTCGATGCCGGGCAAGCGGCCGGCGGCGACCGACGCGGCCGACAGTCAGCCGCGCTGTATGTGGCCCGCAAGGGAGGCTCCTACGGCGGCATCCTGGATCGCTACATCGACCTCCGCGTCGATGATCATCCCGATCCGATCAAGGAGCTGAGCCGCATTTTGCAGCTGCACCGCTTCTATCTTACCCGTCCAAGCGAGGCCGATCTTGTGCCGGTTGACGCAACCATCGCCGGCGAGCTCCAAGATGCCCTGCGCGACCTTGGCTATTATTCGGGGCCGACGACGGGTACCTACGATCGGATGACAACGGAAGCCTTGTTTGCCTACGGCGGCTATGAAAATCTTGAAGAGCGGCTGGTCGAGGAGGCCCGCATCGATAAGCAGGTGCTGGAGTTTATTCGCCGTAAGCGTGACGAGGCGCGCCGCGCGCCACGCGAAACGCGGGGCTAGGATCGCAAACAAGCTAGCGCACGAGCCGACAATGGGTTGGCTGGTGCTGGCTGGAGGTTGAGCGCTCAGCGCTATGGCGGACCAACACCATGTCGAGCCTATTGCGGGCATCATCGTCGCGGGCGGGCAAAGTCGCCGAATGGGCGAGGATAAGCGTCGCCTGAAGCTTTGGGGTGCAGCTGGCCCGACCTTGTTGGAACATACGGTGGCTGTAGTGGCCCGGCTGTGTGCTCAGGTGATCGTGGTGCTCAACGATCCAGAAGCCTGGCCGCAGCTGCGTGCCCCGGCCGTGGATCAACTGGTGCGTGATGTGTTTCCCCGCGGCGGTTCGCTGGGCGGTATCTACAGCGGTCTCAGCGTAGCTCACTATGACCATGCACTGGTTGTGGCCGCGGATATGCCGTTGTTGAGCGAGACTTTGCTGCGCTGGATGGTGGCACAGCCACGAAATTTTGATGTGCTGGTGCCCCGGGTGAATGAAGGCGGCAAGGCCCGCAACAAACTGGGCGTGGAAAGCTTACATGCCATCTACAGCCAAGCCTGTCTCGGTCCGATGGAGCGGCAGCTTGTAGCAGGCAATCCGCAGGTGATCGGCTTTTATGACGAGGTGCGCGTTCGGCTGATCGAGCCGGCCACCATTGCCCGCCTTGATCCACAGGGTCAAGCATTCCGCAATGTTAACACGCCGGAAGAGCTAGAGTTGGTGCGAAATGTGCTACAAGGAGCACAGGAGCGTGATGCGTCTGAGACGACTGGCGCTTGACCTACGTTCGGCCACCCCAAAATAAATGCACAAAAAGTGGAGCATAAGGATTAAGCCATGACGATGTTTGCCATGCCAATGGGTCCAGATGGCGGTGTTGACGACGAACTGTTGGCGCTGGCCAAGCTGGAAGCCACCAGCAACGCGATCCGGCTACGGATTGCGGGGATGACGCCCGACCAGCTTTACCGCGGATCGTTGGATGAGCTGACCATAGCTGAGCTGATTGCCGACGCGGTTGACCGTGAAAAAGTGTATCTGGATGGGTTTCGACGGGTGCGATCCGAAACAAATCCCCGGTTAAATGAGCCGAGACCAGGCCTGGCCTTTATGGATCGTGGTTTTGCCGAGGACCTGGCGCTGTTTTTTGATCTCCGCCGCGAGACGCTGGATTTGCTCCGCTCGTTTAACGACGACGACTGGGAACGCAAAGTGACGTTGCCGAACGGCAGCATTGTGTCGGTCGAAGAGCTGGCGCTCCGGCTGCAGCGCTACGATGCGCATATGCTCAAGGCTATCAGCGCACAAAAACAAAAGTTCAAGCAAACAACCGGGATCAACCAGCTGCGCGATGCGGGTGTGGCAGGCAAGCTCGGGGAAAACATCGGGCAGTAGCCGGGCGAGGTGTGCGGCAGGCTGTGGACAGGGGCTGGTCAATACCAGCCCCTGTTGGTCGTTTAGTGCCGGTTTGCTAGCCGCGTACGACGCCGAAGTACACAACGGCGACGAGCAGCACGACCAGGAGCAAGGCGAGTGCGATAATCAAGATGCGCTCCGAATCGAACAAGCTTAGGTCGCCGCGCACGTTGTCGTCAAAGCCGATGATGGCCAGAGTTCGCGGCTTGTTGCGGAAGGTGTAATCCACCTCGGTGACGGGCGTGCCACGAATGGTCAGCTCGGCGGCCACAATCCGCGTTTCTTCGCTGACACTCTTGGTTGCCTCTTCGATCAGCTCGTGCAACGGCTGCACGGCGTGCCACATCGGGTCGTGCACATCGATCGGCCCACTGCTGACCGGTTCGGAGCGCTCTTCAATCGTCCGCTGGGGCAGGCCCTCGATATCGTCGGTGTTTTGCCACAGTCTGCCCCGCCGAATGAACTGAAACACGCTGCTTTCCAACAGATTGCCCTGGCCATCGCACCGGTCGCACGGCAGCAGCGCTTGGCCGCCGCAGTCGGGGCAATCCACGGTTTGCAGCTCCGAGTGCGTCCCCGTCGGCGTTTTAACCGCGCGCTTAATGTCCAGGGTGCCGCGACCCTGGCAGCGCGCGCAGGTGATGCGCGTCTCGCCTTTGCAGCGCGGACATACGCTGGATTTTTCGGAGTTTGGCACCGCGACTTCGGTTGGCGGTACGTCCGCAAAAGGCTCTTCCGGCACGGGCACATCGATCTGCCAGCGATCCGGCGCCTGCTTGCGGCTGGACACACGACTGCCGGAAAACGGCCGCTCGCGTGTTTCGGGATATGTGCGCGTCTCGTACAACACCTTGAGGTCGTAAAAATAGATGTTGTAGCTGACAACCTGGTCGATGCGAATCGCCTGTCCTAGCTGGCGGCGGCGGACCGGATTGTTGCCGCTCCAGCTGTCGAGCAAGCGCCGCACGCCTTCGCCGTTGTGCAGCTGGTTGGCTCGTTGTTGCGTGCGCGACAGAAAATCCGCGGTTAAACGACTACGCAGCACGATCTCCAACGGATTTTCGAGCCATTGCCCTTCGGTGCCTGCCTCGCTTAGTGCATCGCCACCGCTGGGCTCCACCACGGAACGCAGCGCGCCGCGCAGGGCGGCAGCTGCTTGCGCAGCGCTGGGATAGCGCAGATGCGGTTGCGGCGCCATCATGCGCCGCAGCACGCGGTCTGCGGGTGCCAGCTCCGGATTTCGCACAGCGAGTGATGCCGGCTCAATGCCGGTGCCTGGCGGCACGTCGCCCGTAAGCATATGGTAAAGCACAGCGCCCAGCGCGTAGATATCCAACGACGCTTCTGGCGTGCGATCTTCAAAGGTTTGCTCGGGCGCGGCGTAGGGCGTGAGATAATCGGCCTCGTCCAGCTGCGACAGGTCCGGGCCGTCGGGTGTCGCTGCCAAGCTAAAGCCCGTCAGGTACGCCTTGCCATCCGCTTGCACCAAGATTGTTTGGGGCTGGACATCGCGGTGAATAATCTGTTGGCGATGCAGCTCGTCCAGCGCTTGCCCAATATGTGCGAAAATACGGATCGCCAATGGGGGTGCAAGGGGGCCCTGATCGAGCAATGTTTGCAACGGCTCGGCCTTGATGGGCGGCGTCACCAAGTAGTAGCCGTAGCGTTCGTCGTGGCCGGCGTCCAACACAGGCACGATATGCGGGTGCTGCACGCGGGCAGCGAGCTTGGCCGCTAGCTGAAAGCGGCTGACTGCGATCCACCCTGAACGCCGCAGCACATGGACATGGACCTCGCGATCCAGCGTTTGGTGCCGCGCACTGTACGCCATGGCGAGCTCATCTTGCCCGATGCGCTCCCCGAGTTGATAATTTTTGATCTCAGCTCCCTCGCCGGCAGCCGATGATGCAGCAGCCTTAGCGGGCTGGCGAGAGCTTGCCATTGCACTACCCTTCATGTTTGGCTCCATTCAGTATAGGCCGTCACATGCTGCTGCGCAAATAAAGATATGACGTTGGAGGTCGAGTACACCACCAATTAACCAGGAAGTTTGAGATAGTTGTTATTTTAGCACATATGTACTAGAATCTCAATAGGGAAGCTATGGCAACGAAAGCGACTGCACCAGGAAAAGTGATCTTATGTGGCGAACATGCGGTGGTGTATGGCCAGCCGGCCATTGCGCTGCCACTTCAAGATGTGCGCGCCACGGCGACCATCGAGGATCGACCGGCAGGGACCGGCCTGGCGATTCAAACACCAGATATTGGCGAACAAGGGCATGGGCCGGCGCCCACGCCGCATCCGTTCGCCGCGTTGATCGGCTTGACGTTGGCCCATCTGGGTCGCAGCACCAGCGTGGACATCGCGGTGACGCTGCGCTCGGCGATCCCGATCGCCAGCGGCATGGGCAGTGGCGCGGCGTTGGGCGCAGCTCTGGTCAAGGCTCTAGCCCACCATTTTGGCGCTGGCATTGCTCCGGCAGAGGTGTCACGGCTGGTGTATGAGTCGGAGCGGGTGTTTCATGGCACACCCAGCGGCATCGATAACACTGTGGTCTCCTATGAGCAGGCGATCTGGTTTATGCGTGGGCGCACGGACGAAGCCGCGCCGACATTTGAGCCGCTGGTGATCAAGGAGCCCTTCACGCTGCTGATCGCCGATACCGGCGTGCGCGCGCCCACCCATCTGTCAGTTGGGCGGGTACGCGAACAGTGGCTGCAGGCGCCCGAACACTTCAATCGGTATTTTGCCGACATCGGTGCGCTTGCGGCCGAGGTGCGGGCATTGTTGGCGACGGGCAATGCCCAAAGGCTGGGCGCTGCCCTGGATCGTAACCAGGTGTTGCTCCGTCAATTGGGCGTGTCATCGCCGGAGCTGGAGCGCTTAATCGCTGCCGCGCGGGCGACCGGGGCGTTTGGCGCCAAGCTGTCGGGAGCCGGCGCAGGCGGCATCATGCTGGCTCTGGTCGACACTGCCAGCTGCGCTGCGGTGGCACGCGCACTGCAAGAAGCAGGTGCACAGCGCATTGTGCAAACCACGGTCGGTCAGCATAACGTGTTGTTCTGATCCTGCCTTTCTGCTACACTGAACCCAGTAGGCGTAGCAACACAACACCTAGCCTACGATGCAGCTGATACCGTTCCGCAGATGGCTAGCAGCTAGATTTGGTGGTTCGCGATGAAGCGTTTCCTGAAGAATTACATGCTTGCGGTGGTCGCCCGTTGGAGTGCCTGGCTGGTTGTGCTCCTGTTACTATGGAACAACGGCGCCTTTAATGCTTCCAGCGAACCCCGCCACGCGCTTTCGCTCATGCTTTTGAGCTATACAACCATCTATGCCCTGCTTTGGACCCGTCAGCTGCCGCGCTTCGCTACCCGCACCAACGATGGCTCGGTTATTATTTTGTATGATCTTGTGTTGAGCGCGCTGCCGATGTGGCCGACGGGTGGCTGGACCAGCCCGTTCTTGCCGTTTGCCCTGTCTGTGTTGGTTGTGCCGACCGTAAGTCGTGGCTGGCGTGGCGGTTCGCTCGTCGCGGCAATTTTGCTCGCGCTTGATCAAATTATGCTGTGGACGATGCGGCCTAATCCTTGGGAAATTGCTACAAGCGAGCATAGCGTGCGCGTGTTTGGCCAAACCTTCTTGATCGACGGGAGCATCGCCTTGCTTGGGCGGACCCTGTTGCCGTTTGGTTTGGTAGCTGTGATTGCGGGCCTGACCTCTTTATGGCAGCACTATGCCCGGCAAGTGGAACAACGCGCGCATCGGCCAGCGCCAAGCGTACAATGGGAGCATGCAACCGTCCGCTCAGTGTTGGGTGAGGCTGCGGAAGCCGGTCCGGCCTACGCCAGAACCACAGGTGGTGCGCCCGAGCTGTCACGTCCCTGGAGCAAGGAACGGTCAAACCAGCCGACCTTGGAACGCCGCTCGTCCACCAGCGTCAACGGCGCGCTGCGGCATCTTCGGCCGGAGCTGCAAGCGGCGGGGATAGCGTTGGCGGTGCAGCTCGAAGGCGACGAGGGGCGTGTGCCCAAACAGGTTCAGGCGCTGCTATGCAAAGCACTTGAGATTGCCCTGGACAATGTGGTCAGCCATGCCCATGCGCGCACGGTGGTTGTTGAGCTCCAATTTGGTCACGATGCCGCGGGGATAGTGGTTTGCGACGACGGTATCGGTTTTTACGATGGCACGGCCGAGCCGCCTGGCTTTCACCAGCTTAAGCGTTTGCGCTTTCGGGCCGTGGAGCTTGGCGGCGAACTCCGTGTGGAGGAACGTGCCGAAGGCGGCGTGAAGTTTGCTCTGCGTGTGCCCTTTGCGAAGTAGCCCCTTACGCGCATAGACCGTACCGCCAAACCGCTTCAGATGCCTTCGTTAGCAGGTGATCACGTGCCGGTGTCCCCGCTTTGCGTTGTGCCAGTCTATGTTTGGGGCTGCCGTGTGCTCACTGCTCCTGTTATGCACTCCCTGTTTCGCTATGGGGACTGGCGACGGGCTTGGATTCCGGCGAACCCTGCTCGCGTAAAAAGATGGACAGGACGATCATCGAGAACAAGGCCAAGAATTCACTCTGCCAATTTTGGAAGGACTCGAACCAGAATCGAGAAGTGCCGATGTATTCCATAGCTGATACCGCTTCACCGCCATGCTGGAGTTGCTCACTGCTGAAGTCCTCGGCGCCACCAATGGCGTGCAGAGTGAATGAGAACGCAAACAGCAGGACAAAGGTGATCAGCAGCGAGTGCTTATACAGGCTCAGTCACATGCCACCACGACGGACTGGCCAGGGGGCATTGGGATCGTTTTGCGCTTGCCGGGGATCGGCATCGACGGCCTCCTCCTTGTCGGGGTCTTTCGACTCGGACGAGCCCCGCTGGATCAAAAACACCGTAAAGATCACATAGACCGCATCCTGCAAAAACTCACTCTCCCAATTCTCGAACACCGCTTCAATAAAGTGTCCTTCTCCCAAGTACTCACCTAAGCTCACGTGCGGTTGATTGTGATCTTGTTGATCCTGATTATAGCTGCGCCATCCGGTCAAGTATTGGCCAACAAGGGTCCCGAGGAACAGGCCAAGCAAGGCTAACGACAAGCCGTTGTTACGCAGGAAGCGGGGCATACGTCCTCCTTATAAAGCTGTACAAGGAGACTCGCTACTGCAAACCGTGTGCCGCATTCCCTTCCGATCATGAGTAGATGATTTCAATGGCTAGCAATGCTCAATGAAGATCAAAAGGTAGTGTGGCATGGCCATCCGATTTCTCTTCCTAAAAGGAAATGTCGGGCCCGCCCGTCATGGCGCAAAGGTCGAAGAGGCAACTGCGCTTTTTCAAGTTGCTGCGTGTCACACCACAAACGCCCGCGCGATGACATGCGGTATAATGGCCGCATCTGCCGTTCCCAGCTTATTGGAGAAGCAATGAAGCGGACTCCACTCTACGATCGGCATGTCGCGATGGGCGCCAAAACCGTTGAGTTTGGCGGCTGGGACATGCCGGTGCAGTACACCGGAATTATTGAAGAGCACCAGGCGACGCGTAACGCCGCCGGCTTGTTTGATATCAGCCACATGGGCCAGATCAACGTTTACGGCCCCGATGCCCTGCGGTTTTTGCAGCATATCGCCACCCAAGATGTGGCCACCATCGCAGAAGGTCTGGCCAATTATGCCCTGCTCTGCTATCCCGACGGCGGCATTGTGGACGATATTTTCATCTATCACCTGCCCCATTGCTATCTCGTCGTAGTTAATGCATCGAATGTTGACAAAGATTTTGGCTGGATGCAGGAGCATAGCCAGGGCTTTAACGTGCAGCTTGAAAATATCTCGGCTGCCACGACGATGCTTGCGCTGCAAGGGCCCAAAGCCGAAGCTATTCTGGACCGCGTCACCGATGTTGATGTGACCAAGCTCTGGTTTCATGGTGTGGTTGAGGGCGTGCTGTGTGGTGATGTCCCGGCCATTATTGCCCGAACCGGCTATACCGGCGAAGATGGTTTCGAGCTGTTTTTTGAAAACGCCTACGCCGAGCGCGTTTGGAATAGCTTGCTCCAAGAAGGGCAGGCCGACGGGCTGAAGCCGATCGGCCTTGGCGCTCGAGATAGCCTGCGGTTTGAGCCCAAGCTGGCCTTGTATGGGCATGAAATCAGCGACCAGATCAATCCGTATGAGGCGGGCCTGGGCTGGGTCGTCAAGCTGGACAAAGGTGAATTCATCGGGCGGGAAGCGTTGCAGCGGATCAAGGCCGAAGGACCACGGCGGAAGTTGGTCGGGCTTGAAATGATTGGGCGCGGCATTGCGCGGCAAGGGTATCCCGTGGCAACGCCGGAGGGCGAGACCGTGGGCGAGGTGACCTCGGGCATGCCGGCGCCGACGTTGGGCAAAAATCTGGCGTTAGCGTTGGTCCGCGCCGATCTGGCCAAGCTCGGTACCGAACTCGACGTGGTGGTGCGAAACAAGCCCGTACGAGCCGTGGTTGTGAAAACGCCGTTTTATCAATCGCGCTATAAAAAATAAGGAGCGTTCACGATGGCCTACAACACGCCGGATGATTTGCGGTATGCCAAAACGCATGAGTGGGTCCGCGTCGATGGCGATGAGGTAACGATTGGTATCAGCGATTACGCGCAGCAGGCTCTGGGTGATGTCGTCTTTGCCGAGCTGCCGTCCGTCGGCCGCACCCTGAGCGCGGGTGAACCCTTTGGCGTGGTCGAGTCGGTCAAGGCGGCGTCCGATGTGTACGCGCCGCTCAGCGGCGAGGTGTCGGCGATCAACGAGGCGCTGCTGGATGCTCCCGAAACGCTGAACAGCGATCCGTATGGCGAGGGCTGGATGCTGAAGCTGCGGCCCAGCAATCTGGAAGGGGAGCAGAACCAGCTGCTGGATGCGGCGGCTTACACCCAGCACACCGAAGATGAGGCCAGCAAGCACTAACTGCCGGGCGGCTCCCAGGTTGGCTGTGCCCAGTGGAGGGGACGTGATTGCTGGTGGGGGCGTGATTAATCACGCCCCCACCAGCATCTGGAGCCGGGGATTTCGGTATAGTTAACATGGAAAGCGATCCAGCCCCACTGAAACCAGTTGTGGATTAGGACCAAGCAGTATGTCACATTATATTTCTAATACCGAGCAGGACCGCAACGCCATGTTGCAGGCGATCGGCGTAGCCGACGTCGCGGAACTGTTCGACGTCGTGCCGCAGGATGTGCGGTTCCCCCAAGTTGAGCTGCCCCAACCGCTGTCGGAGGCGGAGCTGCTGCGCGAATTGCGACGTATGAGTCAGCGCAATGCCAACGCGCAAACACATACCGTCTTTTTGGGCGCCGGGGCTTACAATCATTTCGTCCCTTCCGCCGTCGATGCATTGCTGCGCCGGGCCGAATATTACACCGCGTACACGCCCTACCAGCCCGAGCTCGCTCAGGGCACGCTGCAGGTCATTTTTGAATACCAGACGTTGATGTGCGGCCTGACCGGCATGGATGTCGCGAACGCATCGCACTACGACGGCGCGACCGCGATGGCCGAAGCGGCCGGCATGGCGCTCAATTTGACGCGTAACAAACGGACGATTTTGGTCGCGCCAACCGTTCATCCACAGTATCGTGCTGTGCTCCGTACGTATCTGCAGGGCCTCGGCGTGACGATCAAAGGGGATGAAGATCCGGCTGTGTCGTTGGACGATGTGCTGGCGCAGATCGACGATGCGACTGCCGCGGTGATTGTGCAAACCCCGGATTTTCTGGGCCAGCTGCATGATCTTAAGCCGATTGCCGACAAAATTCATGCGGTAGGAGGCCTGCTGATCGCCACGATTGATCCGATTGCCCTAGGCTTGTTCCAAACGCCAGGCGCGGCCGGTGCGGATATCGTGGTCGGCGAAGGACAATCATTGGGTATTCCGCTCAGCTACGGTGGGCCATATTTGGGCATCTTTGCCTGTAAAGAGCAATATGTGCGGCGGATGCCGGGGCGACTGGCGGGTGCGACGACGGATGTCGATGGGCAGCTGGGCTATGTGCTGACGCTGCAAACACGCGAGCAGCATATCCGCCGCGAAAAAGCCACCAGCAATATCTGCACGAATCAGGGCTTGATGATGCTGGCCTCGACGGTGTATACCTGTTTGATGGGCAAGCATGGCCTGCGCCGCGTTGCCGAGCTCTGCTATCACCGGGCGCACTATGCGGCCACTGAAATCGGCAACATTCCCGGCTTTGAGCTCCTTACGCCAGCTCCGTTCTTCAAGGAGTTTGCGGTGCGTACGCCGAAGTCCGTCCGGGAGCTTAATCAAGCGTTGGCCGAGCGTGGCATTATTGGTGGCTACGACCTCAAGCGCGATTATCCGCATCTCGGCGACGCGATGTTGATCGCCGTAACTGAAATGAACTCCAAGGCCGACATCGATGCGCTGGTGGTGGTGTTGAAGGAGCTTGCATAACCCATGAATAACTACGAGCCGCCGATTTTTGAGCTGAGTGGCACCGGTAAAATCGGCGCTAATCTGCCCGAGGTTGACGTGCCCACGGCGGAGCTTCCGCAAGGGCTGCTGCGCGACGATGATTTGCCTGGTATTCCCGAGCTTACCGAGACCGAGGTCACTCGCCATTTCACGCGCATCTCGCAGCGCAACTTCTGTATCGACACCGGGATGTACCCGCTGGGCTCGTGCACGATGAAGTACAATCCCAAGGTCCATGAGGAAGCCGCCCGGCTGCCCGGCTTCGCGTTTGCCCACCCGATGCAGACGGCGGAGCAGTCGCAGGGCGCGCTGCAGCTGATGTACGAGCTCCAGAACTACCTGGCTGAGCTGTCGGGCTTCGATCAGGTTTCGCTCCAGCCCGCCGCGGGTGCCCAGGGCGAGTTTACCGGCGTCTTGGTTTTCCGGGCTTACCATCTCGACCGGGGTGACACCGAGCGGAATGAAATTTTGGTTCCCGACTCAGCCCACGGCACCAATCCCGCTACCGCGGCGATGGTTGGGATGAAGGTCGTCGAAGTCAAGTCCGGGCGGCGGGGCAACTGCAGTATCGAGGATCTTAAGGCAAAGCTGGGCCCGCGCACCGCTGGCTTGATGCTGACCAATCCCAACACGCTGGGCTTGTTCGAGCAGAACATTCGGGAGATCGCGCGGCTGGTGCATGAGGCCGGAGGTTTGATGTACGGCGACGGCGCGAACTTCAATGCGATCCTGGGCATCGTCAAGCCCCGCGACGTCGGCTTTGACTTCATGCACTACAACTTGCACAAAACGTTTACCACGCCGCACGGCGGTGGCGGTCCTGGATCGGGCGCGGTGGGCTGTATTGCCGAACTCGCGCCGTTCCTGCCCGGGCCGGTTGCCGACAAAGACGGCGCTACCTACGTTTTCCGCCAGCCCGCAAAGTCCATTGGGCGAGTCAAATCGTTCTGGGGCAACTTCGGCATGCTGGTGCGAGCGTGGGCGTATATTCGGACGTTAGGCGCGGCCGGCCTCAGAGAGGTCAGCGAAAATGCCGTGCTGAATGCCAACTACATTCGCGTTCGGCTGCAGGACGTGTATCCCGTCGCCTATGACCGCCCGTGCATGCACGAGGTTGTGGTCAAGGGTCAGCTGAAAGAAGCGCCCCAGGCCCGCACACTCGATATCGCTAAGCGGCTGATCGATTATGGATTTCACCCGCCCACGGTCTATTTCCCGCTTTCGGTGCCCGAGGCAATCATGATCGAGCCGACCGAGACCGAGTCCAAGCGGAATCTGGATGCGTTCTGCGACGCGATGCTCACCATCGCTCAGGAGGCGGCTCAGGATATCAATATTTTGAAGAACGCCCCCACCACGGCGCCGGTGCGGCGGCTGGACGAAGTTGGCGCGGCACGTCGGCCAATCCTGAAGTATGATCGGGCTAAGTTCCGGGAGCTACGCCGTGAGGAAGATCCGGTCACGGCGGACGACCAGCTGTTTGTTCCTTCGTACTAATTAGTGACCGTAACATCCAGATCGAGCTCAACCGCAGCTGCCAGGGGAATTAATTCCTCTGGCAGGTCTTTTAACAGAACCACACCACTTTCGGCCGGGTCCTGGTATAGCCGTGGCGGTACCTGCCGGGCGGGTGCAGCCCCGGCTACATGGGAGAGCAGGCCGCCGGCGCGGCAAGAGCGATGCGTGACGGCGCAAATGTCGGCCGGTAACCAAGCGGGCACAGCTCCTGTCTACGGCATGTACTTGAGGATATACAATCCATAGTGCATGTCGCTGGCCAGCAGGACGCCATTGTGCGGGATGACGCTCCAAATCAGCGGCTCCGGTGCATCCTCCGGCGCGCCCTCGTCGGTCCATGCTGCGACCTCCCGTGGCGCTGTGGGATCGGCAATGTCGATCACCCGTACGCCGTCGTTGTACCAGGCCGCGTACATCAGGTTGCCGTCGATCTCGGCGTTATGCACGCTGTAAATAGCGCCTTCCCGGCTGTTTGGCGCACGGGTGTTGGGCGTTGCAAAGGTGCTGAGAGCGATTGGTCGGGCAGGATTCGTAATGTCGAAAAGGCGGAGATGGCCCCAGCCACGCTCCGCCATTGTGACCTCAACGGTTACGCTACCCGGCGCATCGCGCAGCGCTTGGCCGACCTCCGGCTTGACCACCACTGCCGGAACGGCGATCTTGACCGTCTGATCGTCAGGTAGCACGACCGTATCACTGCCCTGGCTGAGGATAGTCTCGCTCCGGCCGATCGCCCGGCCATATAAAATCACGCCAACTGCGCCGGCAGCTTGTGCCCGCGCAATCTTTTGATCAAACCCGCAGGCTCCCCGTTCGATCAGCGCGATCTTGCCACGCGGATCGGCCGCATACGCGTCTGCTTGCGCGGTGCCTTCGCTCGCGCCTGCTGGACAGCCACGCCCGACGAACACAACCTCGCCGGCCAGGGTTTGGTTATCTAGCGCAACGATTGGCCGCGCAAAACGCACTTGATTGATGGTGTACGTTTCCCCGAAGGCATTGCTGGTAAGCACTGTTTTGGTCGGGTCAAAATCTTCGTCGGCTTGCACCAGCAGCGTGCCCGTACTGTTGGCGGCGACGGAATGCGCGTTGCCTTCATCGCTGGGACCGTACTTGGTGCGGCCAAGATACACCGGCTGCGCCGGGTCGGTAATATCCAGGATCAGCACACCCGCATCCCAATACGATAGGTACAGTCGTGTGCCGGTTGCATCGGCGCGTACGCTGTGCAGTAACACGAGTGGAAATGCGCCCTGCTGCGCGTTGGCAAAGAAGTCCGGGCCGAGCTGGGGCTCGTCGAGTACGCCCCACTCGCTCACCCGCTCGGGCTGGGCTGGATCGCTGATGTCCACGATCAGCAGATCACCCGTCCCGCCGTGTCCAGCCGGATCGGCGCTGCGCATTTCGCTAAACGGCATCGCCAACAGCGCCAACGTACGCCCATCCGGAGTTACCGTAACATTCAGCTCATGCACGTCGGCGTCCGTTTCGAACAGACTGAGCCGCTGCGGCTGACGCGGATCGGTGATGTCGACGAGGTCGAGGCCCTGCTTGCCGCCCACCTCACACGCTTGTAAACCGATCACCAGCACATCGCGCTCCCCAATGCGGAGCGCCTGCATGTCCTCGGTCGCCGTGTTGGGCGAGAACGGCGCATTGGCCAGCTTTTCCGGCTGTGTGGGATCGGAAATATCGATAATATCCACGCCAAGCTCAGGGCAAAGCCGGATCTGCTTGCCTACAAAGGCTAAATTCTTGTAGGCTGCGATGTCGGCGTGTGGCTCGCCGCTGAACGGCTCAAGCTTAAGCGAGCCAATCAAAGTGACGCCAGACGCAGCGGCTGGGATGGCGGTCGTGGTGGCCGCCGGATCTGCGGTCGCAGCAGTTGGCGCACTGGTCGCGGCCGTGCTCGGTGCTGCCGTGGATGCACTTGTCGTGCTGGCTGGCTCGCTGGCTGCCAGGGGGCTGGGCGCAGTGGGGCTCAGCGGTGGTGCTGCTGTTGTGCAGCCTACAACAGTTACGACCAGCGCCCCGAGCAGGAGTGGTCGTAGACGGGCAATCATACACATTCCCTTCCGGTTGGTTTCTGGTGCTTCCGGTATTACGGCGCTTGTGGGACCGCGCCATTCCAAAATTTGTGATGCTGAGGAGAACTGTAGCACACTTTTGCTGTTCGGCAGGTGCAGATACAGCACAGTCTTAGCGGATTCTCAGGGTGCAGCTCCGAGCGTCGTGCCTGGCGGCACGGCCCAAGCGTTTCTGCTAGAATGACAGTAGCTCTACGGGAGCATAATCTGTTTTCAGCGTTTGGAAGCGTAAGTATGGCTATCACTCTGAAATCCCGGCAACAGATCGGGCAGCTTCGCGAAGCTGGGCGGTTGGTTGCCGAAACGTATGAGGTGCTGCGCGAGCATATCTCGGCTGGCGTGACGACCGCCGAGCTTGATCGCATCGCCGAAGAATATATTCGCAGCAAAGGAGCCCTGCCCATCTACAAAGGCTATGGAGCGATGCGTGGACGCGGCGGTGCCATCGTCCGCCCGGCTTTTCCCGCGACCATCTGCGTTGCCACCAACGACGTCATCTGTCATGGCATTCCGAGCGCCAAGGAGCGGCTGCGTGAAGGCGATATCATCGGTATCGACATAGGCGTGGTGCTGAATGGCTGGATTGGCGATGCCTGCTACACATTCACGATTGGGCGGCTCGACCCCAAGACGCAGCGTTTGGTGGACACCACCCGGCGCTGCCTTGAGCTAGGCATCGAGCAGGCGCAGGTCGGCAAGCAGCTTGGCGATATCGGCGCGGCAATTCAGCAGCACGCGGAGGCGCAGGGCTTTTCAGTCGTGCGGGAGTACACCGGCCATGGCGTGGGCAAGGCGCTGCACGAGGAGCCGACCGTGTTCCATTACGGCGCGCCCAACACCGGCATCAAGCTTAAGCCGGGCATGGTCTTCACCATCGAGCCGATGATCAACGCGGGCAAGCCCGATACCCGGCTGATGAACGACGAATGGACGGTACGCACGGCAGACGGCTCGCGCTCGGCCCAATTCGAGCATACGATCGCCATTACCGAGCACGGCCCCGAAATCCTGACGGTTTTGTAGATGACAGCGCACACTGCCGCGCAGCCGCTGGATCAGCAGCACGAGCACGAGGCCGATTATCGCGTTATCCGGCTGCATGGCTCGAGCGTCGCGATGGGCAGCCAGTTGGCAACGGTTTTGCAGCGCGTGCCGTCACCCTTCAAAAAATGGCCATGGGAAGAGGATCCGCAATTTCTCCAGGCCTGCGCCGCGTTAGTGAATGACGTAGCTCCCTGGCTATGGGAGGAGCTGGCGGCCTTTGCGGAGCAGATCGGGTTGCGGCCCGAGCAGGGATTGTTTGTGCGTGCCGGCAGCTTGCCCCACGGCTGCTCAGCGGTAGCCTGGCGGGCGCATGATGGCCGGGTGTTGGCCGGTCGCACCTACGACTTTTATATGCGGATGCGGACGCGTCACCTGCTGATCACCGAGCCTGAAACCGGCTATGCCCATCTCGGCATGAACGGTGGGCTGGTCGGCGGGCGCTACGACGGCATGAACGAGCACGGCGTTTTTGTGGCCCTCCACAAGGTTATGACCCACCGCCCAGCCAGGCATGAGCCGGGCGTGCCGTATCACCTGTTGCCGCGCCTCGCCTTGCAAGGCTGTCGCACGGCCAACGAGGCGGCCGATCTGCTGATGCGCTTGCCGCATCTGGCCAGCTTCAATTACACTTTGGCGGACGCGTCTGGCACGCTGGTTGCGCTTGAATGCTACCCTGGCGCGCCGGTGCAGCGGCGTGACGGCGACGACGTGATAGCAGTGACAAACCATTACACGTCGCCGCAGCTCGCGCCATTCCAGGGCCAACGCCCTACCGCGGATTCACGGCGTCGTTTAGCAGCGCTGGAAGCCATCGGCGAGCGTTGGGGCGATGGCTGGAACGCGACGGTCGACGCCGTGAGCGATCATGAAAGTGGCGTGTGCAGCCACCGGGAGTTCGGCGCGACCTTGTGGGCCGGCGTGTTTGATCTTGGCGCCCGGCGTGTGGCTTACTCGTTTGGCGCGCCCTGCCGTAATCCAATGGAACATTATCGATGAGCAATGGGCGAGAACACCCCAAGCATTGCTTGTTAGGCAGCATGATTGATGGATAATCCCTACCTGACACCCGGCCGGGTGCGGGCCGCCTTGAACGCGCTTGATCTCCGTCCCAGCCGTGAGCTTG
Source organism: bacterium (assembly GCA_016781505.1). Taxonomy (GTDB): domain Bacteria; phylum Chloroflexota; class Chloroflexia; order Chloroflexales; family Kallotenuaceae; genus LB3-1. The sequence continues at coordinate 28,290 of JADDQF010000149.1, forward strand.
GCCAAAATTTCCTGGTCGATTCCGGCGCGCTGCTCGAAATCGTTGCCGCCGCTTCGCTCTCGGCGGATGATACCGTGGTTGAGGTCGGGCCGGGGCTGGGCGTGCTGACGCATGAGCTGGTTAAGCACGCCGGCCGCGTTGTCGCGATTGAGCTGGATAAGCGGCTGGCAGCGCGGCTCGCCGACGAGTTTCAAGCCAATGCCAATCTTGCGGTGGTGCAGGGCGACGTGCTGCGGGTCAACCTGGGTGAATTGCTGGGCGACACACCCTACAAAGTGGTCGCCAATCTGCCGTATCAGATTACGTCGGCCATCATTCGGCACTTTCTGGAAGTCACGCCCGCGCCCGACATACTTGTGATCATGGTGCAGTGGGAGGTGGCCCAGCGGATTGTCGCCAAGCCACCCAACATGAGCGTGCTGGCGCATTCGGTCCAGTTTTATGCCGAGCCGTCAATTGTTACCCGCGTGCCCGCAGCTTCGTTTGTGCCGGCGCCGAAAGTCGATTCGGCTGTGCTGCGCCTCGTTCGCCGGCCACAGCCTTTGGTTGAGGTCGACGACGTCAACGTGTTCTTCCGCACGATCAAGGCCGGCTTTTTACAGGCGCGCAAAAAGCTGAGCAATGCCTTGCCCAGCGGCTTGGCCAGCATGGGTGTTAAGCTCGATAAAGACGCAGTGGGACAAGTCCTCCTCGCAGCGGGAGTTGATCCTGCTCGGCGTGCCGAAACGCTCACCTTGCACGAGTGGGCCCATGTTCACTCGGAGCTGCGACGCCTCGTTCCAGCTGCTGCGGTCGCGCCATCTCAGGCTGACGAGATTGAGCCAACTGCCGACGACCTTTAGGGCTGCAGGTGTACCGGCCACACCCCGTAGGCCAGAAATCGGCCCGGCAGATCCCGTAGGACGGGAACCCGGCTCAGGATCTGCAGGAGCTCGGGAACCCTGAAGGTTTTGCCGGGATTGAGGGCGTTGGCCACGATCCGGCGCTGCCCCAACGATTGGAGGGCTTGCACGATGCGCACCGGCCATTCCCGACGGCGCTGTACCGACCGTAGATGGCGCAGCTGAACGTTGCCAGCCTTGAGCGGCTGCGTCAAGATATTGGCAGCTACCACGGCATCCTGGATCGCGTAGTTGATCCCCACCCCACCCACCGGCGACATCACATGCGCTGCGTCGCCGATCAGCAGCAAGCCTGGTTGATACCAGCGCTGCAAGCGATCCGACTCGACCGACAGCAGCGAGATCTGTTTCCAATCCTGTAAATGTTCCACCCGGTCGGCAAATTCCGGCATAAGCTCCGCAATCGCTTGCCGCAGCGCGGGTAGTCCGGCTGCATGAAGCTTGCCGTAGCTGGCCTTCAAAATCACAAATGCAGCCTGCCAGGTTTCTTGCCGGTTGAGCATGATCAACATATGGCCGTTGCCGAAGCGTCCCATAATGTCTTCGCCTTCTCCAAGTTTGCGCGGCAGCCGAAACCACAGCACATCCATCGGCGGCGATGTCTTGATTGCCGCCAGGCCTGCTAGCTTCCGCAGCCGGGAAAAGCGACCGTCCGCACCAAACGTGAGCGTAGCTCGGAGCTCGTGCCAGCCATCGGGGCTCTGGTAGCGTACGCCTCGGACCACGCCATGCTCCATGACGAGCTGCTCGACGCGCGCGCCCATTGCCAGCCGAAAGTTGGGATAACGTCCGGCTTCGTCGGTGACGAACCGTAAAAAGTCCGCCTGGGGTAGCATGGTTATGTAGGGAAAGCGCGTTTTGAGCCGCCGAAAGGGCGCCAAAGTTAGGGGACCGCGCGGAGTTGGCAGCGTAGCGCTCTTGAGCTTGGTGTGGTGTAGCTCCAGCAGGCGTTGCGCGAGCCCTAGCTCGTCCAGCAGCTCCATCACCGCTGGATGAATCGTATCGCCCCGAAAGTCGCGATCAAAATCCATGTGCGACTCAAGCAGTGTAACGGGTATTCCTTTGCGTGCCAGCAGCAGGGCAAGGACAGCTCCAGCCGGCCCCCCGCCGACAATCGCGGCCGTCGTGTGCTGTACGTCACGAATGTTCGGCTCCGTGTTAGCTATGCTGCCGGCGTGTGGTTTTACTTGGCTTGCCATAATCATCGCTCCTATAAGTATTACTGATTGATTAGTCAATCAATGATGCAAATAAAAAAATGCCTTGGTCGTTCAAAGCGCAGTTAGATCCGAACACGCTCCCAGTCCCTAGTGCCATGTATAATGCTGTACATGCCAGTGCATCGCCTCGTTACATCGACAACATTACCGCTGCAGCGCGATCAGGTCTTCGCCTTTTTTGCCGACGCGAGAAATTTGCAACGAATCACTCCGTCTGAGCTGCAATTTGAGATTGTGACGCCGGAGCCGATCCAGATCCGCCAAGGAACCTTGATCGAGTACCGGCTGCGCTTGTTCGGCGTTCCCTTTCGCTGGCAAACCGAAATCGCCCTGTGGCGCCCGCCGCATGAGTTTGTCGATGTTCAGCTGCATGGGCCATACCGGCTGTGGGAACATACCCACCATTTTCACGACCACGTTGCAGGAACGACAATTGAGGACGTGGTCCGTTACCAGCTGCCCCTAGCACCGCTTGGCGAGCTAGCCCATCCGCTTGTGCGCCTGCGCCTCAACCATATTTTTCAGTTTCGTGAACGCGCCGTCCGTTGCTGGGTATCCACGCAACAAGCGCTGCCTCCAGCTGGGGCTAGCTGAACCAAGCGTTGGCTGAGGTATCCTGAATCAGTCGCCTGTGTCGTCAATTGTGCCAGCAGTGCTTGAGTGCTCCACCAGCATGCCACCCAAAAAGACGTCGACGGCCGTGGCAACCATTGTTTCCGCGCTCAGAGTCGCAGAGTCGGGCTGCGGAAACACTTCGCGAGCCATCACAAACCCTACGAGTGAACCAATAAAACAGCGTGCTGCTGCCCCGGCATCCATTGGCCGCAACACCCCCAGCTCCATCTGATGCTCCAGGTAGCGCGTGAGAAGCGCAAATCCGCGCGCCGGCCCAATCGTATTCAGCATCTGCGCCACTGCCGGACGACGTAACGATTCGCCTAACATCAATTTGATCATCGCAACAGTTCGGCGGTTGTCGACAGTCTTGATAAACGCATTGCCGATAAGCATCAACAGCTGCCGCGGTGGCAACTCCAGCAACGCGTCACCCTGGTTCAGGAGCGCAACCGTAGGCGCGTGCTGTTCGATCACCTGGCGAAACAAGTCGGCCTTGTCCTTGAAGTAGTGATAGATCAGGCCCGGCGACTTGACTCCCGCCGCGTCCGCAATGTCCTTGTTGGTTGCTTGCTCAAACCCTTTGCTGGCAAACACGTCGAGCGCTCCGTCGATGATCCGCTGCCGACGTCGCTCAAAATCCTGGTCGTCGCGTGCTGGCATGGGCCGTGCTTTCTTGATTGATTAGTCAATCAAAAATATACATCTGCCTGTCTGGAATTGCAATAGGCAAAAAGACCGAACCGGCGAGCAGCAAGCGGCTTCGGTCCCAGGCAACACGGGAAACGTTACTGCTTCACATGAACCGGCCAGGCGCCAAACGCAATCAACCAGGCCGGTATCGCGCGTACGACTGGCAAGCGCAGGCCCAGTCGTAGAAATGCGGGTAGCCGAAATGGCTTGTTTGACTGCAGGACCCCATCTACACCCCAGCGTTGCATGCAGCGTTGAAAGAATTGAATAACGCGGGTCGGCTCACGACGGCGGCGCTGGACCGCCGCCAGGTCGCGCAGTCGAACGTTGCCCGACTTCAATGGTGCTGCCAGGACATTCGCCGCCACCACGGCATCCTGAATAGCGTGATTGATGCCCACGCCGCCGATTGGCGACATCACATGTGCCGCATCGCCGATCAGCAACAATCCCGGGCGGTACCATTGCTCCAAACAGCTGGATTCGACCGACAGCAGCGCGCCTTGCTGCCAATCTTGAATCACGTCGATCCGGTCATGGAGCTCGGGCAGTAGCTCCGCCAGCTGTTGTCGCAGCTGCTCCAGGCCGGCCGCCCGGACATGGGGGTAGCTGCCTTTGGCGATGATATACCCGATTTGCCAATACTCGCCGTGGTCCATCATCACCACCAGGTTACGCCGCCCAAAGCGAAATACGGCACCGCCCTCCTGCGGATCGTCTGCTTTGCGCGGCAGGTTGAACCACAGCACATCCATCGGCGTCGCGGTAGCTACTGGCGTCAGCGCAGCCAGGCGACGCACTCGCGAAAAACGCCCATCCGCGCCAATTGTGAGCAGGGCACGTAGCTCATGCGACTGGCCGTCAACCCTATAGCGCACGCCGCGTGTTACGCCCGCCTCCTGAATCAGTCTCTCGACGCGCGCGCCCATGCGCAGCTGAAAGTTGGGGTAGCGCTGTGCCTCCCGGACGATGAATTCAAGGAAGCGGGCCTGCGGCAGCATCATGATGAATGGGTAGCGCGTTTTGAGCCGACTGAAGTCGGCAAAGGTGAGTGGCCCGCTGTTGGTTTGCACGGTAAAGTTGCGAATCTTGGCGTGCGGCAGTGCCAGCAGCTGAGCCGCCAGCCCGAGCTCGGCCATGATTTGCACCACGGCCGGGTTAATCGTATTGCCCCGGAACTCCCGCGCCCAGTCTTTGTGAGCTTCCAGCAGCGTTACCGCAATGCCCTTACGGGCCAGAAGCAGCGCAAGCACAGCGCCGGCCGGACCTCCGCCAACAACGCAGCACGTCGTCTGTTCCACCATGTGCGCATCGTTCGCCTGTGCTGCATGCCCATGCGTGAGCAGCGGAGCAACATGGACAGCCACAACTGCGATCCTTTCGTTTGTGTGGCAACCGCTAGAAACGGCATGCGGGGTGTTGCACGTGCCTATTGCGTGGTCGCTGCTCTTCTCCGCATGAAACACAAGCAAACAGGATGCCGTCGCTCACGAGTTTGGCCGCACAAACAGCCGCACGCCTCGTTTTCCAGTCGTGCCGCGTACGTTGCCGTTTTGGGTGTGGTTAGGGCTGTCGATAAATCGTGTAGTCGCCTGCTTGGAAAGCAAGCTCCATCCAGTCGTCGAATTTGGTTAAGGCGGAGTCGGGGGCGTTAGCAGCGGCCACCAACGCCTGCTCATTCGGTCCCACCACCACAAAATCGACATTGTAGCGCGCCAGCAGCGATTGCGCCTGCGCAGGATCAGTCGTCGTGTAGAGCGTCGTAACATCTTCCGCACGGGTTCGTACCTGATCGCGCAGCTCGGGCTGTCCACCCCGCCACAGTTCCTCATGCTGCGTCCAGCCGATCACGGTTGGTCGTCCGGTAACGCTCGCTATGCGGGCAGTGTCGGCCCGATAAGGCTTGCCCGGCGCTTGCAGCACAACCGCATTCGGCGCCGTATGGGTCCGAATCCAGTCCACCGCCGCTTGCTCAGCCGGACGCTCCCGCTCTAAAAAGGCCAGTCCGTCGAGTGTCCGTTGCGCAGCCTGATCGGCAGGTGCTCGCAGAGGATACACAAACGATCCGACCAGCAACAGCAGCACCGGTGCCAGCCAGAGCAGCGTTCGCCAGCTTAAGTTGCGGCTCAGCAGCCACATTGCGTACGCCGCCAGCGTGCCCCACAGGAGCCAGACCTGATAATAGAATTTGAAGATGGTGTTCATGCGCGTCCCGTAAATATCACGCAAAAACACCACGTCAACGCCCCACACCACCAGCGCGCCGAGGGCGAACACCCAGAGGGCAAACGCTGCGGACGGCTGCTCACGGTACCCGTAGGCCGCGTAGATCGCCGCGAGCGCCAACGGCAATAAACCCAGGAGCGGCCAGCTAATCATGCTGCCAAGCAGCAGAAGTGCCCCGCACGCTCCCAGTAGTAATGCCTGCGCCACGAGTGAACGTGTTTGCGGCAGCAGGTCACGTGCTACACGCGCTACCACAAAGCCCAGCAGCGGCACAAAAAACAGCCCAAAGATGATCAGGAATTCAACCAAGCCCGTGCGTGCCGGTGAGATGCCGAGCGGAAAGCCGACAGTTGGGGCGACAAATGTCAGATGAAACGGGATATACACCAGATAGCTGACCAAAATCGTCGCGCCGGCCTGTTGGATGAAATGGGCCCAAAAAAAGCGGCGTGCCGTGCCGGCGAGGCGGAAATACAACAACGCGAGCGCGCCGAGGTACAGCAGCAGGTAGGTCGGCAGATCCCAGCTGTTGATGGCGTACAGCCCACCCAGCACAATGCCCGTCACGATCAGCCGGACCACGCCAGCCCAGGAATGGAAATCGGGCGCGCGCTTTCCGGTCAACACGTTGAGCGCGAGTGCGACCGCCAGCAGCGTCCAAGGCAGGGACTGCACATGCGGGTGCAGATCGCCGAGCAGGAACGAGAAGAATGGAAACTCGGTGATGTTGTACACCCGGTCGACCCTGCCGTCCCCGCGGCGTAGATCGTCCCATACGGCACGGGATGACCACCAGGCCAGGCTTTGGCTGCTTACCGGAAAAGCTGGATCAAGCTGCGCGGTGCCATCAAACTCACCGGCTGGAAAGGGTGGCGGCAAATCGATGGTGTCACGCGGCCCCAGTCCATTCGCGACCGCCCGTGCCAGTTGGGTCGGCTCCAGCGCCACGACCTTTTCACTCCCCGCCAGCACCGCCAGCGCTCCCGCCTGGTTGGCGCAGATCAGCACCAGCACCACGCCAAGCAGCGGAAAGATCCAACGGCCAAATCTCGGCCACCAAGCCTGGCTCGGTTCACCGGTTGCGGTTGAAGGCAGGGCAGCCGGCTCTCCGGCCACTACGCCCACGGCGGGTTTGCTCGGGCCGCTTGCGCCATGGTCAGTGAGGTCGATCAGATTACGGATCACGCCGGCTACGCCGATCGCCGTAAGCGCAAAGATCGTGGCTAGGCCCAGGGTGTAGCCAACACCAACCGATACCCCCGCCAGCCGTACCAGGGCTGCAATCAGCAGGTAGCCGAGATAGTAGTAGTTGATCGGGTAGGGCGCAAACCACGGGTCCTGAGGCGGAAACTGTGGACTGTTTAAAATACCGCTGAGCAGCGTCAGATCCATGGGCTGCTCGGTCACCTGAATGCCCGCGCCAAAGCCCCAGAACTGGTGCCAGCGCAGCCAAATGCCGCCGTACAAGGCGGCTGCAAAGAGCGCTTCTTGAAAAATAATCCACGGCACCTGCTGGCGCAGCGCTGCGGCACCAAACCGTTGCCACTCTCGCCGCAACAGAAGTGCGCCGCTCAGCCCGATCACGACTGCGATGCTGCTCAGCTGGACAGCCCCGAACGACCCCAGGCCGAGCATCGAGAGTAGCCATGCGCCGTAGCCCGTCAACAGGAGCCCAAGGGCCTTGGCGAAACTGTAGCCCCGCTCCGGCAAACCACGAAAAAGCCACACGCTAAGTGGCAGCGCCAGCAGCCCCAGCATTGCAACAACGAGCCACCAGCGGAAAAAATCAATCAGCAAAGCAACATCCTCATGGCGAATCAGGCAGGTCTGCGGGGATTACTGGCCGAGCTGGCTGATGTTGGTTTCCGCTAAGCTGCGCCACGGCGCATCC
>JADDQF010000149.1:35946-51390 GCA_016781505.1 bacterium
AGCTGGCTGATGTTGGTTTCCGCTAAGCTGCGCCACGGCGCATCCAGCGGCGCCGCGTCAAGATACCGTTGATACGCGTCGCGCGCGCGTTCGCGATCACCCGCTCCATCCCGGCTGCGATACAGCTCGCCGAGATAGAAATATGGCTCGACGGCCGCCGGATCGGTCGCAAGTGCTTGCTGGAGCGTTAGCTCTGCCTCGTCCCAGCGTCCAAGCCGTACCAGCCCAGCGCCCAGCTTGTTCAGATTAGAGCCGGTGGGCGCAACGTCGGCGGCATGTTGCCAGGCAGCAATTGCTTCGTCGGCCCGGCCAAGTTGCGCCAACACATCGCCCAGCAGATGATGGAGCGGCACGTCTTCGGGATGTGCGGCAGCTGCCGTTTCCAGTACGGTTGCCGCCTCCTCGGCCCGATTAAGTTCGCTCAACCGTTGGCCAAGCCCAAAAGCCGCCGCGCTGTCCTGTGGATTACCGGCCACCCTGGCTTGCAGCGCGGTCACCAGTTGATCCTCCACCACCACCGGCACTTGCTCGACTACCGCCACATCTGCCAAGGCTGCGGCGTTGACCCGGTAGATACGCACGCCTCCGTTCTCATACACCAAATCGAGCACCGTTCCATGCATGGCGTCGAACTTGGCAATGCCGGCCGGGTCGTACACCGCACGCTCCACCGGCCCGATGTACACATAGGTGACGTGATACTTGGCCAGCAGCCCCGCCGCGGTCGCCTGATCTGCCGTGTTGAACAGCTCTTGCACGTCCCGCTCGCGCTCGTACACGCTGCGCGGCTCGCGCTGCTCATCCTCGTGCAGCCGCCCTAGAATGGTCGGCAGTCCTGTGTTGGCCGCAACGCGTACGCCATAGGTGCGATAAAACTCAGCTTCGGAGGTCGCCATGATCGGCGTACCCGCCACATGCTGCTTCAGCCAGGCAATCGCTTCGGCGTCGGGTCCTAGATCGATCTGCTTGGCGACCCCGTCCCGGCCTTCAATGGTGTAGCGTGCGTTGGACATAAACGCCAGTCCATCCAGCGTCAGCGGCACGGTCTGGTCGAAACGAGTGCTCAGCCGGCTGGGAATAGCCGCCACTGGATAGACCAAACCCGGCAGCACCAGCATAATCAGCAATCCCAGCCAGATGCCGGTCGCAATCTCGTGCCGCCGCATCTGGTTGAAGATAAAGGGCATCGCCGCGGCACCGCCAATCGCCCACAAGGCCCAGAGCTGAATCCCAAATTTGAAGACGGTGTTCATGCGCTCCCAGTCGCCGCCGGCCAGGTGATCGCGGACAAAGACGAGTTGCATTCCCACGCCGACCAGCAGTCCCACCGTCACCAGCCACAGCGCCAGCCATTCTCGGTCCCGCAGCCGACGCGTTGTCGTCGGATGAAACGCCAGCGCCAGTCCCAACAAGCTGAGCAGCCCGAGCACAATCCGCAGGGGCCAGCCGGATGGAAGATCCGGCTGTTGCTGGAGGGTGCCGCCGCTCAACAGCAGCACCACAACCAGCAGCGGCAGTGCTACGGCGCCGCCGCGCACTGCCATCCGCCAACCCGCCTCCGCCCCCCGCGCCAGCTTCCACGCAACACTAACCAGCAGCGTTACCGCCAGGAACAGCAGTGGACCGTAGACCAGCAGATACTGGCGCAGGGTATCGCCGTGTCGCACCAGGCCAATCCCGCCGACCATCGCCCTGTAGTGCAGAAAAAACGGCGTGAACAAGGCCAGCCCTGCCGCCAGCATCACAACAGCCAGCAGTCCGGCTTGCGCCACACGCAGGAGGGTTGCGCCGATTCGCGCTCGATCACTGCTCCGCCAGGCCCGACCAACCAGTGCCCCACCCAGCACCAAGCCGTAGGTTGGAGCGTCCCAGGAGTTGGCAACTGCCAACGTGCCGAGCACCAGCGCCCCTAGGGCTACGTTCGCCCGGCTTATCTGGCGGCGAACCAGCTCACCCGCGCAAGCTATGGCCAGCAGCGTGATCGGCAGCGCAATCAGATGCGGATGGAGGTCGCCAAACAAAAAGCCGAATAGCGGAAATTCGTTGATGGTGTGCGGTATGACCCGGCTAGGTCCCCAGAACCATGCTCCCAGCCGCCCGCCAAAGCCGGCTAGCCCACCCCGCAGCGCCGCTACGACCGGCTCTAGCCCTTGCGACTCCGTGACCCGGACAACGCTTGCCAACGTCCCCAGTCCAAGCATCAACAGCGTTGCCAGCACCCCGTAGCGTTTGCGCCCCGTCAGCTCCCGACCAAGTGCAAAGGTCGCGCTGGCAGTCAAGGCAAACAATGTCGCCAGTGCCAGATTGAAGCCAATCGCCGGATCGATGCCGACCGCCTTGATCGGCAGCGCGACCAGAAACAGCCCGTAGTAGTAATAGTTGACGATGCCATCGCTGAAAAATGGATCATAGGGCGGAAGCACCGGCGAGCGCAGAAGCGCATTCAAGAAGCCGAACTCAAACGGCTTTTCGCCGCCGTAGTACGGATGCCACACATCGGGATTGGCCGCCCGTACCAGCGTCCAGGCGCCAAACGCCAGCAGAAAGACCAATTCGCTGCCCAACAGTTGCCGGAGCAATGGGAAAAGGGTCACCCCCTGCGCTCCATCCGCAGCCGTTGCGCCGGTATTGCGCCGCAGCAGTGCGCCTCCCAGAAGCGCCAGCAACATCCCGCCGAACGCCAACGACCACCAGTTGAACAGCCACCAGCCGAGATTAACCGGCAGCCACACGGCGTAGCCCCAGATCAACAGTCCGACCAGCTTGCTGAGGCTCCAGCCATGGTCCTGCCAGCGGCGGAAGATGCGGCTCGTCAGCGGAAACGCCAATAGCCCAAGCACCTCGATCACCAGCAGCCATAGTCCGACGCCGAGGGCCGGGTAGCGCGTCGCCACGTGGTTCCAGCCGTACTCGTCGACCACCGGCAGCTCGTCGACTGGCTGCTCCAGCAGCGCGCGTTTTGTTGGCGGCGCTAGCCGTGGTGTTTGTGCGACATACTGGGGCGTGCCGGCCGGCGGCGACGCTTCGTAGATCTGGATGCCGTTCCCGGTGTAGGCCAGGTTGATGATGCCGCGTTGGGCCAGAACTTCCAGCGCACCGCCGGCAGTATCCCCAAACGCTGCGCGTTCAGCCGGCCCCACCAGCACATATCCAACCTGATACGTTTGCAGCATCTCTTGGGCAGCAGCGACATTGCCGCCATACAAACTATCAATTGCTCGCAGCCGGCCATCGATCACGCCGTTGACCGCTCGCTGTACCACGTCGCGCAGGCGGCGCTCGTCGTCCGGCTGGGCTAGCAGGGTTGGCAAGCCGCTCTCGCTTGTCACAGCCGAAAGGACTCGCAGAGGCGCCGTCACAACGACTGGACTGCCCGAATTGTTGGCGGCTAGCCAGCGGCCTGCGTCGATCAGCGTCGGCAACCGGTCTGCCTCAAGCTGTGCCGCGCGCGTTCGCGCATCGCCGATGACGTTGGCATAGGTCGGGGCGCTGCAACCAACCGCGATGGCTGCAAGTCCCAGGGGAAGTGCTGAGCGGGTCCAGAACCTCGGGCGCTTCCGCTGTGCTGCCGCCTGGAGCAGCGGGAACGACCACCCGGCCGCGCACACAAGCAGGATCGTCGCAACGGCGAACAGCTGGTGAGCATCACCCGGGATCCGTCCCATCAGCGCAAGCGCGGCTACAAGGAGCAGCGCCAGTGCCAGCGCGGCTGTTGCCGGCACGAGCCCCATACGCCACCGTCGCCGCTCCCAGCCGGGCAGCCAGGCCTGCACGGCGAGCCAGATCATTGCCATCAGCGGGGGCACAACCAACAGCGCGCTGCTCCAGCCGAGGGTAACAACCAGAACCGTCCAACCGAGGGCAACGCCTGCCACCACCAGCAGGGTGATGCTGTCGGCCAAGTGCGGCCCGGCGACGACGCTCCACATGATCAGCAAGGCCAAAGGCAGGAACAGCCCCGCGACCAGCGCCAGTGGTTCAACTCGGAACGGGGCGGCTTCCAGCGCGGGCGCGACCACGCTCCAGCTCAGCGGCTGGCCCAGGATCAGCGCTGCCGCCAACATTGCGCCACAGCGCGATCCCAATCGAGGTGGAGCCCCGCGTTGGCCGGCTAGTGCCAGGCTGCATAACGTGAGCCAGACCGCCAGCAGCAGAACCAGTCCATGGCCGCGCATGAATACCAGAGGTAGGGCTAGTGCGGCCATGGCGCCCCAGCTCAGCGGCTGGCTCTGCGTGCGGAGCAGCATTACGCCAAGGCCAAGCGTCGTCGCCGTGAGCGCCATTAGCCCCAGGCCGTCGAGGTTGCCGCTGCTGAGCGCACCGAGGCTGCTTAGCTCGGACATGCCGCCAAACAGCACGCCGGGGACGACCAGCAGCAGTGCTGTGCCTGCCGCCAGCAATGCGTTGTGCCGTTGACCGTTTGCCCCATAAACAGGGCGGCTGTTATACACCGCGCTCCACACGCCCAGCACAGCGAACGCCAAGGCGGTCGGCAGCGCAAGCTGCAAGGCAACCGCGGGCATGAGCCCGAGCAGTCCTTCCAGGCGGGCAAATGGCAGCGGCGCAGCGTACGGTCGTGGATCAAGCCCGCCCGCAAACGCCGGATCATAGGGCGGCAGCGTTGGGGAACGGACCAGCGCTGTCCAGCGGGCAACGGTATCCGAGGCTGGTGCCGGACTCTGGGCGAGCACGACGGCGCCTACCACCAGCACAACACCATACAACAGCTGCGCCGTGACGAGCGCGCTCCGCTGTGTCTGCACAAACGCCGCCAACGAGCGGCGGTCGCGCCACAGCAGCGCAGCACCAAACCCAACCAACAGGGCGCTCCACCCGATTGACCACGTTCGGCCGACGCTGATCCGCGTGGTCGTGGCCAGCAGCGCAAGCGGCAGGGTGAATAGGAGCAGTCCCATCATCCGTGCCAGGCTTAATCCGCGATCGGCGAGTGGCAAACGTAGCCGCCATAAGATACCCGCCGCCGCCAAACCCAGCACTTCAATCGCCAGGAGCCAGATCAACACGGCCACGGGCAGGCTGTGTGATGCGCCCCATAAGTAGCGCGTATCGAATTGCTGCAAGCGCTCCCAGGCTCGCGCAGTGAGCTGCAGCGCTGTTGGCGCCTCGTTGAGCTGCACCGGCCGCAGACCCCGGTACACCTCATCCCAGGCGATCCCGTCGAGAATGGCTTGCCGTGCGCGCTCGAGGGAAAAGGCTTCCGTACGCCGGAAGATCAGCACGGGCGGATGATCGTAGATAAAGAATGCTTCTTCCGCGGCCTGGTCGTTGATCGGTAAGCCCAGAAACGATGGGCGGGAGCGAATCTCGGCGGCAAGCTCAAAGCCCAGCGAGCCGTCAAACAACGCCTGGTAGTAACGCAGGGTTGCCGGAAAGCGCTGGGGTACCCGCGCTACCGAGGCATACACCCGCGGCGATGTAAGAACGACATAATCTGTTTGCGCAAGCTGTGCCAGCAGTCCCTGTGCGGACGCATCGTCGGGCTGTGCAACCATGTTGCCGACGTATTTACTCAGGTCTTCCTCAGCGTAGGGATATGTTGTGATCTGCTCGTGGCTTGTCCCTGGCAGCGGATCATCCCACAGTTCCCAGGTCGTGGTGGCGCCAGGTGCTTCGCGTTGGAGCCATTCGGTTGCGGCAACCCGCGTGTACGGCCGGGTGTAGATGCGTGTGTAGCCCCAGGCCCAAACCCAGGTTGCCCCGATCACGGCCAGCAGCAGCAGTGCGGAAGGTTGCCGCAGATAAGAGGTTATGCTCATCCGCTGGTGTTCTGGTCGTGTGCTTCGCAGCCTGGCGTTCGCGGTCGTCCACTGCCACAACGCCGCAAGGCCCCAGGCCGCGAACATGATCAGCGGCGGATAGATCGGCAGGAAATAGCGCATCGACGTGACAAACTGCTGACCTTGCCAGGCGAAATACACGCCGACCCAGACCCAGGGAACAAGCTGCGCCCGATTCGCGTGCAGCCCCTGGCGACGGAGTAGCTGCCAGGCCACCGCAGCCCAACCGAGCCACGCGGCCAGCCCGAGGGGTGCGCCCATGCCCCACAGCACCATGTTTTGCCAGGGGTAGAGCCAGGGCGTGCGAGCAGTCCATTGGTGCGACGGCGGCATGTCGATGATGCCGCTTGCCGTTTTGCGCGCATCGTCTAGCCGCTCGCGAAAGCGTGGCTCCAGCCCAATGTCCCAGATGTTGGGCCCGGCGAACGCATCCGGCTGAAGCACGCGAAACGCGCCAAAGGTAACCAGGCCCGTCACCGCCAGGAGTAATGTAATTCGTGTTAGCATGGAAACGATGGGGGGCGTTGCGCTGTGCGCGCGCTCGGCTTTCTGTTCGGCAGTCTGCCCATCTAAGCCCTTGATCCTGGTCCACGCCACGTAGCTGAGCGCGACAAAGACCAGCCCTACCAGCGCGGCCATGTTAATTTTGCTGGCCACCGCGGCGGCGATCCAGATGCCGGACAGCATAGCGTCGAGCCAACTAGCCCGCCGGGCTAGGCGCGTAATAAAGAGCAGCGCCAACGTCCCGAAGGCTACGGCGAAATTATCGACCGTGAAGTAATGCGCCTGCTGGATCGGCATTACCGCGCCCGCATACAGCGCGGCGGCGACCAAGGCAACGCGCCGGCCATACAGCATCTGCGCCAAAAAAAAGAGCGCCAACAACGTCACAAGATCGGCGCCCGTGCTAAGCCAGCGGCCGGTTACCAGGATCGCATGGAGGTCCGTCCGGTCGGTCAGCTCGACCGCCAGCCGGGTCAATGTTGTCGGCAGCGTTCCATACACATAGCCGGCCGACCAGGAAACAAAGTTCCGTGGGTTGAGCGTCGAGCAGCCGCTGTTCAGGCTCGGCTCCCACTGCTCGGGCGGAGACTGCGGATTGCGGGGTGCCGGCATGGGGCTCGGGCAGGTGCTGACAAAATACGTGCGCCAATCGTCGGGAACCTGCAAATTGACGACGGTGTAATGCATAAACCGTTCGTCAGGATGATGCCCGGTGCCGCCGTCCCAATTGCTGATATTGAGCAGCCGAAAGTACGCGCCCAGGAGCACGATCACCACTAACAGCAGCGTCGTCGTTATCCAATGGACCTTCGAGCGATCTGTGGATGGGGCTGTATTTCCGCCCGGTTGAGCTATCTGCGCCATACTTCCTGGTTGCCCTCGGTCGCTGTTGAGGGGCGCCAAGGATATTATAGCAGGCGGTGGGGCTTTAGACCGGCATTTACGGCCTAAACTCTTGGTGCGGCGGCAATTCGGCAGATGGCATACGCTTGCGCTGGCCCATCGCGGTTATCAATGCGCTGCCGCATCTGCGGGAAACGCATGTTGTCGGTCATCCACTGTGCGAAGGTCCGGCTGGTTTGCGCGCCTTGACCAGCACGTTGACAAAGGTTTGCTGGTGTTGTACCCCCGGCCGGTCGTTCAGCCGGTCGATCAGGCGAAAGATGCTCAGTCCAAGGTTGATCGGGTTGAGCAGGCTACCGCTGTTCTGGCTGCCGGCAAAGCGATCCGCACTTTTCCGCAGCGTGCTCGGCAGCAGATTGTGCTCCAGCAGTGGCTTGCCGATGCCGTACACCAGAAAATGAATCAGCGGAAAGCTGTAGTGTGTCGCTTCCTCGACGATCTCGAGCTCAAAGCCGGCCGCGGCCATGCGTGCTGCAAGCTCCCCCGGCTCGTACAAACGCTCGTGGTTGGACCAGATTCCCGCAACGGGGCCGCTGCGAATCGGCTGGCCGCCCAACGCGATCCAGATGCTATTGATCGGGTCCCACCAAAACGGAAAGCGCGCGTGGGGCACGCTCAAAGCTAGGATGCCGCCCGTCCGCAGAACGCGATACAGCTCGGCCAACGCCCGCCGATCATCGCTCAGATGCTCCAGCACCTCGCTCATCAGAATTTTATCGAACGACGCATCCGGAAAGGGGAGCTGAAGAATGTCCCCGTTGAGCAGCGCGGCCGGTACCTGTTCGCGCTGGGCCCATTGCAGCCGCTCCATGTCGCCATCCAGCCCAACCAGCTCGAGCTGCCTTAGCTGGCCCAGCGCCATCAAATAAAAGCCCATGCCGCAGCCGCAGTCGAAGACGCGCTCGCCGTCACGCAGCTCCAGCCAGTCCAGCAGCCGTTGCGCTCGCCGCCGAAAGGCCATGTCTGCTTCGTTGCGGAGCAAGACCTCCAGCGTGGCTTGATCGCTGGGCCGCAGCGTTGTGCCGCTCGTTGCGAAAGCTGTTCTGTTAAGCTCTGTCATACATGTCTCGTATTGCTCAAGCGACCGTTCGGTATCAAAAATGGCGCGCACCATCGCAGGCTGTGGTTGATACCGTCCCGCTTCCGTCAGCACCTCGTCAATGGCTGCCGCTAGAGCTAGGGAATTGTGGGGCGCGACAAGCCGGCCCATGCCTGTTTCCTGCACCACCACCCGCGCGCCGGGAATGTCCGCGGTCACCAGGGGTGTGCCGCTCAACAGCGCCTCCACCTGCACCAGCGCAAACATATCGGTGCGGCTCGGCAGGGTGAATACGTCGCACATATGATAAAAGTTGGCCATCTGCTGCGGATCGCGGATCAAGCCCAAAAACGTGAGATGCTCGTGTTGGGCATCGATCAGGGGTAAGCAGCGGGCGTAAAAGTCGTCGTAGATGACTTCACGGTCGCCCGCATACACCAGATGGGCGTTTGGTTGCTTCATCCGCAGCAGCGGCAGCGCTTCCAGCAGATAATCAAAGCCCTTTTCTTCAACCCAACGCCCGGCGAAGCCGACCACTCGGCGGTCTGCCAGCCCCAGCTCCGCCCGCCACGCAGCGGCCTCAGCCCGATCGGGGGGTGGCAGATCAACCGGGGGATAGATACAGCGTAGTTTGGGCGTGAAATGCTGCAGGAGCCGCGAATGGGCTGCATAGTCCTGGCTGTAGGATGTGACGGCATTGGCCAACGTCCCGGCGACGCGCAGCACAACATAGGCGGCCGCTTCCACAAACTGATTGAAAGGTCCCGCCGGCATGACCACATCGCCGTGATGGGTCATCAGCAAGGGCCGGCGCAGCAGGCGGCATAAGAGTCCAACCAGCGGCGCTTCAGGCAGCGGCGTGTGAATCTGGACAATGTCGTGTTGCGCGATCAGCTTGGCCGCAGCCCAGGGAAAGGCAGGTGCGATCATCCCCCGGCTAAAGCGTGCGACTGGCTGGAGCCGTACCACGCGTACGCCGTTGACCACTTCATCACGCGCGAGGTCGGGCTGATGCCGCGTCGCCAGCACCGTGACCGTGTGACCACGCGCCGCCAAGCCCTCGGCTACACGCTGCGCGTGTTGTGTTAGCCCTGTCCAGTGCGGATAGTAGTACGTCAGGATTGAGAGGATGCGCATGTGGTGACTTTCAACGGTGTCATGGGGCCTATTATAGCCAGGAGTGATGAATGCAACAAATGGTGCCCCGCCGACTGGATAAAGTCGTCCTTTCCGGTCCGGCTCCTGTGCGCCCCATGCCTGCAATGTGCTGCTGGTAGCTGCTCTGTCTTTGTTACAAATCGTCGTACGGCTGGCCTGCTGGCGGATCGGGTCAGCAAGGCAGTATCGCCGTACTATTGAGACGCCCAAAGCCACCCCGCTACAATGCTGGCGTGAAAGCTGTAACAGGGCATCTATGTTAATTCGTCGCCGCGTCCAGCCACCTGCCGATGCCGCTTCCCAGCGCTTGCTCAGCGATCTGCTGCACTCGCAGCCGGAGGACGTTCGCCTGCGGCCGGTTGTGCTTCGTTCGCTCAAAGCGCAGCGCCGTGAAGTCCTGGCTCCCTACCCCCTGCGGACCTGGTTCGACCGCCTGCTGACGGTGGGCGAGCGGCTGCTGGGGGTGGCCGTGATTGTGTTTTTTGGCTGGTGGCTGATCGACGGGTACGGCCGTGACTGGTGGCACGCACGCAGCGTGGCAACGCCGACGGCTGCAGAGACCCGGCAGATGGTCGCCGCGCCTGTTGCAATCGCCACGGCAGAACCGGATGCAACCCTGCTGGGTGCGTCACTTCCGGTTGTCGACGAGCGCTGGAGCCGACCAAAGGTCGCGGTTGATTATCTAACGCCGGCACGGATCTATGTCCAGCCGTTGCAGCCGACGCCAGCGCCCGTGGTCGCGCCGCCACAGCCGCCCCGTGATCTCCGGCCAACCCACCTGACGATCGCCGCTGCGGGTGTTGACAGCACTGTGGTTGAAGTGTTTGTGCAGGACGGCGCGTGGCAAGTGGCCGATTATGCGGTGGGGTATCACCATCAAACCGGGCTGGCTGGGCGAAGCAATATGGTGCTGGCTGGTCATAAGGGCCTGCGTGGCGGCGTGTTCCGCCATATTGATCGGCTTAAGCCAGGCGATGCCGTCATTGTTGAAGCCGCCGGCGAACGCTTTGAATATCGGGTCCGAACAACCGGCAATGTGTGGCCCAATCAAATTGATGTCATGTTTCCAACGGAACAGCCACAGCTCACATTGCTGACGTGTACGAACTGGGATACGCAACGCTTGGTCGTTGTTGCAGATTTTATCGGCGCGGCGGCACCGCCGGCAGCCGCAGGCGTGAACTAAAACCCGGAGGCATGGAATGAGTTTGTCATCTAATCGCCAGCGACGCCCCGTGCCGCCTGGCCGACCGCGTCCCGTACGCTGGAGCATATGGGAGTTAGCCTTGCTGACGATCAGCTTGGTGCTGATTGTGTCGCCGTTGTTGGCGGCTGGATACGCGCTCGTTGAACCAACAGCCGCGCCGGCTGCGCCCTTGGCCCAAGGGCTGCAGACGGCGGTGCCGACAACCTGTGCCGATGGACCATGCCCGGCTCCCACCTTTACGGCTGTGCCGACACCGACAAATACGGCAGTGCCGACAGCCTCGCCAGTGCCAACAGCCGAGCCGACTTCAACCCCGGCAACCGCTACCACAACGACGACTGAGCCGTGTGGTGCGGGCTATCCAGGTCCGTGCGAGCCTTGTACGGAGACCGGCGGATACCCGGAACCGTCGACCTGTCCTACGCCAACAGCAACACCACTGCCGACCGCAACACCTGAGCCAACAGCAACACCTGAGCCACTTGCGACTCCCGCACCCACAGCGGTACCCGCTCCGACAACTGCACCTGCGCCGCCACGCAACCTCAGCGTGGTCAAGGAAGCGCTCGGGCTGAATGGCCAAGCGATAGCGGTGGTGGCGCCCGGCAGCCAGTTCTTGTACTCCATCCGCGTGGGTAATGCCACGGCGAGTGCTGTTTCGGTCCAGCTCAACGATGCGCTGCCCGCCGGTATCGACGGTGTGTCGATCATCGGCTCGGAGCATGGCACATGCTCGATCACGCCGCGCGCGCTTGCCTGCACCATGCAGCCGGCACAGAATCAGACTGCCACCGTGTTGTTCCGAGTCCAGGTCACTGCTGCTCCGGGCTCCCTGATCGCGAACAGTGCCGAGGCGACGGCGCCCAGCACAGGTGAGATTGCGACGGGCAGTGCCGGCGATGTGCTGGTGTTGGGCGCAGCGGAGCCTGTGCCGCCCGCCCCGGTGCCTTCATCCAGCTCGGCACCGGTTCCCGCGCCAAGTACAGCCCCGGCTCCCGCTCCCACGAGCGGCCCGGCTCCTGCTCGGACGAGCGGCCCGGCTCCTGCTCCAGCGCCGGGTAATCCAGCACCGGCTGGCCCGCAAGCGCCACGAGAGCCGGAGCCGGAAGCGCCAGCGCCCGAACCGAGTGCATCACCCGCACCGCAACCGCAGCCCAGCGCGACGGCCACGCCTGCGGCAAGCCCGTCTCCAGCGCCAAGTGCAACATCGGCACCTGCGCCAAGTTCGTCGCCAGCGCCTACGGCAAGCCCAGCGCCGGTGGTAAGTCCGCTCCCGTCTGCAACCGCAACGCCGCGGCCCAAGGCCAACGCACAGCCGACCGCAACGCCGCAGCCCACTGCTAAGCCTCCGGTGCGTAAACAGACCGCGCCGACGGCTCCCAGTATGGTCGCCCCGACCAACACGCCGGCGCCGACGGCTACGCCTGCCCCAACCGCAACGCCTGGACCAACCATGGCGCCTGTCGCAACGCCCAAGCCTAACCAGCCGTCCATGCGGTTCAATCTCCATAGCGATTGGGGCCAGGTCTTTGTCGGCGATACGTTTGAGTATGTGATCACGCTGCAAAATGTTGGCGCGGGAGCCGGCGGCAGTTCGCCCTTCTCGCAACGTCTCCGCAAGCAGAGCATGGAAAAGATGCTCAACATTGCCCCCGTCAACGATGTCGTGATCACGGACGATCTCAATCCGCTCTTTGAGGTTGTGGAAGCTACGGCGAGTGGCATGCAGGTAACGACGGACGGTCAGAAGGTCGCAGCGACCCGCTCAACGCTGGCCGGCGGCGAAACCGTGACGCTCAAGATCAAGGTTCGCGCTCGGGCGGTGGATGTTAGCGGCAAAATGATTCTTAACCAGGCCAGCCTAACGTACAAGGATGCGGCGGAAACGCTCTTCTCCAATATCGTTGCGGTCAAGGTTGTGCTGAAGCAGGCTCCAACCGCTACGCCGCTGCCGACTGCGGCGCCAACCGCGACCTCTGGCCCTGTCGCGAATGCAGCCGATAGCCCGCCCGTGTTGACCGAGCTCGGCGAGCCGGCGAATCCGGTAGCCCAGGCGGATCTGCCCCACACTAGCGGCGGCGCTCCCATGTTGGGCATTGTGCTGCTAGGCCTGACGATGCTGCTGCATAGCATCCGGGTCCATCGCTCCCGGATCCGGATCTAGCAGTCAACCAATCGGTGGTAGAATCAAGGAGGCTGGGGTTCTATCCTCAGCCTCTTTGTGCGGAGCTGTCGTTGGTGTTGTTGCTACATCCCGCTGTGGTGCACTTTCCCGTTGCATTCTTGGTGCTTAACTTCGTGCTGACGCTGGCCTATCTGCGCTACGCCGACCTGTTCCTTGAACGCGCGGCGTATGGATCGCTGGTGATTGGCTGGTGGGGCTCATTTGTGGCTGTCCTGACCGGCACGCTGCTCCTGGCCTACAGCTGGCCATTCCAAGACAATGTCGTGCTCTGGCTCAATCTCCATGCGGTTTTAGGGATCGCGCTGCTGCTGATCTACGGCCAGGCGCTTCTGCGGCGGCGGCGCGCGCCACAGCTGCTCGACGGCACCGACCGCAACGCCTATCTACGGCTGCTGGCGCTTGGCTTGGTCACGCTGTTGGTCGATGGCTGGATTGGTGGTCACCTGGTGTATGGCTTGGGCTTTCGCTAGCTGCGTCAATCCTGGGCTGTGTTTGCAAATTTGTGATGCTTCGCCCAGCGTTGGGCATTGCTAAAATGGCTCGGGAGGCCGGATGCGATAGCCGAGCGCCTGAACCCAGAGCCACAGCGTGTTGCCGCCGATCCAGCACAGTACGGCAATAGCAGCGCCTTGCCCCAGCCGACCCCGACGCCAGAGCCAATCAAGGGCAATGCCTACCCCAACAGCTACGACCCAGGCACAAAACGAGAGCCAGCGGGTCGAGATGGTGGACGACGTCAAAAACGGGATGGACGCCTGCACCATTGCAACCACAAGCGTGCCCCAGAACAAGGTGCTCAAGAGTCCGTCCCGTGCCTGCAGCCAGAGCTGATAGCCACCGAGCATGGCCAGCGGCACGCCGATGACGGCATAGTGGGCTACCAACCCGTCTCGCCATAATGATCGCAGCAAGGCTGTGCTTGAGATAGCTGTCCGTCCACCTTGGACGGCGCCCATCCCGCCGGAGCCGAATTGGGTCAGCTTCTCGATGATAAGGTGGAGGTAGGCGGAGTAGAACAGTCCAAGCGCGAGCAGCTCGGCGATCACCAGGGCAATGGCCAAGCCATACACGCGGCGCAGCTCCGGCATAGCCCGGTAGCGCCACCACAGGACCGGAAGCACGGCTGCCAGCAGCAGCGAAACGTTGATATACAACCCAAAGTGGCCGAAAAAGACCAGGCACAGCGTCACGACCAGCACGCTGATGCCCCGCGCGGTATCCAGTCGCCGCCACATGCCGACGAGGACCGCCAGCAGCACCACGATCATTTCCTGAGCCCAAATATGGCTCAAAAACGACCACCACAGCGCCATCATCGGCGGCGCCAAGCAGGCATAGGTCAGCGTGACCAGCAACGCGGTTCGCTCATGCCGGAAGCACCGCAGGGCGAGGTAGGCAACCGGCAACAAGCCAAGTGCGCCGAACACCGCGTCGGACCACTCGACCAGGGCGTACGGATCGATCGGCAATAGCCGCAGCGGAGCCAAGACAAGATAGGTGGCCGAAGGATACGGAAATGCGATGCCGCGGTGCAGTGAAGTTAGATGGACCAGTCCACGCAAAACATCGTTTTGGCGGTTGACGTGAAAGCCGAGGTCGCCAATCATCGACTCGGGGTAGAGTCGGCCACCGTAGCGCAACAGCACAAGCCAGCAGACCAGCAGCGCAAGCAAGCGCGCGAACCAGACCGACGGCTGTACTCCTAGGCGGGGTCCCCACCGTTCGCTGCACCACAGCACTGCCAGGCCAACGACCAGGCCCATCGCGGCACCCTGGAGCAGTGGTTGGCCCGCGACCGCAAAACGCAGCCGATCCGCCCAGAGTGCCAGCAGCAGGATCCCCACCAGCGCCGTTCCCCCGAGCAGTGCCTGGCCGCGAGTGAGGCACCAGCGGCGGCCTGTCGTCCAGGCGAAGGCCAACAATGCCAAGGGCCAGAATAATCGAGTCGGGGGCAGCTGCCACGATTGCGCGGCCGCAGCTACCTCGAGCTTGGCAACGGGCGCTCCAAGGACGCGTGGATCGTTGGGCGGGGTAAAGGTTGGCGCGCTGAAACGTACGGCGCCGTCCCGTGCCGCGGCAGGCGGCACAAACAGATAGACCATACGCTCGGCTGCGAGTGGCTGGCTGACCGCCATCGACGTGGCGCTGATATGCAGCACGCCCGTCTGCACTGCCGGGTGCGCGGCTGCACCCAGCTGATCCAGCGTCGCAATCAGCGGTCGTCCGCCGATGCCGGGCAGCCACACAACGGAATTTTCCGCTGTCCAGCGGTACGAGCGCTCATTGGCCTTGGCGTGCTCGGGCTCGCCGGTGTTCCACCCGCTGATCAGCGGCCGGTCGCTCCACCAGCCTTCTTCATAGCCAATGTCGATCAGATAGCGGAATGGCTGTTGAGCGATCAGGGTGATGCCCAGCGCAAGCAGCGCAAGCAGCGTCCAAAATTGCCATTCGGTCAATGGGGCGAGCCATGCCCGGAGCACAGCCACCACACGCCGCGGCCAGGTAGAAGCGGAAACCAACACGGCGGGGATTATAACAGGCGACAGGCGACAGGCAACAGGCAACAGGCAACAGGCATCAGGCATCAGGCATCAGGCAACAGGCGATCAGGCAACAGGCGACAGGCGACAGGCGACAGGCGACAGGCGAC
>JADDQF010000080.1 GCA_016781505.1 bacterium
GGCTTGACGGCACGTGTGGTCAAAGTCTTCCATAGCTCCGACCTTGCCGCGATCAGCCATATTGGCGCCGCGCTCAGCGGCTCGGGAATCGCGGTCGGTCTGCAATCGCGCGGCACGACGATGATTCAAAAGCGTGGACTGGCGCGGCTGCACAACCTGGAGCTGTTTCCGCAGTCACCGAGCCTGACACTGGAAACGTATGAGGCCATCGGCCGGAATGCTGCGCGCTATGCTAAGGGAGAGCAGACCACACCGGTACCGGTGCAGGTGGACAACTGGGCCCGCCTGCGGCTGATCGTCAAAACAACCCTGCTGCATCGCCGCGAGACTGAGCAGATCTGCGACCAGCCGCCGACGGAGCTGTTCTTTGATTGGGAGCCCGATGTATGAGCGAACCTGTACACTATCCGTTGATGGACGCTGCCGGCGATGAGCTGCGCGCTATGAGCGGGCGGCCGCTCAATACGCTTACCGATGATGCGGTTGATACCGAGCGTTTAACCATCGACGATCTCCAGATCAGTGGTGATACACTGCGCGCCCAGGCAACGATCGCGCGTCAAGGCGGCTATCCCCAGCTGGCTGCAAACCTCGCTCGGGCCGCGGAGCTAACCGTTGTCCCCAACGCCGAAGTTTTGCGGATGTATGAGACGCTCCGTCCCGGCCGGTCCTCGTATGCCGAGCTGATCGCGCTGGCTGAGCGCCTGGAGCGAGAGTATAACGCGCCGCAAAACGCGGCATTCGTTCGTGAAGCCGCGGAGGTGTATCAGCAACGTGGCCTTCTGCGGCCAGCCGATGTGTAGCACCCCGTGTTTACGGCTGTGGCTCCGCAGCGTTAGTCATGCTGTGCGCCTGCTCGTCCAGAAAGGCTGTGACCCACGCCAGCGGCGCGTTCCAGTTGATCGCCACCTCGTTGGTTGAATACGATTCGATGTGGTCGACATAACACTTCTGCGCCGCACAGCCGGCTAAGCCGATCGACTGGGCGTACGGGTCTTGCACGCTTGAGTTCGGTCCACCCGAGACAGCACCGGGAGGTACCGGCGGAAAACGCGGATCGAGCTGGTGCGCCCAGAAGCGATGATGCGGGTTCTGCAGCGGATTGACGCCATAGCCCGAGACATACGATTTATCCAGCGCATTGCAGCCCAGAATGTAATCCATACCATCGACCACCGCGTTCAGATAGATGGCATCCTCCGTGAAATCGTAGGCCAGGGCCAGAATGATCAGGTTGTTAAGCACAAACGAGTTTGAGCCCCAGGCATACTTGCCGGTCGGTCCAGGGTCGAAGGGCACGCGATAGCCCTGCTGGTCGAGGATACCAACAAAAACATTCGCCGCGTCGACGATGCTTTGCCGCGCAGCCTCGGCTTCCATGTTGTGCTCATCGTCGCGAACCGTCGCCAAGGTGATCGTGCCAAGCGCCTGGGTTGTGCCCCACGTCATGGCTGGCACACTGTTGGGTCCGAAGGTTGTCGGCACCTGGAGATAGTAGGGCGACTGCCGGATGAACCGTTGGTACTCGGTCGCGCGTGTCGTGGTGTACAGTTCGGCTGCCGCCCAGTAGAACTCGTCGCCTAGCTCGGTATCCCCGTACGGACCACCCCCGGTGCTATCGCTATGCGGCGCATAAACCTGTGGCTGCGCCAGCGCTGCTTGCCAGGCGCGCTCAGCTGCACGCTGGCAGCGCTGCGAGTAAGCGGGATCAATTTCTTTCCAGATACGCGCCGCTTGTGCTGCTGTCGCGGCCAGGTTCAACGTAGCAGCCGTGCTGGGTGGGCGCAGGTAGCGCTGTTGTGGATCTTGCTCCGGGCTGATCGGCAAGCCTGTCCACGCCGCATCGTGCATTTTGTGGTGCGCCATGCCCGCCTGCGGCTGGCCCTCCGGCACCTGCATCTTGAGGAGAAAATCCAGCTCCCAGCGCGCTTCATCCAGCAGGTCGGGCACGCCATTGTTCCGCTCAGGTATATTCATGGTGCCGTCGGCGAACGTGGCAGTTGAGCCATAATATGTGGCCCGCTCATACTGGTTCAGCAGTGTCCAGAGCGAGATGCCCGCGTTGACGACGTACTTGCCGTGATCGCCCGCGTCGTACCAGCCGCCGGAAACATCCAGCTCATAGCTGCGGCCGGTATCGGGAGCGCACGGTACATTGGTATCGCCCTTGTTCGGCGGAACGTCTAGGTGCCCGGCCGGCCGCGTCCACTGTTCGCCACCGGCATAGGGCATTTCAATCGGAATACCGCTGCGGTTGTGATAAAAGTACGCCAGCGCATCGTATTTCAGCTGCCGGTAAATATCCGTGCTGATGCGGAAGGGATGGCTAATGTCGTCACCTGCTTGCAGGGTGAAACCCTCGCCCGGTTGTTGGTACGCGGAAAAATCGACGCTGTGCACATGATCGCCGGAGGTTGCATCGTGGCCGAAAACCGTCGTGGTGCCGCTCGCGACCACTGTACTGCTCACGTCGCGTAACTGCCATGTGAGCGGCGTCGTTGCTGAGGTGACAACCGTGGCGTGCTTGGCGGCAGCGAGCAGGTACCCGACCTGGTTGATCCGGACATTCCGAAGCGTTTCGGTCGCCATCCGAGACGTATCGCTGTTCTGCTGGTCATTTGCCATTTTATCATCCCTTCTCATCGTAAACGGCGCACTCATTCCCATACCGCCATTGCTGAGCTACTAATCAAACAAGATAACCCTATGCTCATCATGGGCATGTTAGCTGCTGTCCCTGAGCGCGAGCTTAAAGGCGTAGGCGTGATCGCAAGGCCGTTGTTGCGGCAGCTGGATTGTTAGGCCATGCTGGTGTTGCGTCCACGTGAGTGGCTCGGGCGAGCCGAGCAGCGTGATCGCTGCGATATGGGCGGCCTTGATCGTAGAACTTATGCCCAGCGAGTGAATGGTCACGTGAGCTTCCGGCCAGCCGAGGCAGATTGCGTAGAGCGTATTGGGCTTGCTGGTAAAGCGAATATCCTGGCTTGTAAAGGGCTTGCGCTGTGTGTCGGTGAACTGACCCGCGCTGATCTCGGTCGGGCCTTCGCCAAACATGATCCACGGCCGCGTTCCGTGGATCGCCTCGCCGTTCACCACAAGCCACCGGCCAATCTCGCGCAAAATCGCCTGATCTGGTTCCGGGATTGTGCCATCGGCACGTGGCCCGATATTTAGCAGCAGGCGGCCATTTTTGCTGACAATATCCACCAGATCGCCAATAAGCGAGCCGGCTGGCTTGTATTCCTGGTTCTCGACGTAGCACCACGATTTTGCTGCGACCGAGGTGTCGGTTTGCCAGGGTAGGGCTCGAATACCGGCCAGTTGCCCGCGCTCGACATCAAAGACCGCCGCGCCTTCCGGAAACGCAGCTTCCTTGTAGTTGATCACCACGCCCCGCCGCCGCTTGAGATCATGGTTGTAGTAATACGCGGCGAACTGCTGCACATACGGCGTAAAGAAAGGCTGCTTGATCCACCAGTCGAAGTACACGATTTGCGGCTCGTACTTGTCGACCAGCTCGCGCGCCCGGGCCAGCCAATCATGGAGAAACGCCGGATCAGGCTGTGTGTCCTGGGGTTGCGCCGCGCCGTACAAGTCGGCATACCGCGAGTCTTGAACATCCGAGGGGAACTGTCTGCCGCCGTCAAAGAACCAGTAGTGCTCGGCGCGATGGCTGGAAAGGCCAAAGACCATGCCGTGCGCGCGAATGGCCGCGGCAAGCTCCCCGATTACATCGCGCTGTGGGCCCATCTTGACGGCATTCCATTCCCCAAAGGAGCAGTCGTACATAGCAAAGCCGTCGTGATGCTCGGCGACCGGAATGACGTACTTTGCTCCGGCTTCTTTGAAGAGCCGGGCCCAGGCATCGGGATCGAATTTGTCTCCGGTGAAGCATGGAATAAAATCTTTATAGCCGAACTCAGTCTGGGGCCCATACGTACGCATGTGATGCTCGAACTCGGGCGAGCCCTGCTGATACATGTTGCGCGGATACCATTCGTTGTTGAATGCAGGTACTGCATACACCCCCCAGTGAACGAAAATGCCGAACTTCGCATCCTGGTACCACTGCGGTACTGTATAGTGTGTTAGTGATTCCCAGCTCGGCTCGAACATGTTCGGCTCCCCTCCACTGATCGCCCGGATGAGACTGATGATCTTGTCCCCGTATGTGTGCAACCTGTGTCATTGGAGGCGCTCGTTACTCCTGCACTTCGAGGATGCTAACACCATAAGGAGGCAGGTCGAGCGTGCTGCCTACGGGTCCTGCTCCCAGGTGATCCCGAAAACGCTGGCCTTCCGGCAGTGGAACCTGGGTTGCCTCCGCATTGTGGTTCAGCACAAACAGCAAGCGGCGCTGTTCCGTTGCCCGCAGCGTCACCTCCACACCGGTCGGTGTTGGGAGCAACGGCGTAATCCCTTGCGCTTCAAGCAGGTGGCCATAAAAATCGTCCAAAAAGCTTGCTTCGGCATCGGTTGCGATGTAGTAGGCGCGTCCCTGTCCGAAGCTGTTTTCCGTCACAACAGGCGTTCCGGCATAAAAATCCTCGCCGTAAGTTGCCAGAACCTGGGCGCCTTCAGCATAAACAATGTCGCATAAGTTCGCGCAGCTGTAGCTACCGCTGCCATCCGCCATCACAATCTGGTTGTGTTGCTCCGGGTACAGCGCATCGATCTCTTCAACCCGGATACCCAGCACCTGTTTGAACGGCCCCGGGTAGCCCTCAAACGCCAGGTCGGTCTCGTCCGCCACGCCGCTGAACACCGTTGCCACGAAGGTGCCGCCGCTTTGGACCCACTGCTCGATCCGCTCGGCTAGTCCCGGCTTGACCAGGTACAGCATCGGCGCGATCACGAGGTCGTAGCGGCCGAGATCGGAGTCGCTGAAGATGATGTCGATTGGTACGTTTTTGCGCCACAACGCAGCGTAATGCTTGCGTACAAACTCGACATAATTCTTGGGGTTGATCGGCCCAACCGCGGCGTCGATTGCCCACCAGTTGTTCCAGTCGAAGAGCACACCGACGCGGGCCGGCGTCATCGCGCCAATCGTTGTGTCGCCGAGCCGTTCGAGCTCGGCGCCAAGCTCGCTCACTTCGCGAAACACGCGCGTGTCGTTGCGTCCGCTATGTTCTACCACCGCTCCATGGAACTTTTCGGAGCCGCCGCGACCACGCCGCCATTGGAAGTACATCACAGTGTCGGCTCCATGCGCCACCGCTAGATAGCTCCATAACCGTAAGATGCCTGGCCGCTTCAGGGCGTTGACCGGCTGCCAGTTCTGGCTGCTGGGCGTCTGCTCCATCAGCATGAACGGCTGGCCGTCCTTGAGCCCCCGGTTGAGATCATGCAAAAAAGCAATATCTCCGGGGTAGGCTTTGGGCCACGGATAGCAGTCCCAGGCGATAACATCGACCTCTTGGGCCCAGGCGCGGTAGTCCAGGTGGGGAAACGTGCCCATGAAATTGGTGGTGATTGGAATGTTGGGCGTGATCGCGCGAATTGCGTCGCGCTCCAGCTTGTAGCATTCCATTAGCGCATCGCTTTGGAAGCGCCGATAGTCGATGGTAAGGCCATGAATATTGCGCTCGCCATCGGCAAAGGGTGGCTCGATTTGGGTCCAGTCGGTGTAGGTGTGGCTCCAGAAACGCGTCCACCAGCGGGCATTGAGCTCGTCGAGGCTGCCGTAGCGCTGCTGCAGCCATCCGCGGAACGCCTGGGCACACAGCTCACAGTAGCAGGGGGTGGCATACTCGTTGGAAACGTGCCACAGCAACAAGTTCGGCAGATCCCCGTAGCGCTCCGCGAGCTTGGTGGCGATTTGTACCGCCAGCCGGCGGTAATTGGGCGAGTTCGGGCAGTAGTTGGTGCGACCACCATGATGCACCCGCCGTCCACGGTCGTCGGCGCGTAACACATCCGGATAAGCTTGTGACATCCAAGCGGGCTGGGCCGCCGTCGGCGTGGCGAGGCAAATATTACGGCCGGCAGTGGCCAGCTTCTCGATCACCCTGTCCAACCAGCCCCATGTCCAGCTGTCCTCAGCCGGTTGAAGTGATACCCAGCTGAATACGCCGATGGTGGCGATGTTGAAATGAGCCTGCTGCATCAGGAGCACATCCTCATCCCAAACTTCGGGTGGCCATTGCTCCGGATTGTAGTCTCCGCCATGCCAGATAAACGGCGCCCGGGAATTGATTGGACGATACGAGGGCATTAGGCATACTCCTACTATTTGCCGAGGTGTGCCAGGCCAGCGCTCCAGCGTTCAGTAAATGTACAGTTGACATGAAATTGTGTCAACTGTACAATCGCGCCACTAACTGGCAGTGCTACGATACACTGCTGGATGGCTGAGCTCAACGTCGTTGGACCGGCAACGACGTTGGGCCTGGTGCAAGCGCAAAGGGCTGAGCTATGCCACGCGAATCGTCCACACGTGAGAAGCCCAATATCCGGATGGTGGCGAAACGTGTACAGCTTTCCCCAACAACGGTGTCATTAGCGCTGCGTGGTGATCCGAGCATTCGTCATGAAACGCGTGAGCGGGTGTTGGCCGCTGCGCATGAGCTCAACTACACGCATACACCGCGGGCGGTACGCGGCGCGCAGGTTCAAACTCGGCGGCTAGTGTTTGCGATGCCGAATACTGGCGATCAGCCGGTCACGGCCAATCCCTTCTTCGGGGAAGTTCTGGCAGGTGTCGAGCAGGCGGCGAATGAACAGCACGCCAGCGTGACTTTTTCTGTTTTGCCGCACCGCTTGACGATCAACGAGCCGCTGCCGTCCGCGCTCCGCGATCCGCAAAGTGATGGCGTATTGCTGGTTGGTGCGTATCGGCCAGCGTTGGTGGAGCGCATCGCGGCCGACATCAAGCGGCCGCTGGTGTTGGTCGACAATGCGCTGCCTGGACAGCCCTATGATTCCGTTATGGCTGACGATTTCGGCGGCGGCTTTCTTTTGGTCCAGTACCTGATCAGTCTCGGGCATCGGCAGATTACGATGGTCACGGGCAAGCTCAGCGTGCCCAGCTTCGCCGAGCGCTACCGTGGGTATCGGGCGGCTTGTATGGCGGCGGATGTGCAGCCCTGCGACCCGCTCGAAGTTAGCTGGGATCGTTCATCCGTTGCCGCCACGCTCAACCATGTGCTCGCCTTGACACCCCGGCCGACCGCCTTTTTTTGTGCTAGCGACGCGTATGCCGCGTTTGTGATGGAGGCGCTTCACGACGTTGGCCTCCGGGTGCCCGACGACGTTTCGGTTGCCGGCTTTGACGATCTCGCCCCGATGCGGCTGGTCCGGCCCGCGCTAACCACGATTCATAATCACCCTCGTTTGCTAGGCCGTTTGGGCGCACAGCGTCTCCTGGCGCGTATCACCGGCGATCAACAGCCGACGCAAGGGATCACTGTTGGCACCAGGCTGGTGGTTCGTGAATCCACTCGCCAACTCGTCACGCATAAGCAACCAATACCCAATGAGGACGAGGTTGCATGAAGTTGACCGCCGGCAAGTGGTTGACGGTCAGCGTTGGTATTGCTTACAACCCGGGGCAGGCGTACGACCCCGGAGGAGTAGATGACTGAATCAACGTTCCTGGCCGCAACACCTTCCTTAGACAGCGCTGCTGGTTTTTCAAGGAGTTAGTCATGACGAATGCCACGTTTGGCGGAGCTTCATTGTCTGACATATCGACGTTCACCTACGGCACGACCCGGCTCGGCGATGGAAAGATTCCGTTTGCCGAGCGAGTAAAGATGGCGCGGGCTGCCATGGAAACCGGCGTGTGGTTTCACACCAGCCACACCTATGGCGATGCGCTGCAGGTCCTCCGGGCGGCATTTGATGAAGACCGTGCCCATGTGCCACCCGCAATCTTCAAAATCGGGTGGGACGCGATACCGCAGATGCGGGACATCATCCGACAGAATCTGGAACCGCTGGGCTTGGAGCGCATGGCGATGGGCCAGCTCTGCCTGGGTGGGCAACTTGCGGAGGAATTTCGTACCGGTGGCGCCTGCTACGAGGGTTTCCAACAGCTGCGGGAAGAAGGCTTGGTCGAACGCTTTGTGCTGGAGGTCTGGCCCTGGAACTCAGCTGTGCCCGTCGATGCGATCCGCGCGGGCTATCCCGCGGGCATCGTAGACGGCTATATTTTCTACTTCAACCCGTTGCAGCGGTTTGTCTCGAACGAATTGTTCGACCTCCTTCACGATCACAACTTGCCGATCCTGGCGCTGCGCACGGTCGGCGGTGGACCGGTTCACCGTCAGCGTGATGCGCCGGGGGCAGCGCCGGAGTATCTCCGTGCTCGGGCAGAGCAGGTGGCCCCGCTCTTTGAGCGTTCAGGCTGCCAGACCTGGACTGAATTCTGCGTACGCTACGTTTTTGGGCTTGCGCAGGTCCGCACCACAATTGGAGCAACGAGTCGTGTGGAGAACTTGCAGGAATTTCTCCGTGCCGTCGAGTCGCTTGCGCCGCTGCCAAACGATATCCAAGCCGATCTTCTGCGCCTCCAGTATGCGTGGGCGGACGAGCACGACCGGCACGCCAAGCCCTGGTCCATGTAAAACTGGTTTGCTTGGCTGGAATGTTGCGCAGGCCACAATATACGCAGGGAACGGAGCGGAATGACGACGAGCAACCAGGAGCGCGTGGAACAAGGCAGGAAAGAGACTGTATCGTGTTCAGTACGAGCCTTCGGACGATGATAATACCGTTCAATGATGCTAAGATACGGGTTAATGATCATCGAACGATTCGAAAGGAGCACACCATCGATGGCTAAGATTGCCTTTATTGGCGCTGGCAGTGTTGTCTTTACCCGCAATTTGTGCAGCGATATCCTGCTCACGCCTGCGCTCCAAAACAGTACGATTAGCCTGATGGATATCGACCCGCTGCGGTTACGGCAGGCGCGCGATCTTGTCCAGGCCCTGATTGACGGGCGTGGATTGCATGCGCGTGTGGAAGCAACTACGGACCGGCGCGAAGCGATTCGCGACGCAAACTACGTGATCACGACATTTCAACAGGGTGGCTTGGATGCCTATGCCCTCGACATCGAGATTCCACAAAAGTATGGCGTCGAACAATGCGTTGGCGATACGCTTGGTCCCGGCGGCGTTTTTCGCGCATTGCGCACGATTCCGGTGTTGCTCGAGCTGGGCCGTGAAATGGACGAGCTGGCGCCGCACGCGCTTCTGCTCAACTACGTCAACCCGATGGCGGCGAACTGCTGGGCCTATGATCGCGCGACGGGTCGGCCACATGTGGGCCTGTGTCACAGTGTGCAAGGCACGAGCGAAATGCTTGCCGAGTGGATTGACGTGCCGTATGGGGAGGTGGTGTACCATTGTGCGGGCATCAACCATCAGGCCTTCTTTCTCACATTTCGCCGAGGAGAAGAAGATCTGTACCCACGCATTCGTCAGGCGACCGAAACACCGGAGATTTACGGGCAAGAGCCCGTCCGGATCGAGCTGATGCGGCACTTCGGCTATTTTGTGACCGAATCCAGCGGTCATGCGAGCGAGTATGTGCCCTACTTCCGCAAAACCGAGCAGATGGTCAACGAAGAGTTGGTGCCGCGCTTCACCGAACAGGTCAACGGCTGGTTCGATTTTGGACGAACCGGTGGTTATCTGCGCCATTGCATCGAGCGCCAGGAGTTTGCCCAACAGGATTACGAGAAATTGATTGCGGGAACCAAAGCGTTACCCACGCGGCGCACGCATGAGTACGGCTCGCATATCATCGAGGCGATCGAGACGAATCAGCCGATCCGCATCAATGGCAATGTGCCTAATCGCGATTTAATCCCGAATCTGCCCAACGGCTGTTGCGTGGAAGTCCCGTGCCTGGTCGATGGCAATGGTATTCAGCCGACGCGTGTGGACACGTACCCGCCGCAGCTTGCCGCGTTGAACCGCACCAATGTCAATGTGCAGGAGCTGATCGTGCACGCCGCGCTGACCGGCGAAGCGGATGCCGTCCATCATGCTGTTCTGCTGGATCCGTTGACCGCTGCAGTCTGCACGCTGCCGCAGATTCATGCGATGGTGGATGAGCTGCTGCAAGCTCAGCAGCGCTGGCTGCCGCAATTTCAGCTCGCTCGGGGCTAAAAACAACTCATACCCTTCATGCAATCCGCGCGGTCGCGCATATGCTGTTCGCATGCCGTGATCAGCTTGCGTGTTACCGTTCCTGTTGGCCACGACCAAAGGTAATTCTCGCCGCCAATCCTGGTTATGCAGCCGGTCGTGGCGACATACCGCTATCCAGCAGGGACGGTGCAGCGGGATGGGTACTTGCAGTTCGCGTCCCCGCCGCGCAACCATGTGCCGTCTGACTGTTTGCAGTCCATAGCAGCAACCAGCTGAATGTGAACAATCACGACCGAATAGCACTGCGGGGGCGACAAATCCAAACGTGGGATTGTGGAGCTAACAGCCGAGCATTAGAGCTCGTTCGCAGGCAAAATGCGCTTGAGGGAAACGTATATGGCACAGTCACCCAACGTACTGCTGATTATGGCCGACCAACTGGTTCCCTTCCTTACCGGCGCGTATGGCCACGCTGTGGTTATAACGCCGCACCTGGATCAGCTTGTGCAGGAAGGCGTGCGCTTCGACGCGGCGTACACGCCCTATCCGCTCTGCGCTCCAGCCCGCGCAGCATGCATGACTGGTAGGTATGCCTCTGATCTCGGCTGCTATGACAACGCGGCCGTGCTGCACGCCGACGAACCGACGCTGGCCCATTATCTGACAAATGCCGGTTACGAAACAGTGCTAAGCGGCAAGATGCATTTCATCGGCCCCGATCAGCTGCATGGCTTTCGCCGCCGGCTCACCACCGATGTTTACCCCGCCAACATTGATTGGGTTCCGGCAACCGACGAATCTGGTAGGTTTCCTGCTGGTGGACATGCCCGCCTTTACGTTGAGCCAAACGTTGGGGTTCGCCCGTGGACCAAGTTTCTTTCCTACGACGAGGAAACGCACTTCCGCGCGCTCGAATATGTGCGCGAGCGCGGACGAACAAAGCCAAGCGAGCCTTTCTTCCTTGTCGTGTCATACCACCATCCCCACGATCCATTTCACGTCACTCAGGAGCTCTGGGATCTTTACGAGGGCTTGGATATTGAGATGCCCCACTATCCTGCGAATCTGCAGGCAACGTATTCGGTAATGGATCGCTGGCTTAACGAGGTGCACGAGACCGAGGCGGTCGACCTCGGCGCCCCTGATAATCTGTACCAGCTCCGCCGTGCCTACTACGGGCTGGTGTCCTACATCGACCGAAAAGTGGGAGAGCTGCTGGCAGCGCTTGAGCAGACCAACCAGCGTGACAACACCATTGTTGTCTTTACCAGCGACCACGGCGATATGCTTGCCGAAAAGCTGATGGTCCAGAAACGTTGCTTTTATGAATGGTCGGCGCGCGTCCCGCTGATCGTCCAGTTGCCGGATCAGCAGGCTGCCGGCCGCAAGATTGCCGATCCGGTGTCGTTGCTGGACCTTGTGCCGACGCTGCTTGATTGGGCCGGAGTTCCAATGGAGGACAGGCTGTCCATGGACGGCGTGAGCCTGGCTCAGCTCATCGACGGAACGAACGATGGGGAGCGCGCGATCTTTGGGGAATACCATGTGGAAAAGGTGCGTGCGCCGTGCTTCATGGTCCGCCAGGGTCGGTACAAATACATCTATATTCACGGATACGACACCCAGCTTTTTGATCTGGAGGCCGACCTGGGCGAATGGAACAATTTAGCCGGGCAGCCCGAGCTGCAGCTGGTGGAGCAAAGACTTCGTGAGCTTATTCTAGAACGCTTCGATCCCGAGCGGATTGCGGCTGACGGAGCAGCCAGTGTACGCAAGCGTTTGGTAGTTCGGCAAGCGTTGCAGCGCAATGATATCCACTGGGATTATTTTCCCTACTTCGACGCTACCCGGCAGTATGTGCGCTGATCATCGCAAGCGGAATGTTTGCAGTGCAGGGTAGGCTTGGGCAGATTTTCCGAAGTCGCAGCAACTGGAATAGAGCCTTCGGCAGCTAACTGCTCACGACATCCCTGCGGTTGCTCCACGAGGAGGATATGGCCGCAGTATTTGACCGCTTTGTGTCCCAAACTACGAAACGATACAAAAAAATCAACTGAAGGTCCGCAACTCCGTTCAACGCTGCGACGCCTATACATTGTCCTGCAATCTTAACCGGAGCTGTTGTTCAAGGGGAGCGCTCACTGCCTCGGTATGGTCCCGCAGTAGCTTTGCGAGTTCGGTCACCATATCGGGCCGCTCCGTCGCCAAATCTTGCTCCTGCTTTGCATCAGCCCGGTTGTCAAAGAGCAGGTCCGGGCGCGGTGTCCGCGGAACTCGGGGACGGTTCACGGATGTGGGTGTTTTCCAAACCGGCATATCGACCCCTGGTATAAAGTATCCAGCTTCAAGATTGGGGTACGCGGCCGGACGTTCGTGCCGCATCCACAGGCTGCGCCCCAGCACTTGATCAACCTGATGTGTGTAGGCGTAGGGCGCTGCGGCATGGCCATCATGATCGCGGAGCAGCGTCCAGTCATGCGTGGTAATGCCGATCGACTGGTTGTTATAACCATACACAACATGGTCCCGATGCGTATCGGTCTTGCCAAGCAACACCGGTGCAAAGCTTCGGCTGTGGATATTGCTGGTATCGGGTACCGGTACCCCCAGCACTTCCAGGATCGTGGCATACAGGTCTACGGTCTGCGTTAGGGCATGTAGATTTACACCTTGCCCTACCGCATAAGGATGCCTTACCAACAGTGGAATATGCGATAGGGTGTGATAAAGCGGGGCGTCAGGCTTGCCGATCCACCCGTGTTCGCCCAGATAATGCCCATGGTCGGTGGTAACGATGACGCAGGTTCGGTCCCATAACTTGTACCGCTCGAGTCGGTCGAAAACACGCTCCAACCACGTATCCACCATGGTAAGCTTGCCGGCAAACTGCGCCCGGACCCACTGGAGCTCGTCTGCGGAAATCGCGGCCCGCTCGTCTTCGAGGTGTCCATAGCGCGGCCACGGACTGTACCGCCGGTAATCGTCGTCGGTGTACAGCGAGCGGTACGGCTCGGGAATGTGAAACGGCTCATGCACATCGAAACAGTCGACATGGAGGAAAAATTGCGGCTGCTGCCAGTTGCGATCCAGCCAGTCGCTCGTAGCCTGCATGACCCGCGGCGCAAAAAAGTGCTCTTCTCGCGTAAAGCTCTGCGTGTTGCGGAGATAGATCTGCGCTGCATCACCTATGCGGGAAACCATCTGCTCGGCCCAGCCGGGTATGCTGGACACCGGATCAGTGCACCAGTTATCGTATTCATGGCCGCGGATAAAAGAATAGCCGGCGTAATCGTAGGGGTAGCTATGGCTGCCCCATTCAAAAAGATGGTAGTGATCGGTGATTAAGTTCGTGGTGATGCCATGCCGACCAGCCAAATACGCAATGGTTTGATCCCAGGGTTCAAGTGGCCCCCAGCCACGCCACCACAGCTCTTCCGTTCCGGTCCAGATTTCCCGACGGGCCGGCATACAAGGCAGTGAGCCAACATAGTGGTGTTGAAAAACCGCCGCGTCACGAGCAAAGGCGGTCAGGTTAGGTGCTTGGACCCAGCTGTTACCATACACCGGCAAGAAATGACGATTGAGCGAATCGATTTGAATGAGGATGACGCTGAGCGGCTCGCGCATGGCTCCTGCTCCTTGTGATGCCATAAGCAGCTACCGAGTCCCGATCATTGGTTTCGCTGCCGCAACCCGGCGAAAGCATAAATGATACAGCTGCAACAGGCCTATGTTGTGTGTGGCGTTTATTCTGCCGTGTACCGTTGATAGGCGGGATTGCTATAATCTGCCTGTGATTAGTGTATAGCTCTTGAGCGATTACGAATATGTCCGTTTGGTATGCTCGCCGGGAATAGACAAGCACTATTGCTGGCGGATACGCGGGATCGGCAGTGCTGCCATGACAAAAGCTATTCCAGACTCCAGCTCAATGTACGTTTCGTCCAACCAAACCGCCAGGGTCGTCGAAGTAGCGTGTGCAGCATTGGTCACACAGCTGGCTGCACTGCTCAGCGCTCCGATCATGATCGTTGATGCGCAAGGCAGGACCCTTGCCGATTCCGAATCATCCCCGGAGCGTTCGAACGACCAGCGTAAGCATGGAGAGCTGCGCCTTCCATTGTTGCTGGTTGGGCAACCGGTAACTGTGCTGGTTGGGCAATCAGCTGATGGCGAAGTGTTATCACCGCGTTTGGCGCGCGCATTGGTGGAATTGGCCGCCAGCCAGCTACCGGTCACTGATACATCCGCCCAGCCCTCCCCAATGTACCGAGATAGATTCATCTATGGTCTTTTGCACGGCGACATTACCGATGAGGCGGTTATCCTGCGGGAAGCCAAATTCCTTGGGCTAAACATGGCTCCGCAACGGGCAGTGATCCTGGTTGATGCCAGTCAGTACATTCTGGCGCAAGCGGACGAGTGCCAATCAGGCTCGGATACCGACGTACAACGGCGGGCCAAGCGCATCATCCAAAGCATCGTGGATTGCCTGCTCCTACCCAACGACACAATTTGCGCGTACATCGGGGAGGGCGCCATAGCGGTGCTCAAGGCAAGCAATTCAAGGCACATGGAATTTTGGGCGCTCCATCGGGATGGACCTGAGCTTACAAGCTCATCGTGGACGAATTTGCACGCGCTCAAGCGAGCAGCTACGGCACTGTTGGCACGCTTGCAGTGCGAGACCGGCTGTTCAATGAGCATCGGGCTTGGGCGGTACCATCCTGGGCTCCATGGTCTCGCACGGTCATATCAGGATGCACGGATCGCCCTTTCACTCGGGCAGCGCTTTCATGGACAAAACAACGTTCACTGTTTAGACGAGCTAGGCGTCGCGGCGTTTGTGGGCGTTGCGGACGATCAGACCAAAACGGAGCTGGCTGCCCATCTGCTTAGTCCGCTGAGTGATGCCCCGGAGCTGCTGGAAACATTGGAAGCTTTCTTTGCTCAAAACTGCCTCCCATCGCCCGCCGCGAAGCAACTGTCCATTCACCGCAACACGCTGAGTCATCGGCTGGACAAGATTACGGCGCTCACCGGCCTAAATCCTCGCCAATTCGATGATGCCGTTCAGATCAGGCTAGCCTTGCTTCTGCACAATGTACAGCCGAGGTGATCATTGTGCAGTTGCATAATCATTTGTTTCTGTGCTTAATGAACATAGTGCGATGCACAATACTTTTCGTGCTCCGTGCTGTACAATATGGTTGCGGTATGGAATATTGCTGTGTGTAGCGCATCTGCCGTCGGGCAGAATGCGGCATACTGCGGGACAGGACGGTTGGATGAAACGAACGACGATTTTTTTAGGCGAGGCAGATCGAACCGCGATCCAGGCGATCAAGGACCGATTCGGCATATCCAGTGATAGCGATGCGATTCGCTTGGCACTCCGTGTGATTGCCGGCGTGCCAAATCCTCAGCTTCTGCTCCTCCCACGTGCGGAGACACCGCCGGTTGAAGAGCAGGAACATGCTGCTTAAGGGTCAGCGCCAAGGCTCGATCAGCGCCTGACCATACGTGCCGCAGCCGTAAAGGTCGTGGAATGGCTACATGCTGCTGTCGATAGCCGGGCAGAGATGTGAGTTAGTGTCGGCATGGAGCCGGAAATGCTTCCTCCAGAACGTTGTTTTGCTGTCATCGCATGGCTGAGCTGCAAGCTCGGGGCTGAGCTGTGTTGTGCCTGCCCGGCAGGTTTGTTGTAGCCCACACACTGGTGGCAGACGGCAAGGAGGTCGAAAAAGCCTTCCTCAGCCGGAGTCCTTCCAACATCCGCATGCCTGTTTATCTGTCGGCTCCCCATATTTCTTGCTCGATCATGTCACAGATCCAGTGTCCCGCGATCATGTACACTTCCTGAATTAAAAAGGACTCTTTGGCCGGCACCACCAGCGCCAGGTCGCACAGCGGCAGAACTGTGCCCCCGTCGCGGCCGAGCAGCCCCAGCACAGTGCATCCTTTCCGTCGAGCAACCTCGGCAGCTTTAACGATGTTGGATGATGTACCGCTGGTGGTTAACACTACCAGCACATCACCCGGCTGCAAATGAGCCTCTGCTTGCCGTGCAAAAATTTCCTCATATGCGTAATCGTTTGCAATTGCGGTGACGGTTGAGGTGTCGGTATGCAGCGCCAGCGCGGGGAGCGGTGGCCGGTCGATCAGATAGCGCCCGACGAGCTCTGCTGCAAGATGCTGTGCATCTGCGGCACTGCCGCCATTGCCACAGAAAATTGCTTTATTGCCGCGCCGATAACAGTCGACTAAGCGCTGCGCCAGCGCTGCGACTACCGGCATGTGTTCATCCATGACCTGCTGCGCCAGCTTGATGTGCCGGGCGAACTGTTCACGCGCTCGTTGTTCGTAATGCATTGTTGGTCTTGTTGTTCCACTCATTCAGCTAAAAAGGTTGCCACAGCCGGGCATTACCTAGCCCGCGTTCATGCATCAGCACAAGAACGGTGAAAATACGCAGCTGTGCTAAATACTCGCCTCGCACCTTATACGAACAGTTATGGTGGTGCATCACCACCAGCGTGACTGCCAGGCCGATCATTTGCAGTTCCCCGACGGCTTATCGCTGCCTTGTTGCACGAGATGGATTGTACCGGCAGACTGTGACAACTATCGTCACATAAATCGGCGGGTCATGGTGCCGGATCAGCAATGATAGTGGTCCAGCTCATTTGCTGTGCCGACATTGCATCTGGTCGTCCCTACACAACCTCGATCCGTGGGTCCGCGATCACCTCGCCGACGCGCCAACAGGGTTGATTAGCGGCGGCATAGCGCTGTTCCAGCTCGGCAGCAGCGGCTGGCGGCAGCACCACAAACAACCCCCCCGATGTTTGGGGATCAAAGAGCAGCAGCTTGCGGGCAGGATCGACGTTGGCGGCGTAGCGCACGTAGCCGTCCTGCTCAAAGTAGGCCTGGTTCCGGCCCAACCCGCCCGGGACAATGCCACGGGCGGCATAGTCGAGCGCGCCCGGCAGCAGCGGCAGGACCCCGGCATCAATCCGCAGGCCCACGCCGCTGTTACGGGCAACCTCGGCCGCATGGCCCAGCATGCCAAAGCCCGTAATATCCGTCGCGCTATGTACCTCGACGGTCTGCGCCAGCTCGGCCGCGACCTTGTTGAGCCGCAGCATGCTCGCAATCGCAGCGTCGAGATGCGCTCCATCGCCCACGCCCCGCTTGATGGCGGTGGTAATCACGCCTGTGCCCAGCGGTTTGGTCAGCAGCAGCACATCGCCGGGCTGCGCGTTCGCTTTCGCGGTCACCTTGTGCGGCTCAATCAGGCCGGTAACACACAAGCCATACTTTGGCTCATCATCCACCACAGTATGCCCGCCCGCGATCACGGCTCCGGCTTCCGCGACTTTATCCGCGCCGCCTTGCAGGATCGCCGCGATCACGTCGCGTCCTAAGTTCTCGGGAAAGGCAGCGATCGCCAGCGCCAGGATCGGACGCGCGCCCATCGCATACACATCGCTGAGCGAGTTGGCGGCCGCGATCGCGCCATAGGTGTACGGATCGTCCACGATCGGCGGAAAAAAATCCACCGTTTGCACGATCGCTTGCTGGTCGTTGATTTGATAAACCGCTGCGTCGTCGCTCACGTCAAGACCGATCAGCAGATTGGGATGGGTCGGCAACCGCAGCGCGGCCAGCGTTGTCGATAGGGCACCCGGCCCCATTTTGGCTGCTCAGCCGGCGCAGGAGGCCAGTTCAGTCAACCGGATTTCATCACGGGTTTGCATCGTATGTTCCCTTCACACTACTCAGCGGATCGCCCGCCGCGCAGCAGCACTGATCATGTCAACCAGAAACGTGAGACCGACGAAAAAAATAAGTGTCGTCACAACACTGCGGTAATCGAAGCTACCCAGCTGCTCGGTCAGCAAACGCCCCAGCCCACCGGCGCCTACCAGTCCAACCACCACGGTTGCGCGAATAGATACTTCCCAGCGGTACAGCAGATACAACAGGTTGCGTGGCAATGTTGCCGGCAGCACGCCATACACAAAGACCTGCGATCGCGCTGCGCCCTGCGCCGCCAAGGCTCGCAGCGGCTGCTGATCGGCGTTTTCGGTAACTTCGGCCATCAAGCGGCCCAGAATGCCTAGATTATACAGTCCCAACCCAATCGCGCCGGGCAGGATCCCCGGAAACAGCACAAACAACAGGATAAAGGTCCAGATCGGCTCCGAGATCGCACGAGTGACCAACAGAATACTGCGAGCACTACCAAAGATCAGTGTACCAGCAACCGTCCCGCCTACGCGCCGATGATCTGACTCAAGCAGCCCACCTGGCTTGACAAGATTGCGTGCAGCCGGAAGTGCAAGCAGCAAGCCGCCTGCGCCGGCCAAGGTCATCGCCAGGATCGACATGCTCAGCGTTTGCGCCGATAACCGAAATAACTCAGCGATCAACGACGCATCCA
Source organism: bacterium (assembly GCA_016781505.1). Taxonomy (GTDB): domain Bacteria; phylum Chloroflexota; class Chloroflexia; order Chloroflexales; family Kallotenuaceae; genus LB3-1. The sequence continues at coordinate 18,553 of JADDQF010000080.1, forward strand.
AGCGCGGCGGTAACGAATCGCGGGCTACGCCGGCCAGCAGCTGTACCGTTCGCGGTGCCATCAACTTCGACACGTCGGCGTTAACGTACCAGAACGACCACGGGATCAGCAGCGCGGTGAGCGCCAACGACAGCTGGGCCATGGGATCGGGCCGGTATGTTGCTCGGCTTGTCGGTGCAACCTGCTGGGCATGGAGGTCGATCCGATTCGCCAAGTGGAGCCGTCGGCGCAGAAACGAGCTCCACAGGTCGGTCACGCCGCTGAGCACGATCAACGCGAACAAAAATGTCCACATCTGCTCGTAACGCAGCGATTGGAGACTGAGCAGTATTTGGTAGCCCAGCCCGCCCGCGCCGATCAAGCCCAGCACGGTTGCTGAGCGGATCGCGCACTCCAGACGATAAAAGGCATACGACAGCAGATCCGGAAAGGCTTGCGGCAGGACGCTGTACAGCAGCGCGGTGAACCGCTGTGCACCGCTGTGTTGCAGCGCATGCAGCACGTCGCGTGGCGTTTCGTCCAGAATATCGGCGAACACTTTGCCGGTGATCGCGCCAAATGGAATCGCAATCGCCAAAATCGCCGTGAGCGGATCAAGGCCGATAATGTTGATAAAAAACAAGCCCCAGATAACTTCGTGGATCGCCCGCGGTACGGCTAAGGCTGCCCGAACGGCAAGCCAGGGCGCTGTCCCGATCCGTGCAACGCCAGGGCGTCCCGGCACAAGCGCTTGCCCGCAGATCGCCGACGAGAGCAGCCCGACGACAGCTCCGATCAACAAACTCAATGCCGTCCCGCACACGGCGAAGGCCAGCGTGACCAGCGTTGACTGCAACACGAGAGCAAGGAGATCAGGACTCAGGTCGGGCCGAGCAATGGCGCTGACGAAGCGCCATACCAGGGGCCAGCCCTGCTCATTGACGACATCGCGGCTCCACACGCTTGCTTGCGCCAACGACCATGCAAATGCCACGCCGAACAACAGCAGCGTAAGCACGCGCCGATTGAGCGGCGACGGACGCCGATTGGACTGCATTGGCAAGCTTTGCTCAGCCGACCGCAACATGCTATGCTCCGACCGCCGTCGCAGAATCGCGCTGCCCTTCCCCGGCCCGTCCGTCAATCGTGTACAGCGCCGCAAACATAGCTGGGCTGACGTCGTGCGCGGCGCAGTCGAAGAAGATCCGCCCGCCGCGTAAGCCCACAATGCGCTCGAAATGGCTGCGGGCATAGTCAACCAGATGGAGACTTGTGACCAATGTTTTGCCCGATCTGTGGCTTAGGTCGCGCAACAGATCCATAACCTCGCGGCTGCGTTCCGGGTCGATATTGGAGATCGGCTCGTCGGCCAGGATCGCCGTGGGATTTTGCACCAGCACCCGCGCCACCGCTACGCGCTGCTGTTGACCACCCGACAGCTGGCTGGTGCGCACATACAACGTATCAGGA
>JADDQF010000112.1 GCA_016781505.1 bacterium
CACCACCCAGCGCAATCGGCGGCCGTTCCAACGTGAGCTGCCGCATCACAGCGGCAACCACACGTCCCAGCTCATCCGCAGCCCGCTCCAAAATCAGTCGGGCGTGAACATCGCCCTGCTCGGCCAACGCGATCACCTGCCGCGCTAAACCTGCGATCTCCGCCCGGGTCATCTCCGGCCGGTAACAGTACCCGATCAGCTGACTGGGATGGTCCAGCTGCCAACCAGCCAGGACGGCGTGCAGCAGATCCGCAGCATCTGCCCGACCGTCAGCTGTTCGCGCTGCCAGCCGCAACGCCTGGACTCCGATATCGTAGCCGCTGCCTTCATCACCCAGCAAATGACCCCAACCACCTGCACGCGCTGTTCGCCCATCGGGCGCTCGGCCATACGCAATCGAGCCTGTGCCACAAATCAGCGCAATGCCCGAGCCGGCAGGCGTGCCACCCGCGAGCACCAGCTCGGCATCGTTGACCACCACTGCCAGTCGCGCCAGGCCCTGTGCGGCGATCCACTGCTCAAATAATTCCCCCTCGCCTGGCCGATCCACGCCTGCCAGACCAAAGCAGGCGGCGGCAAATGGTCTGGCTGAAGCAACACCAGCCGCCTGAAGCGCGCGATCTATTGCCAGGCGCAACGCATCAGTTGCCGGGCCAAAACCAACCGACTGGTAGTTGCTCGATTCGGCCGCACCGCTGCCCAGAACTTTTCCGCTGGCGTCGGCTACCAGCGCGCGTGTCTTTGACCCACCGCCGTCAACGCCTAGCACCAGCTCATCCATTGGGCAGTGCTCCTAAAGCACGGCGAACATGACCCTCATTGTGCTGCAACCGCCGCCGCGCTTCGTCCACACCAACGCCGGCCAGTGCCATCACGATCGCGGTCTTAGCCTCATAATCGCTTGCACGGAGCAGGCGCTGCGCCTCCTCCTGGCTCACGCCCGTCGCAGTCGTAACAATACCGGCCGCTCTGCGCCGCAGCTTCTCGTTGGTTGGCTGCACATCGACCATGAGGTTGCCGAATGTTTTACCAAGGCGAATCATCACCGTTGTGCTGAGGGTATTGAGGACCATCTTCTGAGCCGTGCCAGCCTTCAGGCGCGTCGATCCGGCAATCACTTCCGGTCCCACAATCGGCGCAATCATCAGGTCCACCGCCGCGGCAAGCGGTGATGGATGCGTGCAGGCCAAGCCTGCAACGAAGGCACCGCGTCGGCGCGCTTCCGCAATCGCACCCAGAACATAGGGCGTGCGCCCGCTCGCGGCAATACCCAGCACAACATCATCCGGCCCGACGTTAAGCTCGGCAACGTCATGCTCACCCAAAGCCGCATGATCCTCAACCGCCTCGATCGAATCGGTAAGGGCTCGGGGGCCACCAGCAATGCGCGCCACAACCAGCGTGGGCGGCACGCCAAAGGTGGGCGGGCATTCAGCAGCGTCCAGCACACCAAGGCGGCCAGAGGTGCCGGCTCCGACATAGATCAAGCGCCCCCCGCGCTGCATACATGCCACCACCTGATCCGCCAGGAGGGCAATCGCCTCGCCCTGCGCAGCCACCGCTCCTGCCACGCGCGCATCTTCGGCCGCAATTGCCGCCACGATGTCGCGCGTTGACAGGGTATCGATCACGGCTGTCGCCGGATTGATCGACTCAGTTACACTCATGCCACCAGCCAAACTATGCCCCTTTCCCTGCTGCAGAACTGCCGGCAGCGCATAAAGCTCAACCAGCCTGTCAGTGCATGATCAACAGTGCTTTCCGGTTTTACCGCGTTGTGTATGGCTTTAGGTCGGGGAATGATCGGGTCGCCCCCCAACCCCCGACCTGTCGGCGCATCAGGCATCAACACCACGGTTGCGCGGACACGATGCTACTCATGCACCAGCTTGACCCGATCCGGAGCTGAGTCGTTTGCGGCCAAGACCCGAGCCAACAGCGGACGGTAATTCGATCCCGGCGTTAAGCTGCCTAGCACCACTGGACGAACCGCGCCAGTGGCAGCTGGAACATTGCTTGGCCAGCCGTGGAGCGTGGCGTAGCCAAGCAAAGCAAACGCGACCGCCTCTTTGGCATCGGCGTTCAACCCGACATCATCCATTGGCCGCACGGCGGTGTGTGGTAGGGCTGCCTGGAGCATCCGTAGGAGCGTGGGATTGCGCGCGCCGCCACCACCAACCAGCGCCTCGTCCACCCGGCCGAGATACCGGTTATAGGCGGCAGCAATGCTGTGGGCCGTAAAGGCCGTTAGCGTGGCAATGGTGTCAGGCAACGACAAGCCGTGGTTGCGCGCCTGTGCCACATACTGCTCGGCCTCACGTCGACCCCAAGCTTCCCGCCCAGTGGATTTGGGCGGCGGCAGGTGCAAAAAAGGATGGGTGAGCCATTCCGTGAGCAAAGTCTCGTCAACGGTGCCCGCCGCAGCTAACACACCATCCTGGTCAAAGGTCGCGGCCTCCAGCGTCAGCAAGCGCACCCCCTCATCGATGAGCACATTGCCCGGCCCGGTATCAAAGGCGAGCACAGCGCCTGTAGGTGGCAGGTAAGTTACATTGCCAATGCCGCCGATATTCTGGAGCGCACGATATTTAAGATTATCGGTAAACACCAAACGATCAAGATACGAGACCAAGGGTGCGCCTTCGCCGCCAGCGGCCATATCGCGCGGGCGAAAATCCGCGACAACCGTGCAAGCCGTCCGCTCCGCAATCACCGCTGCCGCCCCGATCTGGAGCGTGGAACGCACCGTACCCGGCGCAATCTGGTGATACACCGTTTGGCCATGCGAGGCGATCAGATCCACGGTATCCAGCGTAAGCCCGGCCTGCTCCACAACGGCTCGCGCCGCGTCCGCAAATGCCTCGCCCAGCAACACATTGATCTCGCAGACTTCCGCTGTCGAGCCTTGGTGCGGCGGGAGCAGCGCCCGCACCCGCGCTTGCAGCCCTGGGTCAAACGGCTGCATGGCAAATGCTCGCACCGACAGGGTTAGCTCGCCGTCACGAGGTTCGATCACAACCAATGCAGCGTCGATTGCATCGACGGAGGTGCCAGAGATCAGGCCAATTACAACCATCGCAGCCTAGCCCTTGACGGCGCCCATCCGCACTCCTTCGAGGAAGTAGCGCTGGAAGACCAAGAAGAAAACAATCATCGGCAACGCCGCGAGGGCGGCACCCGCAAAGATCACGCCGTAATCGGTCCCAAACTCGCCCTGCAGACTAGCCACGCCTACCGGCAAGGTAAAGGTGGAGTCACTGGTCAACACAATCAGCGGCCACAGAAAATCATTCCAATAGCGCACAAACGTAAAGATAGCGAGCGCCGCCAGGGCGGGCTTACACAGCGGCAGGATAATGCGCCAAAAGAGACCAAACTCAGTGCAGCCATCGATCCGGCCGGCATCGATCAGCTCGCTCGGCAACGTTTGAATATACTGCCGCATCAGGAAGATGCCGAAGACATTCGCGGTGCCCGGCAAGATCACCGCCCACAAACTGTTGAGCAAGCCAAGCTCTCGCGCCACGATATAGCGCGGCACCAGCGTTACATGATCCGGGATCATCAGCGTGCTGAGGATCAGCCAGAAAAAGAGGTTGCGCCCTGGAAAGCGGCGCTTCGCAAAGGCATAGCCCGACAACGTGTCGAAGATCATATGGAACAAGGTCACCGCGAGGGCAACGAACAAGCTGTTAACCATCCAGCGCCAATAATTATTGGCCAAGGCAAACAGCCGTGAAAAGTTGTCGAAGCCCGGGTTCAACGGGAACAACGTCGGCGTGGTATTGATCGTGTATTTGGTCGGCGTCAGCGCGCTGATAAACAGCCAGTACATGGGAAACAGAGCAATCACCGTCGTCGCGCTGAGCACGAACCAGGCTAACAAGCGCTGCCAGGTCCAGTGCCGACCCACTGTACGCGTCTCAACCTGAACTGTTTGGACGGCCATACCCTAATACTCCACATCGCTTCGGAAAAAGCGGAACTGGACAACCGCGACCGCGGCAATCATCAAGAACAGAATAAAGGCTTGGGCAGCCGCCACCCCATAGCGGAACTGGACAAAGCCGCTCTGATAAATCTGGAACACCACGGTCTACGTGGCATTCCCGACCCCACTTGGCGTCATCAGCAAGATCTTTTCGAACACTTCAAAGCTCGCGATCGTGTACAACACCACCAGGTAGAGTGTGGTCGATTTAATCAGCGGCAGCGTGATATTCCACCACTTGCGAATCGCTCCCGCCCCATCGATCTCGGCGGCCTCATAATATTCTTTGGGAATACTGCCCATGGCCGCGCTGAAAAGCACCACTCCCGTGGCGGGAACGGTCAATACCGTCGAGAGGATAATGCTTTCCAGGGCAATGCGCGGGTCGGCTAGCCAGCGAACGGGCGGCAGACCAACCAGTCCACGCACATAATTGAACAGGCCATGCTGATCGGCGCTCAACAGCCAGCGCCAGGTGATCGCGATAATCACGACGCTGGTCACGGCCGGCAAATAATACGCGGCACGGAAAAAGGTTTGAGCATATTTGTTAAGCGGCTGAATCAAGCTGGACAAAATAAGCGCAATAAAGATATTTGCGGTGACCGTAATGGCTGTGTAGTACACAGTGTTTCTGATGGCGATAACAAAAACACCACTCTGCGTCGTAAATGCATCGTAATAATTTTGCAGACCAACCCAGGTACCACCGCGCGCCAGACTATACTTCTGAAATGAGATAATGAATGACCAAATAACAGGAAGCAGCACAAAGATCGCAAAGGTGGACATACTGGGCAACACAAAAGCATAGCTCCAACCGTGTTGGCGAATAAAGCGCCGGAGCCGAGAGATCACAGGCTGGGGCTTGGTTCGTGGACGTTCCAGAAGGGTTTCAGACATCGCAGTTCTCCCTGGCGTTGCAGGAGCGGCGCAGGCTGAGTCCCCGGAGGGAATCAACCTGCGTCCTGCCCGCGTTATTCTGGCCTACTGCCCGCCCAGCAGTCCGTTGACCTCGGCCGCCGGCGCCGTGAACGCTTCTTCCGGCGT
>JADDQF010000148.1 GCA_016781505.1 bacterium
GTTTTAGCTTGATGACGAAACGCCGGTCGTCGGAGCAGTACACTTCAGTTTCATTACCACCGGCGATCCGCTCAACCTGGTGATCATGGTCGAGCGGCGCAAACACGGCGTCTGTATATGCCGTGGCACGAGCCTGATCTGGGCTTATTTGTATGCTCATGCCCACTATGACGCCCAGCCATAGCCGCAGGTTGCAAACAACAACTGGTCTTTCCTGCTGTGCCTGCGCTTGCCGGATGGTAACGGAGCATCCCGTGATCGGTTATATCAAATTTTTCTACCGCCAACATGCCCTCTTTAAACGTAGTTCGCAATGGGACAAATGTGCCATATCCGATGCTCTAATCCTGGCGCAACCGCCTATGCAGCTTCACCGCTTTGTCCCAAGCAGCACCGCTGCTGGCGTGGTATCCTATGCCCTTGTCAGGCTGCAAATTTACCTACTTTTTACCTTAGTGGAAGGGTAGCGTGTTGAGCTGGCAGCACCAACCTAAGTCGTGGCGGCAACTCGTGTCACCGTAAAGGACTTTTGTGTGGGTTGGTGCGACCAGATGGAGTTTTTTTCGCAGGACTGAAAGTCAAAACAGGCGGGCGCTGAGGAAGGGTATAATCAGACCCCCCCTTCATCTTATGTTCATTAGCTCGTTCAACAGTCTGCAGTCTGTACCCAATGCCGCACTGGCCGTGCAGTTACACGCCGACGCTGGCAGCTATTCGGCGATCAAGGCAACGAGTTTTGCCAGGATGCAAAGCTCATCGTCGCTGAACTTCCCATGTACGGAAAGGACAGGATTCCCTGATGAATCGCATGTTTGTCGTGTCCACCAACCGTTTTCGCCTGACGATTGCCCTGCTGACCCTGGCGGTGTTGGCGAACATACTGCCGCTCTCCGGTCAGGAAGCAGCCTTGGCTGCCGGCGAAAGCTCAGTGCAGCAAGGCCTGTTCTATGACTCCCCGAGTGATGGGACATCCCTTTCAACCGTTGCAGCACGCGCCAAAGTCATTATCCTAACCCGCGGCAAGATCCGCTACTTGAATGACCTTCGAGCGTCCGGTTTTGCGGGCAAGGGCCTGCAATATTTATTAAGCAATGAAGTGATCGGGCCGTGGACAACGCCTGGATCGAGCTGTGACCCGAACTCAACCCCGGTCAACAACAACGTGGCCTATGGCTTAGGCGACTTTTGCAAGTATATCCATCCCAACGAGAGCTGGTTCTTGCACAACTCGCGCGGCGAACGATTGTACAGCACGCACAGCAGCGGACGCTACAGCTACCATCTCAATCCGGCTGCCACAGGCTGGCGTGAATTTGCAGGTTCGCGTATGGCCAACGACCTGTACGGCGCCAACAAGATCGGCTACGATGGCATCTTCCTCGACAACGTCGCGCTGCGCACCTATAAGCTGCGCAAACAGCTCAAAAACTCGGATGGTGTTGTTAAGGAGTTCGGCAGCGACAGCGCCTATCGGAGCGCTGCGCTAGGCTACCTGTCGGTCATTGGCGAAAAGGTACGCTCGGTCGGTCCGCTCTGGGCCAACCTGATCGATGACTCCACCGTCAGCGTCAGTGACTATCTGCCCTACGTGGACCTGCTGGATGGCTTCATGAACGAAGCGTGGGCGGTTGGCTATGTCGGCCGTTCAGCACCGGATGCAACCGAGTGGAACAACATTTTGTCCGTAGCAGAGACCGCGCTCAGCCAGGGAAAAGGCGTCTTATCCGTTGTCCAGGGCACGAAAGACGATTACGCTCGGCAACGCTATGGAGTGGCCTCGTACCTGCTGATCAGCAATGCGAGCAGCGCCTTTTTCCGCTACGCCAACGCGTCGGCTTACCGTGAGTGGTGGCAGTACGACAACTACGCCGTCACGCTGGGAGCACCGAAGGGCAAACGCTATCAGGTTGGTACTGCATGGCGCCGCGACTTCGACTGTGGTTATGTACAGGCAGATCCGACGACGCGGAGCGGGACAATCGTTCAAACCGAATGTTCAACAAATCAAACCCCAGCCGACACAACTGCGCCCACCGTTTCGATCACCACTCCTACGGCAGGCTCAGCGCTCTCAGGGCCGGCGGTCGAGATCACAGCCGCTGCAAACGACAACATGGGGGTCGTGGGAGTACAGTTCAAGCTCAACGGTACAAACATGGGCAGCGAGGATACCAGCTCGCCCTATGGCCTGTCATTAGATTCAACCCTGATCGCTAACGGCACGTATGTATTGACGGCTGTAGCCCGCGATGCAGCTGGCAACACGACCACCTCAGCCGAGGTTTCAGTCTCGATTACGAACAGCACGACGAGCGCGCCGATCAAGACAATAACCTTTCAGGATGGCTGTTTGAGTGGCTCGCTGTGCAGCACCGGTGCCGATACCCAGTATGGCACCGGCGCAAGTATTGCCAACACCGGCCTAAGCACCGCGAGCACGGCATCGGCGCTGGTGAACGGCAACGCGTACTTCATCGAAAGTTTCACGCCGGTTGATACCCTGTACGGCTCGTTCTATGTCAAAATCCATAGTTTGCCAACCGCGACGATCCGGATTGCCCAGATCCGGAACCGGAACGCAGACGGAACGTCGACCACCATTGGAGAGCTGTGGCTATCTAGTGGAGGCGTGCTCCGACTGCAACAAGGCGGCTCGACCACCGTCATCGGTTCGAGCTCCACGCTGGCAGTGGGCACGGTGTATCGGGTTGGTCTGGTGCAAAAGAAGGGCACTGGCAGCGACGGTGTGCTGCAAGCCTACCTCGCGACGGGCTCTGCCAGCTTCGGAACCCCATTTGCCGAACGGACGGCCGGTGCCTGGACTACCCAAGCGACCAGTTTCACCTTCGCCATGACGCATGCCAATACGCAAACGATCAACATGACCTTTGATGACGTCAAGCTCGACTCGGCGGCGATCCCGGCCCCCTAGCATCATGCAAGGTTTGGCACAAGTAACCTGACAAAGCAGTGTTCCAAATGCAGGTGGGCTGGCGATCATACAAGCGTCTGCCCACGGCCCGCTTAACGAAGCCGGCGGCTGCTGGCCTCGTCGATCACGACCATACGTTTCCCATCACTCAGGGCGATCGGAAATGCAGGTTTCAAGCGCTGCATATACGCGCGCAAGCCCGTTGACGACATCGCGTCCCAGGTTGATATGCAGCGTTGTGCGGCCCATACTCGTCCAGGCCGCCGCGTCGACAGCCGCGCGCACGGCAGATAGCTGCGTGAGTCTGTGATACCTGTCAAGCCGGCCATGCTCATGTTCGCCCGACAAGGCAAGGATGATCCCCTGCGGCCGACCAGCGTGTAACACCTGAGTTGCGTACAAGGGGTCGCGCAATGGTTCAACTACGAGCGTGGCAAGACCAGTTTGGCCAAGCCGCGCTCGTAAGGCAACAAGTTGCGCTTCCACAGCGGGTGTGCGCTCGTTATACAGCACAAGCGCAACATAGGATGCCAGCGGGTGGGTTAGGATAGCGTGGCATTGCTCTTCCCAGAGCGGATTGTTTACCGACAACCTTAGCGGTGGAGTGGGAGGTGCGCTCGTGCCAAGGTGCCGCTGAAGCGCGGCACGCAGGGCAACCGTATCCGGCTCATCAAAAGGATTGACGCCGAGTATAACACCTGCAACAGCTACCGCCACCTGCCAACATACAATCTGGGCGGCATGGTCTGCATCCGTCGACACCGTAAACCGCAGCACCGGATGCCCAGCCCCCGCGAGCGCTGCGGTCTGCTCGTCGAACGTCATATCTTTCGGAGTACCTAGCCGAAGCTGAACGAAGATACGAGCGCGGCCGTATGCTGTTGTTGGCAGCATCGGCTCGCCCACCACCGGCACCAAGCCCCGCCGATGTTTAGCCAGCGACCCGCCCACAAAAAGCGCAATCCACTCTGCCAAGGGCTGCAACTCCCATGGAGCAATGAGCGTAAGAATATCACGGCCGTGTTGGGCGAGTATTCCCAGCACGACGCCGAGCCAAACTCCCGGATTGTACGGCAGCGTCGTATGCTGACATCGATGCTGCATTTCTTCAGCCGCCGCTTGTAGCCGCTCCAGTGGACCCTCGCGCAGCACCGGCGGGATCGAACCGAGTGGCGTTAGTGCCGCGAATCGCTCAGTCACCCGAGCAGGTGCCGCCACAAAATGGTACGGCACGCGGTGATCGAGCCATGCTTGCAGCGACGAGCCCGAGCTCGTGAGCGCGCTAAACTGATACTTGCTGGAACTCGTGTTCAAACCGAGGACATCGATCACGACATCACAGAGCGCCTCGACTTCGGGTGTTAGCTCCACAGCCGCGCACACTGCAGCGGTTTTGCTTGGATCAAGCCCAGCCAGACGCTGGTGGACCGTTTGAGGCTCAACCGTATCCAGCAGGATCAGCCTTGGTGGCGCAGCAAGCCCCGTGGCGAGCGACTGCCAAAGCCGGACGCTTGCTCCAGCATCAACGGCAATCCAGAGGATCGCAGTGTAATGACTTGAGCTCAATGCATTAATCCAGGCTTGTAGCGCGGGATCAACTGGAAGCGGAGCATCGAGCCAGCCCAACCGTTCGCTTATGCGGGCTTGCGTAGTCGCAGCCGGATACCACAGGCTCGGATCATGAGCCCACAACCGAGCTACCATCTGCTCGGCGGTCAGGCGGTCGAGCATGGCCGTAAGTGCTGGCAGATATGGCTGCAGAGCCGCGTCTGCGCTGCTATCCATAGGGCAAGTCCTTCCGCATCAGTTTGCAGTCTACCATGTTCCCCAACCGCCGCAGCTGAGGTCAACTTGGGATGACAGATCAGGCTACTTAGCCGGTTTGCTCAATAGTTGCCCATCGCCTAGAATAGTCGCGCTGCGGGAACAGCAGTGGACAGTATGAAACGACCAACTATTCAAGTGCCGCTGCAGCTCCGAAAACGGCTCAGCGAAGGACACCCTTGGGTGTATCGTGACCAATTAGCGCCCGGCCTTCACGTTAACCAGAGTGGGGCTGACGGTAATTGGGTACGTGTCGAATGCGGCGATTGGAGCGGCTACGGCTTGTGGGACCAGCACAGCCCGATCGCGCTGCGCATTTTCAGTCATGATCGGGTGCCCGATCAAGCCTGGATCACGGAGCAGCTCGCAGCTGCCTGGGAGCTGCGGGCGGCCATTCGGCAAGGCGCCACAACAGCGTATCGGGTTGTTTTCGGCGAGGGCGACGGATTGCCGGGCATCACCGTCGATCTGTACGCCGACTTTGCGGTGATTGCGATCTATGCCGACAGTGTTCGCGCGCTGGTACCCTTGGTCGCAGCAGCCCTGCGGGAAATTGTGCCGGTGCGCGGCATTGTGGAACGCTTACCACGCGACGAGCAGGCCGCCGATGCCAAAGTGCGGCTCGTTTGGGGGGTAGCTCCACCGTCTAGTCTCGTCATCGAAGAGCATGGCTTGAAATTCAGAGCAAATCTGCACGCCGGCCAAAAGACCGGCTTGTTCCTTGATCATCGCGAAAACCGGCATTTCCTGGAGCCGTGGAGCTATGGCAAGCGCGTACTGAACTGTTTTTCCTACACCGGCGCGTTTTCGGTCTACGCGGCTTGGGGTGGTGCCGCCGAAATCGTGAGCTGCGATGTTGCACCAGCGGCGGCCGAAGATGCGCGCCACAATTTCGCTCTCAACGGCTTCAATCCAGCCAATTATGAGTTTGCGGTTGAGGACTGTTTCACGCTGCTGGAACGGTTTGCGCGTACCGGCCGCCAATTCGATCTCATCATTCTCGACCCACCCGCCTTTGCTACCTCGAAGCGTCAGTTTCATGCGGCTGTAAGGGCTTATACCCGACTTAACCAGCTTGCGCTGCGCTGTCTTGTGCCGGATGGCTTGCTCGCATCGGCGAGTTGCACAAGTCAGGTCGGGCCAGAAGCATTCCATGCGCTGCTGGCTACGGCTGCCGCCGAGGCAGGCCGCCGGCTCCAAATCATTCACGACGCCGGCCAGCCCGTCGATCATCCAGTGCCGGCCCATTTTCCGGAAGGGCGCTATCTTAAGTTCATGTTGTGTCGGGCGCGGCAAGCTGGATAGACCTCGCGGCATCCGACACCCTTGCCTTTCCGTTGTCGACGCAAAAGGCTGTCGATTTCCACAGCAGGGGCGCATGTGTAAACTGGCAAATGCGCGCCCCCGGCGACCCAACACCTTCAGCGGGCCTCTACCCTGAAGGTGGTCAACGGGACGAGGGGTCCCTCCCCGGCCGCAGGTGGTCCCATAACCAAAAGGGCGCGTTCGGGGGTTTCATGATACAGACCAAGCAGCACACGGTACTCGCCACTGCCCAAAACCGGCAGAGAAATATCCACGCTGTCCACAACCAGCTCGCCGGGCTGCCACCGCGAGGTTGGATAGTCAACATGCCGCAGGCGAAGATCACGTTGCGCCACGCGGGTACCGGCAGCATCAAGCACATGTAGGACAAGTGTATAATCTCCTGTTTGACGCACACTCGCGCCCCAGTAAAGGTTGATTTGCAGGGACTCCCCTCGTCGGAGCGAACGCGTAGCAGCCCCACCGAGTGATGTAATCCGTGAGCGCGGCTGGCCGGGCCGCATCTCGTAGCCCAAGAGCGACATCCCCCTATTGAAGTAGAGCTCATGCCGTATTAAGGCTAGTGCCTCGGGGTGAATGCCCAGATCAACAATCGAGCCCCCTGGTCCCGGCTCAAGCCCTAAGCGGCGCGCAGGATAGTTTACAACGAGCGCCGAGTTCGCTTGCAGCTCGTGATACATGCGGCGCTCCTCGTCGTTTTGACGTTCATCCTTGACAATCAGGTAGCGAAAACCGTTCGACCGATACCAGTCGAGCGAGTGCGAAGTAACGTTGTCGACGGAGAAGACAACAGGATCGACAGTGAAGAGCTGCTCCGGAATTTCAGCCGCAATACGCAGGCCGCGCGGAAGGCTATGGACAGCCTCTGCCGCGCGCACCATCGTATGCGGTTGCCGCAAGTAGCGCACCCGCCAGGCCGTCCTGGTTACCTGTGGCCACAACATACATGTTGCCAGGAATAAAAGCCCCAACCAATGAAGTTTTGGATACGGCAGCAGCTCAACTAATGCGACTGTGCCGGCGGCTGCGACCAGCAGCAGGAGCCCAACAACGGGCACAAGGTTGCGCACGAAGTTGACGGAATACGACAGCAGCAGCACAAAGACAGCCACGATGACCAATGCGAGCAGCAGCACCTGACGGCCGGAACGCCGGGCGACGATGGGGAGTCCAGCCAGAGCTACCGCACAAGCCGGCGGAAACAGCAACTCCTGCCACAAGAACCGGCCGTATTCACCCAACTGCCAGCGCCCGATAAAGTCACCATGCCCACCTGCAGCATAGTGCATCGCGTTACCACGCAAACCTGCAAAAAACGCCGGCAGTCGAGCACGGCGTATGGGGTGGTGACCATAAACGACAACAAAGCGCCGAGGCCACCGGCAAGCAGCCTGAGGAACGGTCGACCGACACTCTGCCTTTGCCAATACAATACATGTGCAAGCATGAGGGCAGCCGCGACCAGCCCTGCTTGGTACTTTGTTCCGGCGGCCAACCCGGCCGCTGTTCCAGCCACGAGATAGTCACGCGGGCGTCTGGTTGATACAACGCCCCAGGCACCTAACAACGACACAAGCACGCAGATACCACTCGGAACATCTGGCGTGACATAGACGCTATGTTCCACATGAAAGGGAAGCATCATTAACATCAACGCCGCGAGCAAACCAACCCGCCTATCAAACATGCGTTGGCCCAGCACAAAGACCAGCCCTACCGTCCCAGCGCCCAGCACTGCTGTTAGCACACGGGCCCAAACAAAGAGGCGAGGGGCAATCGTGAACTGGAAGTTATGGAACGGCAGATCTTGGGCACTAGCGTACAGGCCCTGGTCGAGTCCCCACCAAAGGTGAAGGCGAGTCACAGCAGCGAGCATGTAATACAGCAGCGATGGGTAGACGAAGCGGTGGGGATTAAGATCCGGATCGCGAACCATCCGCACAACAACTTCAATGATAGCTGGTTCATCCGGGTGTTCGACATAGGGCAAGCCCCAGTCGAGGATTGCTCCTCTGATCAGCAATGCCGCCATAAACAACCAGGCGGCTGGATGCAGCAAGAGTGAGAACCAAGACCGATCAGGAGGTTGGACCAATCGTCGGGACGTCATGGCCATTCCGTTTCGCATGATCATGCACTAACGAGACAACATTGAATTATCTTTACGTCTGGAATAAGGTTGACCCGAGCCCATAAGTGTTAGGCGCGCTCGTATCACCTCACGTTATGTGTGACAGGAACTGAAGGGTATTGGCAAAAGTGGGACGGGAGCAGATCCCGTTGCTTTTCGACAAGCACAGCGACCAGCCACGGTCGGCGAGGACCGAGCAGTCGCGCTCTCAGATCAATCACGGCGTTCAACGAACCGGGTCGTGTACATCATACACGACCCGCCGGCAATTGAACACTGCCACTTAAGAACTTTTTTTGTTGTGGACTACGTTCGTCAGTATCTGGTTACACGTGTGCTGTAAGATGGGTCAGAGGTGCAAACAGCAGGGTGATTTTGTTATGGGATGACAGGACTGGAATTGGGTCTAACAGGCTGCAGCTTGCCACTCCCGCGGCAAGCCTTTAGGAACGCAAAGGATCAGGCGCGGCCTTGGCCTGTGCGACCAGCACCAGCAGATCATCGATCAGGGCTGCAACCATATTGGCAAGGGCTGGGTCGTCTGCCGCCAGACGGGCCACTTCTTTCCATCGGGCCGATAGGTTAGGCGGGCGCAACGGGCAGCGTTCGCCATGGATCAGCAGCCGCTTTTCGCCGGGATGATACAGCTCGTTGAGCGCGAACAGCAGGTTAAAATAGACCATCTGTACCGTGTAACGGCGATGTTGCACTGATAATAGATCGCCCCGGCGCTGAGCCAGCTGAAGATGCTTGAAATAAATGCGCAGCAGGTCCGGGTTGTGCTGGAGTAGCAACCGCCGTGTTGGAGCCGGAAATTCAGCCCACAGCCGGGCGCGCGGGGCGGTAGCCACCCCGGAAGGGTCGTGCACGATGTGTCCCTCCGCCAACACATACAGCATGGCCGTCGTATAGCCCTCACCGTTTAGGCCCGGGCCATAGGCTTGGTCAATCTGCGCCTGCAACTCATCGAGCTCAACATAGATCAGCTCGATGGCTCGACCTCCAATGCGCAGATGGTCTTCCAGACCCCAACAGGTAACGCCCGCGACGACACAACCGGCATCAGCTACCTGTGCCAGTCGTTCTGCCCGGATGGAATCGTCGGCAAGTGGAGGCTGCCAGTAGACATGCAGATCGATGTCCGACTCGTCGTCGAACAAGTCGGATTGGGTCGAGCCGCCAAGCGAGACTGCCAGCAGCCCTGCAAGGTCGGCGACGGCTGCCACAACGCGGTCAATAACGACCCCTACCTCAGGCGTACTCGTCATGTGTCCTCATGAACAGTGCTCCACTCAGCGGCGGAAGAACGAGCGTATCACCATTGACTGCCACATCTGCAGCAGTGCTCAGCGCCAACTGGTAGCCCTCCAGCAAGGGAACGTGCTGCACGGCCTGGCTCCGATTAATCGCCACAAGCGCCTGCTCCGCTTGTCCGACTGCCACCACATACAATCCTTCGTCGGCGAGGGCTTTCGTTTGTCGCTCACCCGACCATAGCTGAGGCTGCTGGACACGGAGCGCAATCAGCTTGGTGTAAAAACGGAGCACATCACGATCTTGCGCATCGCCCCACGGCATAAGCGTGCGTGATTCTTCCATTCGCCGTGTGCCATCCGGATACGCGAGATCGTGCTGCTGGCTCAAGCCTACCTCGGTACCATAATAGATGATTGGAGCGTGCGGCAGCGTAAATTGGCACAGCGCCGCCAGCTTGAGTCGGCGCACGTCGCCCTGCACAACCCACAAGAAGCGATTCATGTCATGATTGTCGAGGAACGAAGGCAGCACAAAATCGGTCGGAAAGTAGGCCAGATGCCGCCGCAGAAAGCTGTCGAAGGCACTGGTGGTGATGGTATCAAAGGCAAAAAAGGCACGCAGATGCTGCAGCAAAAGAAAATCTAGCACGCCGTCAAGCCGGCCCTGATACGAACGCTGCAGCTCGGCCGTTTCGACGATCTCGCCCACGGTGAAGGACTCCGGATTAACCGCCCGCGTCTCAGCCCGGAACTGAGTCCAGAAGTCATGGGACGGACCGTTGGCATAGTCCAGCCGAAAACCATCCGCGCCCTGCTCCAGCCAGTATTTCGCGCAGTCGATCATATAGCGCCGCGCAGCAGCATGTTCATTATTAACCTGCGGCAGCGTTTTGACGCCAAAAAACGAGCGGTATTCCGTAGGCCATCGCTCAAATGTAAACCATTCGCGTTCGGCTGCGTCCTCCGAGGTTATGGCGCGTATAAAATTGGGATGCTCATTGGAAACATGGTTTGCTACGTAATCCAGCAAGACCAGCATGCCGCGCTTGTGTGCTGCCGCAAATAGCTCACGCAAGTCGTCGTCCGATCCCAGGCGCGGCTCGACATGCAGATAATCGGTCGCATCGTAGCCGTGGTGGGACGGCGACGGAAAGACGGGCGATAACCACAAGCATGTAACGCCCAGCCCTTCAAGATATGGCAGCTGTTCCATGATGCCGCGCAGCGTACCGCCCCAAAAATCGTTCAGCGTACCGGCTTGGAGCCAATCCCGCCCAGCTCCCGGATAAAAACGATCCACAAAAATATGGTAGATAACGGCTTCACGGAGCCAGCGCGGCACCCGCTCTCGGTCGACGTGGTAGGCGAAGGTTGCCGGTACGCCAGAGGCAGAGTCTGGATCGGCCCAGACCGCACCACCATTGCGGCCGCGAGCAACGATGCGGTAGCGTACATGCGTACCTTGAGGCTGCGCCGGCAGGATGCCGCGCCACGCATGACGATAGCCCCACAGCAACGTATCCCACACGACCTCGGCCGGGTGTAACACAATGCTTGCCGACGATGGTGTCGGCTCACTGCCATCCAAGGTGTAGAAAGCTAACACTTCGTCAGCGCTGACCTCCGTGCCGACGCTGACGCTGAGCTCAACCGCCTGACCTGGCTCAGGATCGTGTGGCAGGATGCGATGGCCGTGATGCACGCCTTGCCCTTCCTGTTGGAGCACAGCCAGACGTAGGGCATCCGTCGCCATCGTGCCGAAGATAAAGTCTTGCGTAACGTTCGTTGCGTTATTGGTCATAGCTATTTTGGTGGTTGCGCCTTTAGCGCAGCAAACCACAGAGGACATCGAACAGACGAGCAGGCAGGTGCTCGGTGTTTTCAATGGCTCTGCGGCCTACTACATGGACTTGAAGCATCAGTCGCGGTCACGCGCCTCCCGGTCACGTTCCGTCAACAAATCCGGGAGCGCTGTGGGCGGGATCGGCGCGCTGGTCGGGGTGGTTCCAGCGGGTACGGTTGGAGCCCTGAACGTGCCTTCTGAGCCGACCACCGACTCGCGTGTCACGTCAATCTCCCCTTCCGCATCGTCCATGCCTTGAAAGAGCGGCCCATTTGCTAACAAATCATTACTGTCCGTTGGTCGATCGCTCATCGCAGGTTCCTCCTTGTGCCTTTCCGGTGAAGCTGCAGCTTTAAACACCGTGCCGGTAGACGGCAGTTAAGCACTGCTAACGTAGCTTCTTGACACGAACCGTACCACCAACCGAGGCGGAGGTCGTATCACCAGCTAGCGCTGTGACACGTTCAACACCGTCGCGCTGCGTGCAGGCAGGTCAAGTGTGATCGTACTGTTGTCGGTTTGCACACGCGATGCCGCGCCAAACACTACCCGTGGTGCCGTGTCAGTGTTGATCAATCGTGTTAGTGGCAGCCGCTGCGTAGCTGACTCATGGCCAACGTTGACTGCGATCACAAATGTTTGATCCGCCAGTGTACGGGCAAACGCGAACCCGAACGTGTCCGCGTACAGGTTTTGGAACGTGCCCACGCGTAGTGCTGGATGAGTTTTCCGCAGTGCAATAACTTGTTTATGGAAGTCGCGAAGCTCATGGTTCCATGCTTCTGGCTGATTCCATGGAAACGTTTTACGTGCAAGCGCGTCTGATCCCCCGCCAGTCATGCCAATTTCATCGCCGTAATAAATGCTTGGTGCGCCCGGCAGTGTGAACAACAACAACGTCGCGAGCCGCAAGCTGGTTTCGTCTCCGTCCGCGATGGAGATAAAGCGAGCCGTATCATGACTATCAAGCAGATTGAGCTGGGCGAGCACGATTGGCCACGGATACAGCTGTAGGAGGCGGTCAACCTTGGCGGCAAATTGTTGGCCGGTTATGCCGGCTACCGGCCGATACCCTTTGTTTTCAACAAATTCTCGCCGCAGCCGCTTGCCGGCAACAAACGAAATTAATGCTTCCGTGAGCGGATAATTCATCACGGCGTCGAACTGATCGCCCTGAAGCCACTGCGGACTTTCTTCCCAAATTTCGGCCACAATATACGCGTCGGGATTGAGCGCCTTGATCCGCTGACGGAACTCCTGCCAGAACCCCGGGGTTGTGATTTCGTTGGCAACGTCCAAGCGCCAGCCGTCGATACCTTTGCGGATCCAGTGCTCGCCAACCTGCATCAAGTATTCGCGGACCTGTGGGTTGTCAGTGTTGAGCTTGGGCAGCGCATGCAGGCCCCACCACGCTTTATATCCTGGTGCTCGTTGCAGATCATACGCATTGATGGGGTGAACACCCCCCGCATCGTCCACATAGAACCAATCCAGCCAGGGCGAGGCGGCGCCATTTTCCAAAATATCATTGAACTGAAAGAAGCCGCGACTGGCGTGATTGAACACACCGTCCAGAACAACGCGAAGGCCACGGCGTTTGCATTCCGCAAGCAACGTATCAAATGCAGCATTGCCGCCGAGCAGGGGATCGACCTGATAATAATCGTGGGTATGGTAGCGGTGGTTGGAAGCTGATTGAAAGATCGGGTTGAAGTATACAGCTGTGACGCCGAGCCCCTGGATATAGTCCAGCCGTTCCAGTACACCCAGCAAATCGCCGCCTTTGTAGCCATAGGTTGTCGGCGTGGTGTCCCATGGCTCCAAGTTATGGGGCTTTTGCAGGCTGGAGCTGATGGCAAAGCGATCCGGAAAAATTTGGTAGAAAACGGCGTGCTTGACCCATTCAGGTGTCACCACTTCGTATAGCAAAGGCATCCTTGTCCTCCTCAGTTCAGTATCCGCCGCTATCGGGTCAGCTTGAAGATATAGCCTGTCTGCGGCTCCAAGGTCGGCAGCGGCACGTAGTCGCTGAGCTTACCACCCTCGGCCACCGTTAACGACGCCCCAGCCGCGTGTTCAAGCAGCGGATTCAGCTGATACGCACCTGCCGCAAGGTTGCTTTGCTCAAGGCTCAGCCCAACGTTCTGAGCCGGCTGCTTGCCGAAGTTGAGCATCACCAGGACGACATCTCCACCCGCGGCACGCACAAATGCGGCCACACCGGTGTTGTTCGCCTTCAAAAGGGTGAAGTCGCCCTGCGCCAGCGCTGCCTCCGAGGTGTGCAGGTGCACCAAGCGCCGGTACAAGCTGAGCAGTGAGGCCGGGGCATCCTGCTGGGCGGCAACGTTGACGTCGCGGTAATTATTATGGAACGGCTGCCATGGTTGGCCGGTTGTAAAGCCGGAGGCATCGCCGGTCCACTGCATTGGCGTGCGGATGCGCTCGTCGGGTTTGGTTCCCAGCATCCCGATCTCTTCACCATAGTACAAGAAGGGCATACCTGGCAGCGTCAGCAACGCGGTTGCCGCGATCTTGGCCTCGGCCACATCGTCGCCGAGCACGCTCATCACGCGGTCTTGGTCGTGATTGGTCAGAAACGGCGCAAAGCGCTGGAAAGGCAGCTGCTTGAACGCGTTCTGCGTCGTCAAGTTAAACGCGATGGCTGAGCCGGTGTTGGCCGCGCCAACGAGCTGTTGACCGATATCGAACACAAAGTAGGAGTCGAGCTGATCGGGGTAGTAATTCTTCAACGTCTGCGGATTCGCGCCAAAGATTTCGCCCACCGTAAAGACATCCGGATCAGTTTGTGCGAGAAATTCGCGGTAGCCGCGCAGCCAAGCGTGCGTTTCCGGGGTGTTTTCCTGAACTCTGCCGTTTTCGATCAAATGCTTGATCGCATCCAGACGAAAGCCGTCCGCGCCCATCTCATTAAGCCAAAATGCGCTGATCTTCTGGGCCTCTTCAGTTACGGCTGGATTGCGGTAGTTAAGATCGGGCATGCCGCTCCAAAACACGCCGTAGTAGTACTCGTCTTGGACGGGCGACTTGTGCCATGCAACGTCGCCCCACGGCCCCTTGTAGCCGGGATTGTCTTTGGACCAGATATACCATTCGCGATACGGCGAATCCTCGTTAGCCTGCGCCTCCTTGAACCAAGGATGCTCGCTGGAAGTATGGTTCAGCACAAGGTCGAGAATAACGTTGATCCCACGCTTATGGGCTTCCACGACGAGGCGCTTGAAATCGTCGTTGGTGCCATACTCCGGATCGACCTTGCGGTAATCGACCACATCGTAGCCGTGGTAGCTGGGCGACTCCGCGATGGGCATGAGCCAGATGCAATTCGCGCCCAAATCCTTCTGCTGGGCCGGATCGCCGTCGTTAATATAATCAAGCTTTTCAATCAGGCCGTTGAGGTCGCCGATGCCGTCGCCATTGCTGTCGCGAAAAGAGCGCACAAAGACTTCGTAGCAGACGGCACTGTCCCACCAGCCGGCGTTCAGCGGGAACGGGGAAGCCGCCGGCTGCGCGGTAATTGTTGGCGCCTGGGTTGGTACGTCCAGCGTCGCCGTAGCCGAAGGCGCAGCTGTAGCTGCCGAACTGCTGGTAGCTGCCGTAGTTTCAGCAACGGCGGGCGAGGCGACCGTAGACGGAACAGCCGTGTCTGCCACGCTCGCGTCGATTGATGCCAGCGCTACGGGAGCCCGACTTACGCTTGGCTGGCTTGCAGTATCGCCACAAGCCCCTAGCATCATAGTCAGCAACAGCAGAACCACGCATGGACGCAGGCGCATCACAAATATCCGTTGTTTGTTCATACTTTGCTTCGGAACATAATCGAGCTATCGCGTCGAACTCGTAAGGCTACCCTTGCTTCAAAAGCAACACGCATCACCCTCACGATCACTGCATGCACTTCTTATGTAAACATTAGTACCAATTAAACTCAATGTACTGTCTTTTTATGTAAATTCCCATGTTAGCGGCAGGATAAAGATACGGCCTGACTCCGCATTTCGGCGACGCTGCTACGAGCCGCTCGTCTACCTACTTAACAAAAACGCGATAGACAAGCACGGTATGCTCCAGCGGAGCAGGGTGAAAGAACGAGACAGAACTCGCCTGCAATAAGGTGACGCAAGGAACCTTGGGTCCTTGCGCCCTTGTTTGCACGTCTCTCAGCCCTTGAGCGCGCCCTTGGTAAGACCTTCCACTAGGAAGCGCTGCGCCATGAAGAAAATGATCAAAATCGGGACGGACCCCAGCACGGCCGCCGCGCAGAAGACCGTCCAGTTGGTGGCAAACGCCGCCGACAAGGTCCGCACGCCCACACCCAAGGGATACTTCGTCGGGTCGGACAACAGCACGGTGGTGACGATGTACTCGTTGTAGACGCCGATAAAGCCAAAGATAAACTGGGCTACAAGCATGGGCTGAATCAGCGGGAACAACACCAGCCAAAAGTTTTGCCAGTGCGACGCGCCGTCGATGCTAGCCGCTTCGTCCAGCTCCTTGGGAATACTGTCCATGAAGTTCTTCATCAGCCAGACCGACAGCGCGCTACCGCCGACGCCAAAGAACAGAATCAAGCCGAAAATCGAGTTCAGCAGCCCAACCGTCTGGTAAATGCGGAACAGGGCGGGCAGCGCGACCAAGCCAGTTGGCAACATTTGGATAATCAGCAGACCCAGGATGCCATACTTTCGCCCGCGGAAGCGCATGCGTGAAAAGGCATAACCGGCAAAGGAAGCCAGCAGCACAGCAACCGCGCCGGAAAAAAATCCGATGATCACGCTGTTGCGCACCCAGTACGAGAAGTTGGTGTTAAAAAGCTTGGTATAATTTTCCAGCGTCAGCTTTTGCGGAATAAAGGTGCTGCTGTACAAGCTACCCCCGCCGCCCTTGAACGAGTACAGGACGACATAGACCGTCGGAAAGAGCGAGATCAGCGTGATAGCGATCAGCACAAGCCGAATGGCCCACACCTCGATCGATTGCCGCGTGCGATGGGACATCCCTACCGATGTGGGAGTCGGTCGTGTGGCCGTGGTTGGGCGAAATTCTGTCGCCATCGCTAGGCCTCCCTTTCCTTGAACGCCCCGGTTGCAATCGAGTTGAAGATCGTAAAGCTCGACACCACCACAAAGATAATGATGCCGTAGGCCGCCGACAACCCATACTGTCGGAGCGAGAAGACCAGATTATACGCATAGCTGGCGAGCGAGTCGGTCGCGCCATACTGCGAGCCCGGATATGCTAGCGGCTTGCCCGCGGTCAACAGAATGATCACACCTGCGTTTTGGAACTGAAAGGCCAGCTGCGTGATGATCAGCGGCGTGATCGCCGCGATCATGAACGGCCAGGTGATATAGCGAAAGCGCGCCCAACCCCCAGCGCCATCGAGATCGGCGACTTCATACAGATCACGCGGGATGGCTTGCAGTGCCGCCAAACACACGGTCATAAAGAAGGGATAGCTCAGCCACAGATTGACCATGATCAGCGCGGCTCGGGCCGGATTGGCCTGAGCTAGCCAGTTCGGTCCCTTAATCCCGATATTGCTCAGCAGCAGGTTGAGGGGGCCTTGGTTGTTGAAGATGCCAGCCCAGACCTGCACCATTAAAATAACCGGCAAGGCCCAGGGAATAATGAGCAGCGTACGGTACACGTTGCGCTCGACCAGCCGGGGATGATTAAGCATCATAGCCAAAATCATGCCGACGCCCACATTAAAGATGGTGGACAGCCCCATCCAGGTGACCGTCCAGCCCAGCACCGGCACAAAACCACTACCTGCGGCAAAAATTCTACGAAAGTTTTCTAGCCCAACAAACTCGAACTCTTGAAAGTGAAACAGGCTATAGTTTGTGAACGCAATATAAACGGTGTAGATAAAGGGCAGAATAGTGAAAATGATTGCCGCAACGATGACCGGCAGCAAGTAAATGTAGGCGACACGGTCGGATGCGCGGCGCGGCGGCGTTGGTGCAGCCCCCCCTGCTGGGCGAGGCGGGGAACCGGCGATTTTCACAGCCATGGCAAACCTCCCCCTAATGAGCGGGCGCATCAGCTGTGATGCGCCCGCTGCAGAACGGTTTTACTGCGTTTGGGCAATCGCCGCCTTGATCTGCTCGACCGCCGTGTCAAGCAGCGGCTTGATCTGATCGTCCGGCGCTTGCTGGAGAACGATCGCGTCCATTACATCGCCCCACGGCTTCCACACCTGGCCCATGGCTGGAATGTTGGGCATCGGCACACCCTGCGCTGCTTGCTCGTTCCAGGTTTCGATGTTGGGGTTCGATTGCACCTCCGACGTTTGGAGCGCGCTTTGGCGCACGGGGGTCTTCGGGTCGACCTTGAACTGCTCCACAATGCTGTCGGTACAGGTGACGAAGTTCGCAAAGTCAATCGCCGCTTCCTGGTTCTTGCCGTAGGCGTTCACGCCGAAGACCTGCACGCCCAGGAAGGGCACCATCGGCTCGCCGTTTGGCAGCGTCGGCAACACGGCAACGCCGTAGTTGATGCCGGCGCGCTGGAGTGGACCTTCGCGCCACGGGCCGTTGATGGTCATGGCGATCTTGCCTTCTTCCATCATACCTTCTTGCGCGGTATGCATGTTGGCCCGGTCGATCGCGACCTCGGGCAGCTGCGGCTGCTTCTGGTAGTACATATCACGCAGGAACTTGGCCGCCTGGACGCCGGCATCGTTGTTCAAGCCAATGTCTTCGATATTGAACTGGCCGTTGTCATACTTGAAGATGTACGAGCCAAAGCCGTTGAAGAAGCCACCTTCGTGGTATTGCTCGAGCAACGGGAAGCCAAAGCCATACACATCGCCCTGAGTGAGTGAATTAGCCGTCTGGACCAACTCGTCCCACGTCTTCGGGGGGTTCGGCACGAGGTCTTTGTTGTAGATCAGCGCCACCGACTCGACCCAGGCTGGAATACCGTAGAGCTGGCCATCGGCGGTCGCCGCGGCATAGGCCGAGTCGATAATATCGTCGCTGCTCGTGATTTGTTCACGTTGCAGCGGCAAGGCAATCTTTTGCAGCGCGAACTCGCCCAGCCAGTCGTGCGCGATTGGCCCGAATACATCCGGACCTTCGCCGCCAGGTGCCGAGATCGACATCTTGTTGCGGAACTCAGCGTCGATCACGGTCACGATCTCGACTGGCGAGCCACCGGCTGCTTGGTAGTTCTGGGCGACCGTCTTAAAGCTCTCAAAGAGCGGCTCGCCTTCGGCCGCCCGGGTCCACCACACAAGCCGATCAACCTTGGGGCCTTTGGGCGTGCAATCGACCGATGCGACGGTTGTGTTTCCGCCCGCTGCAGTGGATGCTGCTCCGGAGGCTTCTGTTGAGGCAGCGGTTGAAGCCGCGGTCGAGGCAGCGGTTGACGCTGCAGCAGCGTCAACCGCTGCGATTGAAGCCGCCGCTGAGGCCGTCGAGTCTGTGCCTGTGCCTACACTAGCGGCAGTGGTAGCTTCAGCGGTCACTGCGTTCGAGGCGGCTCCATCTGTGCCACCACACGCAGCCAAGATCGAGGCCAGCATGACGAACAGGATAAGCGAAGCAATGCGCTTCATAGTCTGGTTCTCTCCTTAGAGTTTGGTATCAAACCGTTGATATCCGACCCGAACATAGGCTGTTAGTTTGTATGCGTTGATCACCTCCAAACGTATAAGCCAAATATAAATGAGGTGTTCAAATAGTGCAAAGGAAAGGCAATGCGGGCAATTTAAGCATTGCACCATAACCTTGGATTTCCGCCTGTTATGCACACGTACCCTCTGGAAGCACTCCCATAGCAATCTATGCTCGACCATAAGCTCACGGGGGCTGTGTGGCATCCATCTTCACATCCAGCTCACAGCCATTCGATTACCTATAGCTGCCCTTGCAAGCAACCTTTGACCGTTCGCAGTGGGAAAGATCGTGCCAACACCATAAAGCCCATGCGGATGGAATACGCCACTTCATGCTGTGCATACCTCGATGGTTACAACAGTGTTTTTTGCAGCGAAGTTCTTAGCTATCAATTTACAATACTAAAGGCCTTTAGTAAAGGGGTTAACAGGCGGAGTGTGTTATAAA
>JADDQF010000038.1 GCA_016781505.1 bacterium
AACGAACATTCTCGGTAGCAGACTATCATCGAATGGCTGACGTGGGCATTCTGACCGAGGATGACCGCGTGGAACTCATTGAGGGTAGGATTATTGTCATGAGTCCCATCGGGAGTCGCCATGCGGCATGTGTCAGGCGATTGAATGCATTCCTTAGTCAGCATGTTGCGGAGCACGCGCTGGTAAGTGTGCAAGACCCGATTCAACTCAGTGACTATTCGGAACCAGAACCGGATGTTGCCTTGTTGCGCCTCCGTGATGATTTCTATGCGGCAGGGCATCCCACAACCGAAGATATTTTGCTCGTTGTGGAAGTTGCTGATACATCGGAAGGTTATGACCGCGAGGAAAAAATTCCACTGTATGCACGGTCAGGGATTGGTGAGGTATGGCTGGTTAGCTTACCCAAAAATCGTGTGGAAGTGTACACCGAACCTACGGGAAATATGTATCGGCAGGTACGCTATGCCATGCGTGGGGATGTCCTTAACGCACAACAGCTACCGAATATACACCTTGCTGTTGATGACATTTTTGACTAGAGGCGGCATCCAACAACGTGTTGCACCTGTTGCCTGAAAACCTGGCGTGGCTGAGCGATACATGCTGGTTGCCAGCGCGAAGAAGGCAGGCTACAAGGTCAATGGGCACAGGTGAGCTAGGCCGTTCGATGTGCTCGTGACCGCGCGCTGGCCGATCACCTGACCCTGGACCGTGAACTGGTAGCGCAGCGTGCCCGAGGGGATCTCTTCTTCCCACAAGCCACTGACGTACTCAGTGGTCACGCCACTACGCGTACGGGCAAGGCGCTCGCCATCGGCGTCGTAGGTATAACTCTCGGTGACGCCATCCGCTCCCGTGATGCTCGCCGGGAGGTTATCGGCCTGCCAGGTGTACGTCCGCCCCTGCCCGGATTGCAGATTGCCGTTGGCATCGTAGCTAAAGCTCCAGCCACCTACACTCCGGGCTTGATGCAGTTCCGCATGCAGGTCATGAGCCACAATGGGAAGGTTCTGATTAACGAACCTTCGTATCGAGGGCAAATGCGGAGCAGAAGTACTATTTTCTGTCCTCCTATGTCACTTGAGGACAAACAGTAGCACCAATGGGACGACTTCACTGGGATACAGCATGAATTGTGGATACTTCGGCACCTCCCGCATGATCTGGTCAACACGATAAAACACAGCAATGATAAAATCGTTGCTCGACATACGATCCTCCTAGCTGCTGAAGCCTAAGCACCCTCAGCATCGAAGGGTCGTATGTCTTTGTCAAGTAGCACTACTGGCTTCCGATAGTTGGTATGGGTAAATAATCTTCTCGCCACACGAACCGTCCCCTATGTAGTACAGTATGCTCTCTATGTGGCGAGAAAATCATGAGTTGTTGAGTTACGACTTTATGCTGCTTTGCCAGGCTCGAAACACTTCGAGTATTGACGTAAGGTTGCTCGGCCCTCCAAACCCTTCAAAAAATGCATTACGGAGGCGACAAACAACCCAGTCGTTGTCGTCAATTGTCCTCGTCAATTCCGGAAAGGGATAGCCCTCCAATTCTGTTCCTTCCAGGTTGATTTTTACTTCCCAACCTGGATTGTCGAGCGTGGAAATACGGATTCCTTCGTCATGTTCCCAGTCACCGTCGCACTGACTGGCGAACCAGTGTTGTAACCAAGAGAGTGTTTCGTCCATACTTTTCGCCTCATGGTATCTCATCAGGAGTAGGCGGCCTGACTCCACCTGGAGTCTTTGGATCGTGTACATGCGGTGTTCTAACATCCTGTCCCGTAACAGGGTTGTAGTGAGAGCCGCCTTTGCCATCATACCTCTTTTCTGATTCCCACTTATTTGGATCGTTTGGATGTCGATTCGGCTTAGGCTTGTATGTTTCATAGTGAGTTACTTCACCAGTCTTAGGATCTGTTCGGTAGGTTGTATGCGGGCCGTCGGCATTTTGGACTGGTTCCTGCTTGTTCTTGCCTCTCCCACTACGGGGCGGATTCTGGCCGCCGCTAGTTGGTTGCCCTTTTGCTGCGTTACCAGCGCCGCCCGGTTGTTGCGGAGCCCCGCATCGTGGACACCCACCACCAACACCACCCCCTGTACTCTCGGTGCAAGGGCCCTGCCCACATTGCTTATGCCCCGTCGGATCGGTGTACTTCAACGGATTATTCTGGACATAGCTATACCGATTGAGCGCCTGCGCATTTGTTGGCCCCCACGGACTGCCCGCTTGTTGCCGCTGCTCTCCGTTCATTTGGAACCAGAAAGGCTGGCGGTTCTCGCCGTTGACGCCGTTCACGAAGCCGGGCTCGTGGAAGTCCACCGTGAGCGGCTTCAGCGCCACGCCGTCCATCCCGCCCGATGCACTGCCTGGCACGATGCTATCAGCTGAGATAAACCGCCCCAAACTTGGATCGTAGTAGCGCGCGTGGTAGAAGAGCAAGCCCGTGTCGTCCTTGCGCTGCCCGGTGTAGTTGAGGCTGGTCGGGCTGGCACCCTGTACCGAACGTTCTTCGCCGAACGGCTTGTAGTCGCTGCGATGGGCTACCGTGCCGTCTTGCTTCGTCACCACGCTAACGCTGCCGAGGTGGTCTGAGTGCAGGTAGACGACGGTGTTGCTGGTGCTGGTGATCGTGCGCTGCGCCACCACCTGGCCATTGAGCGTGTAGTGTGCCCGCGTGGTGCCCGTCTCGACCTCGCGTTCCCACAGCTCACTCGCGTACACCGTGGTCGTGCTGCCGCGGGTTCGGGTGACGCGCTCGCCGTTGGCGTCGTAGCCATACGTTTCCCGCACGCCGTCGGGACCGGTAACGCTGGCGGGCAGGTTGTCGGCGGTCCAGGTGATGGTCCGGCCGTTGCGGCTGGTCATGTTGCCGTTGGCGTCGTAGCCGTAGGTTACATCCGTGCCGGTCAGCGTAATCCCTTGCAGTGACTGTACCGGGGGATTGGTGGGCAGATTGAAGTACTTCACGATGCGCGTCAGGAGCCCACGGGTACCAAGGGCAGGGGTCGTCTGATTGTTGTCGTACATGTAAGTGGTCAGACTCAGCGCTTTGTCATCCCCGCTCTTAACCTGTTCTTGCCACGCCCGATCCACGATGTACGTGCTGCTGTCATCGCGTGTCAGATACCAGCGATACGTCCACCGCACGGGGACCGTCGTGCTGGTCTGGTTGTCGTATTCTTCGACCTTGGTCACATTGCCGTATTGCTGGCCATTTTGCTGGAAGGTGGTGTCATAGACATATTTCGTGGTCTTGCTGACAGGTGTACTCGCGCCCTCCAGTATGGACTCCGTAGTCTGACGCTCGTAGTTGAAGGCGCGCCACAGTCCAACTCGCCGGTAATTGTTACTGGCGTCCGCATTGGCAGAACTGCTCCCAAAGAAGGGAAGCTCTTGCCGGCTGAAATGTCGCTCGGTACGGGAGAGGACCGTGGCTCCATCACGGGCCAGGACTTCCGTTTTATACGCACGCCCTTTCCAGGCTTCACGCTCTAGCATCTGCTGGAAGCAGGCACTATTCGTATCCACGCCTTGACTGCCATTGCTTAACATAATTAGCGGTGGAGCACAACCAGCATCGCCTTGGAAAAACCACTGGGATTCTGCCCTCAGTAGCGGATCGGTGGTGCTGGGACCATTGTACTGCCGTACGACGACCTGGCCATGGCCACGAAACTCCCGTTTTTCCGGACGAGCCAAGGCGAAGCGACTATCGCCGTTGCCACTCGGTGGATATTGGGCATAGACCACCGTCGCGGCACGGCTGTAATCATTGAGGCGAGGTGTGAAGTACTGGTATGCCGTCAAGTAACTCCGGCTATAGCTCTTGCCCGCAGTGTCTGCCCGGACGACCTCCTTCACGCGGTAGTAGTTCTGATACAGCAGTCCATAGTTATCCCCACTGGGAATCTGCTCTGGCAGCCAAACATGCTCGTAGGTAAAGCCGACCTGCCCGCCTTGCCCGTTATAAGCGGTCAGGAGCCGATTCCATCCAGCAGTGGGAACTTGGGGATCACCCTGGGTCATCCCGTATGTGAACGTTGTGGCAGGCAGCACTGTACTCCCATCCTTGCCGACCTGCTGCACGCTCCGCAGCGTTAGGACTTGTTGGCCGCCACTCACATCGGTTTGCACACTCTCCGTGGTGGGGGCATAGCTGAGCACATACTGTCGAACGAGGAGGGGGCTGATGGCCCCTGCTGGCTGGCTGAACACGTTGACTTTGTTCAAACGGTAGGCTTCGTGCGGCGTAATCTTTTCCCACCGGGCATTCGCGGTGGGATAGCCGGGGTACTCCCACTTCAGATCCACGCTTTCGGTGGGCGAGGCCCACCGCGAA
Source organism: bacterium (assembly GCA_016781505.1). Classification (GTDB taxonomy): domain Bacteria; phylum Chloroflexota; class Chloroflexia; order Chloroflexales; family Kallotenuaceae; genus LB3-1. The sequence continues at coordinate 4,349 of JADDQF010000038.1, forward strand.
CTCACGTCAAACTCAACCCGGTAGCGTGCGGTGCCAGTACTTGGAGTCGTCCCGTCATAGCCCCATTCAATGGTTTTCAGATGGTAGGTGGGATGGAGATTTTCGCTGCTGTCGACTTCGATGCCAAGGTGGTAGGCATAGTTAATCACATTGCCGTGTGTATCGACAACGCGGGTGAGGAGCCATTTGTACTCTTCCCGAGCGCCGGTGTGGTAGAGCCGTTGTGCGAGCGCTTGCTGGAACTCGTAGCGCGTCCCGTCCTTGGTCCACGCGCTCCAGCGGTAGCTTCCACTCACGTTCTGGACCTCCACACGCGTGAAGTTCTCATCGACGGTGTGCCACGTCCAATTCGCGATGTCGTAGTTTGTGTAGCTGCCATCCTTCGGCGCACCCCGGGCCACATCGAAGGAGCGGCCACCGAAAACAAGCGTGAAATGATCCCAGTGCTGATCAGAGGAGCCCGTGCTCTTGTTGCGCACCACCGCTCCGCCCGGATCAAAACTCCACCCTTTTCCGACCCAGCCGGCCTGACTATGCTGGCGCGTCCCTCCAGGCCCATCGGTGGCCGCACTGGAATAGGAGAGGTCAAGCGTAGGCTTGAGACCATTGGGACCGGCAGGTACCTCCATCGGAATCGTCTTGCTAGCCGCACCCGTGTACAGACCAACCTGGAAGCTTTGCAGCGAGGGAATGTAGGCGGCCGACGGGGAGGAGCCATCGCTGAGGTTGAAGGTGCTGAAATGATCGACCGTGGCAAGCGCGGTATGGGTGGCTCGATCAACGCGGGTCGGGACGGCGACCCACGCCCGCCGCTGCTCATCGAACCAGAACAGCTGGAGGTTGTCCTCCTGTATGCCGAGCGCCTGCACTTGTTCCGGCGTGTACTGCACCGCGATCGTAAGCGGCGCTGCGAACTGGTGCACGTCCTGTCCGCGCTGATCGGTGGCGGTGAGGGAAAACGCGCCAAACCCGGGTGCGTGCCCAGGCAAGGGCGGCAGTTTGGCGGTCGGGCTGGCACCGTGCGTGAGGGTGAGGTCATGCGCTGCAGCCTTCGCCGGGAGCCGCACCTCGACTTGCCCATCTCGGCTGCGCAAGACCGCCGGCGTACCGGGAACGAAGGTCGTCGTCGTCGGACCGGCATTGGGATCGTGGACGAGCGCGCCGCCGCCGGCCGTAACCGGTTCCGTCAGCCCGTGCGCCATGACCGAGGCACGGGCCAGCAGGGCGCCGGTGGTTGGGCGCTGGGCGACACGCACCGCCGCAGATACTTCCAGGCGCTCGCCACTCGCGAGGCGTGAGGCCGTCCAGCGCCAGCCAGCCGTAGCTGATACCCGGGCGGGATCAGGGAGCGCAACCACACCGTGCGGTAACGGCAGTTCGATAACGATGTCGTTGGCCGCGTGCGGCGCGCGGTTCGTCACCACGACCGTGATGGTCGCCGTGTCACCGACTGCGACAGCTGTGGGCGCGACGGCCAGACTGAGCGCGAGACCTGGGAGCTGTGGATAGGTGACACACTCTGTACAGTCTTGCGCACGGGTGTTGGTGGTGCAGCAAGCGGTGTGAGCGCCTTGGCGGTTGGGGTGGCGCCATACCAGGATGTGGGCACGAGCGAGCCGAGGATCAGGACCAACAACAAAAGCGCGGCGTGGCGGGGCTGGTTCATACATGCTTCTTTCATTGGACAACAAATAACGGCACACGCGCTCCACGGAAGGCGTGCTACGAGCAGGAAGTAGCGGTGGATTGTGAGTTCCAGGTGTCTCTACCTATAGCTAGGAAGGGGGCCAGAATGAGTGTATAGAAGGTGCAACTAGCCCAAAAGTCATACGCGGAAGGTAGGACTGTCCCACAAGGGAAGCGGGATGAGCACGCTAAGCGAAAAACTTGACAATAATCGAGGCCGTGGAAATATGTCGCTGAGTACATTACGCAGGGACGGCCAGCAGCACCGGACGGCAGTCGCTGCTCAAAGCACAACTGGCGCATGGTGCGCGAGTTGCTTCCTTTGCAATGAAGCGACGTATCGTTGAGCTGCTATACGTGTGGCTGGTACTGCACCCAGTGCCGGACGGTAAAGGCGTTGAAGAAGTGATGAGCAGGATTGGAGGCGCAATACATATGCCGAGCGAGCAGACGTTCAAGGTTGGGGATCGCGTGACTTGGAATAGCCATGGCGGTAGGGCCGAGGGCAAGGTAATTCGGGTTGCCACGTCGGACGGCAATATCGAGGCTTCTGACTACAAAGCGTCCAAGGACGACCCACGGTATATCGTGGAGACGGATGAGGGCAAGCGCGCTGCGCACAAGGCTGAGGCGCTTAAGCGCGCCTAGTCCGGAATGAAGGAGCCCAACAACCTGCTCGTGGAATATCGGGGCAAGTCGTTGGGCATTGCTTTTAGCGCATCACTGCCTGGCCGTATTGGCCGAAATTCGCAGCAGCAGCCCAATAATCAAAAAGTTGATCAACACCGACGAGCCGCCGTACGAGATAAACGGCAGCGTAATGCCGGTCAGCGGGATAACGCGCAGATTGCCGCCCACGATGATAAAGGTTTGGACCGCCAAGATCGAGGTCAGGCCAATCGCCAGCAGCTGTTCAAAGCCACGAAAACGGCTGTGGATCGCCAGGGCGGTGTGGTAGCCCCGATACATCAGCAGCAGGTACAGCAGCAGCACGCCCAACGCCCCGGCGATGCCCATCTCCTCGGCAATGCTGGTAAAGGCGTAGTCGGTGTGCGCGGCTGGCACGAGCGCCGGCAGCCCCTGGCCAAGCCCCGTGCCGAACACGCCGCCCGCCGACACGGCGTACTGACCCTGCACCGGCTGATAGCCGTTGGCTGAAACCCACGGATTAAGCCAGAGCTCAACTCGCTCGGCCACGCGGGGGATGGCCCGATTGAGCACGAACGCGCCTGCGGCAAACGCGCCTAAACCTGCCAGCACATACCAGCCCTTGTTGGTGGCAACGTACAGCATGGCCAGAAAGATCGAGAAGAGCAGCAGCGCCGCGCCCAGATCGCGCTGAATAATGATGATCAGCATGGTCAAGCCCCACATGCCGACCATCGGCAACAAGTAGGGCAGGGGCGGCAAGCGCAGCCGGCCAACGCGGAACGGCACTTCGTTCATGACCTCGCGATGTTCGTCGAGATATGACGCCAGAAAGATCACCAGAATCACCTTGAGCAGCTCGGACGGTTGGAGATTAAATGGCCCCAGGTCGAGCCACAGCCGCTGATCCTGGCCTTCCGGTCCTTCGCCCGCCACCAGCGTAACCGCAACCAGCGCCAAACCTAGAATAATCCACACCCAGCGATGGTTTTTGAGCCAATCCATGAACGACATGCGCTGGTACCGGATAAAGATGCGGTCCAGAGGTGCGAGCGCCATGATCAGCAGCAACAGCACGCCCGCCAGCACAAAGGTTGATTGCTTGGCCGCGATGTTGCCGTAGTAGTCGGGGCCGACAAAGGCGTCGAACTGGGGCTTAAGCCGCGCGGTCAACAGCAGGCTTAGGCCCGACAGCACCGCGACCAGCGGCAGCAGCAGTTGATCCGCCCGCGGCAACCGCCAGCTGAGGATAAAGCTGACCACCACAAAGAGCAGAATCGGCAGGCTTGACGGCCAGAGCAGGCCCAACAGGCCTTGGGTCGTCCGCTCGACCTCCGCTCCCGCAAAGCGCAGCGAGGTCAGCAAGTAGCCGCTGGCAAAAAAGAGCAGCGCCGTGATCAGTAGCTGCAGCTCAACAAACCGCAGGCGGCGTAGCGAATCCAACATAAACGTTTTCTTCCTGATGTCTAGGTATGCGCTTGTCTTTTAGCTGTATGATACCGCGAAACGAGTCCCTAAACATGAGCCGCTAGTGCTCGCGTTCGCCTATATCGCAGCAAAACGACGTGCTTCGCCTCAGCACAAGCAGCTCTGGCCTGTCGCCGATTGCCTGTTGCCTGCAGGCTAATCGTTGAGATCGACGACCTGGCCGGTTACCAGGAAGATCAAGCGCTCGCCGATATTGGTGGCACGATCAGCAACCCGCTCAAGGTTATGGGCCACAAACATCAGGTGGAGTGCGCGCTCGATATTCGTCGGCTCACTGACCATGATCCGGAGTAATTCGTTTTGAATCACGGTTGTCAGCTGGTCAACCTGATCATCGGTCGCTCCCAGCCGCCGGGCAGCTTCGGCATCCCGATTCACAAACGCATCCAGCGCCTCGCGCAGCATGCGTTGTGCGATCTGAGCCATGCGAGGAATGTTGGCTAGCGGCTTCAACAATGGCTCGTTCGCGCCACGGATCACAATCTCGGCAATGCCTTCGGCGTAGTCGCCCATGCGCTCCAGCTCGCTGGCAATCGAGATCACCGCGCTGATCATGCGCAAATCGGCCGCCATGGGCGCTTGCCGCGCAATCAGCAGCAGCGCCGCATCCTCGATCGCATACTGCGCACGGTCGATGGCGTCGTCGTCGGCGATGATGCGGCGAGCCTCGTCCACATCCTGCGTCTTGAGCGCTTCCACCGCGCGGCCAATGGACCCTTCAACCTGACTGGCCAGCCGCAGCAGGCTATCTTGTAAATCTTTGAGCTGTCGGTCGTACTGCTCGCGCGGCATGAGTCACTTCCTTTCGATAGATTGTGGTTGGGATATGCGGCGCTTTGCGCTCACAGATAGTTTGTGTATTCCAGCGCAGGTGTAACCTGATTCGGTCATATCTCGACGATAATCTGCGGCCTAATTGGCTGCGCCCGCGTTGGCCCAAAAGGTGTCAACTTTTTGTTTCAGCAGGGCATGGTCGGGGTGTTCTAGCTGTTTATCACGTTGTAATATCCGTTCCGCTTCGAGCCGGGCTGCATGCAGCAGCCGCGTATCGCCCAGCTGGGCCATTTTCAGGTCGGGCGTGCCACTTTGCCGGCGGCCAAAAAACTCACCCGGACCACGCAGCTCCAAATCTTTTTCGGCCAGCACAAAGCCGTCTTCGCTTTCTTCCAGCGCGCGCAGGCGTTGCTCCGTGACGTCGTTGTCCACGTCCGATACCACGATGCAGTATGATTGGTGCTCTCCGCGGCCCACGCGACCGCGAAACTGATGCAGCTGCGCCAGCCCAAAGCGCTCCGCGCCGAGGATCAGGATAGTTGTGGCGTTGGGTACGTCGATGCCAACTTCGACGACCGCGGTTGCGACCAAAATATCGAAGGCGCGGTCACGAAATGCCGCCATAACCGCGTCTTTCTCGGCCTGGGTCATCCGGCCATGCACCAGTCCAACCCGCAGCTCGGGAAAGACCTCGTGCTGCAGCTCTTCCTGGGTTTGCACAGCCGACGCGAGCTCCAGCTTGTCGCTCTCCTCAACCAGGGGGCAGATCACAAACGCCTGGCGCCCGGCCGCAATCTCCTTGCGAATATGTTTGTGCGCTTTGGCGACTTCGGCCTTTTGAATCCATTTCGTTTTGATCGGCTGCCGCCCGGGTGGCCGCTCGTCCATCACCGACGCATCCAGGTCGCCATAGATCGACAGTGCCAGGGAGCGCGGAATCGGCGTGGCCGTCATCACCAGCAGATGGGGATGATGCCCCTTGCCTTTGAGCCGCTCCCGCTGCTCCACGCCAAACCGGTGCTGCTCGTCGATGACTACCAGGCCCAGGCTGTTGTACTGCACGCCTTCTTGAATCAGCGCGTGCGTGCCAATCACCAGATCGACCTCACCCTGCGCGATGCTTTCCAGCACGCGCTTGCGCTCTTTGGTTTTGAGCGAGCCGGTCAACAGGGCAACTCGCACCCCCGCTCCGGCCATGTCTTCTTCTTCGGTCATGCCCAGGAGGCGTTTCAGCTCCTGCATCCGCTGCAGCTGCTCGGGAGCCAGCCGCCGTTGCCAGTCATCGCTGTGCTGCGCGACATCTTTGGCATCCCGCGGCACCCGCACCTGACTTAAAATCTTTTTGAGTCCGCGATAGTGCTGCTCGGCCAATATTTCGGTCGGCGCCATCAGCGCGCCTTGAAAGCCGTTGGCAATGGCTTGGAGCAAGGCCGCCGCGGCAACCACCGTCTTGCCCGAGCCAACGTCGCCCTGAACCAGCCGCGCCATGGGTACGGGCCGCTGGATGTCGGCAAAAATCTCTTCCAGCGAGCGGGTTTGGGCATTCGTCAGCTGAAACGGCAGCTTAGACAAGAACTCAGCCTGTACCTGTCGATCAAGGGTCAGCTGGTAGCCGGGCACCCCCTGCCACAGCTGTTTGCGCTGCAGCACGCCCAGCTGGATAAACAAGAATTCGTCGAAGCCGAGCCGGTAGCGCGCCAGGGCGAGCTGCTTGTGATCGTCCGGAAAATGGACCTGCGCCAGGGCCTTGGCCAGCGGCACCAGCTTGGCCCGCTCGCGCACCTCGTCCGGCAGATACTCGCGCACCAACGGCACCGCCGCGTCGACGACCTTTTTGATGATGGTGCGGGCGTTGCGCTCGTACATGCCTTTCGTGAGTGGATGGACCGGCACTAAGCGCCCGGCATGAATCAGCGCATCTTCGCGATACGGCTCCCACTTCGGGCTATTCATCTGCAGTCGGCCGTTGAAGGCCGTGACCTTGCCGCTGACCACAATCTGCTCGCCCAGCTTGAGCTGATTAACCAGCCACTTTTGACCGAAAAAGGTGATCGGGAGCGTGCCGGTCTCATCTTCCAGCGTCAGGTTGACGCCACCCAGCATCGTGCGCGTACTGAAGCTCTTAACGTCGGCGATGGTGCCGACCACGGTCTCGGTTGCCCCAACCGTGAGCTCCGCGATCGTCATCCGTGACGAGAAGTCGTCGTAGCGGTGCGGAAAGTGGTACAGCAGATCTGCAACGGTCCGAATCTCGAGGCGCGCAAACGCCTTGGCCAGCGACGGCCCGATGCCGGGAAAGGTAGCGAGCGGCGCGTCAAGCGTGAGCGGAGCAGCGTGTGCTGGAGCTACGCCGCGTGCTTTGGTGGCTGCCCGTTTGCCCTGCCGCGGTTCCTGCCCGCCCTCGCGGAACAAGGCCCGCAGCTGGTCCAGCGACTCGTCCAGCCGGGCCTTGCGCTGATCCAGCTCCAGTGCAGCATAGCCCTGCAGTCGCGCGAGCGCTGCCTGCACCACTGGTTCCCGTGCCGCGCCATTCGCGCTAGCCAGCCACTCGGTCAAAAAGTGATCGAGGCCACCTTTGACTGCATTGCCGTAGCCGGTTTGCGCCTCGGCAGCGAGGCATTTGCCAAGTTGGATAATTTGCTCGCGTGTGTTCATGACGTTGATCTGTATGTGCTGAGGCATTATACCGTCCCGTGCAAGCGGAGTGCGTTCCCGCCGAGACGCTTATTTTTGACACCCGTCTTTGGCGCTTCTACAATGCTACGCATCACACAGGAGCCTGAACAACGCATGTATCCACCCGACGATCGCTATCTTATTTTTCAACTCTTTGGCCTGCTCACCATTCATTGGTACGCCGTCTGCATCCTGGGCGGCGCGATCTTGGCCGCCTGGTTTGGGGCACGCCGCGCCGCCGCGCATGGCTACGACCCCGACCATGCGTGGAACCTTTTGGCGATTGGCCTGATCATCAGCATCGCGTGTGCGCGGGCCTGGTATGTTGCGGCGGAGTGGAGCTCGTTTGTGCAGCGGCGAGACAACTATGCCAGTATCTGGCGCTGGCTGCTGTTTGACGTCGCCAATCCGCAAACGGGCGGCATCGCAATTCAAGGCGCGATTGTTGGCGCGGTGATCGGCTGCTTCATCTACACGCGCATGAACCAGCTCGATTTTCTGCAATGGATTGATTTCGGCGCGCCGTGTATGTCGATCGGGCAAACGATTGGCCGGTGGGGCAACTTTTTCAATCAGGAAGCGTACGGGCGACCAATGGGTACGCCTCAACCCTGGGGCTTGCGCATCGATCCGGATCGCCGCCTGCACCAGTATCAGGATTTGACGCAGTATCCAGAAAGTACGCGCTTTCATCCCACGTTCTTGTACGAGTCGGTGTGGAACCTGCTGGTCTTGATTGCGCTGCTGGTGGTCGAGCGGCGTTTGCGGCACTGGCTGCGTAAGGGCGATCTGTTTTTGTTTTACGCCATCTTTTACTCGATTGGCCGCTTCTTTATCGAAGGATTGCGCACGGATAGCTTGTGTACCAGCGGCATCGGCGGCGAATGCGAGAACGCGTTACGGCTTGCGCAAGTGACGGCGCTCGTCACCATCGCCGTCTGCGGCGCAATTTTGGCGCTGCGGCATATGCGCCGGAATTCCACGGGCATAACCCGAGTCGGGGCGTGAGTGTTGGGGCGTGATCAATCGCGCCCCGACAGTGTAGACCTGTTAGCGATGTGTCGGGTTGGTTACGCGTGGAGCGCTGGCAGCTCGTGGAGCGCCGCATCGAAGGCTGCTATTGTGTGGGCGATATCGTTCTCCGTATGCGCGGCCGAGACGAATCCACTTTTGCCGCGCATCAAGTCCACGCCCTGGTTCAGCATGGCCAGCCGAAACTGAGCGTGGAGCTCGGGGCTGCCGCCCTGCTTCAGCTCGGCAAGCGGCAGGTCGGTGGGGAGCTCGCCCGCGGGGAATGGTGTGCTTGCTCCCAGCATCAGATGAAAGATCGAGGCGTCGCCATAGGCTGCCCAGCCGGACAAGCGGTGCCGCCGCAGCACATCGTTGAGGCCCGCGATCAGTTTCTGAGCAAGCGCGGAGGATCGTTGTTGGGGCACTCCGGTGCGTGCTACCGCAAGTGCGGCGATGCCCGCGGCCGCCGAGAGCGGATTCGCATTGTATGTTCCCTGGTGCACAATTTTCTCGTGCGCGTTCCAGCTGTTGTCGCCAAAGGCAAGGTGGCGCAGCACGTCGGCGCGACCGCCTACAGCACCACCGGGGAGGCCGCCCGCCAGGATCTTGGCCAGGGCGGTAAGATCGGCTTGCACGCCGGCTCGCTGCTGCACGCCGCCCGGAGCGATCCGAAAACCGGTCACCACTTCATCACAGATGAGCAGCACATCACGCTGCTCCGTGAGCGCCCGTACCTGTTGCAAAAACGCGTCCGGCATCGGCTGGGTGCCGTAGCTCGCGCCCGATGGCTCCAACACGACGGCGGCAATGTCGTCGCGTGCGGCCAGCGTCTGCTCCAGTGTCTCGACCACGGCAGGCAGGACGAGCAGTCCGGCTGCGAGCTGGGGCAGCGTTCCGGGCAGTCGTTTATCGGGCGCGTCTTGGGCAAGCAGATCGTGCCAGCCATGAAAGTGGCCGGCAAAGCGGATGACGGTTGGCTTGCGCGTGTAGGCGCGGGCGAGGCGCAGGGCCAGCAGTGTTGCTTCCGTGCCCGACGACGTGAAGCGGAGCCGCTCGATGTGCGGAAAGCAGGCTTTGACCGCAGCGGCCCATTCGATCTCGAGCCGGTGATTGCCGCCATAGTGCGTGCCGCATGCTATCTGCTGTTGCACCGCCGTCACGACTGGGGGCGCGCTATGTCCCAACAGCAACGCGCCGTGGCCCTGCCAATAGTCGATCAGCTGATTGCCGTCAAGATCCCACTTATACGCTCCGGCTGCGCGCTCAATCGCCAGGGGAAAAGGCTGCATCCAGCGTCCATCATGGGTCACGCCGCTGGGAAAGTGGTCCAGCGCCTGTTCGTACAATGCGGCTGAGCGGGGATGTAAAGCCCGGTAGCGAGCTTCAAGCGACATGCGGCATAACCTTTCATTTAGTTTCACCGGCCAAACGCCAAGCGTTCGGCCAGCATGTCAGGCAGTCCGGCGGCGCGCATTTTCTGCTGCGTAGCGGCGACGTCGTATTCAACCCGGTTGAAGCGGATCGTGCCGGCTTTGGTGTCCCATACGGCGTACGCGGCGCGCGGATCGCCATCGCGGGGCTGGCCTACACTGCCAGGATTAACAATGTAGCGCGAGCCGGGCTTAAGCTGCAACATCTGGCCGGGCTTTCCGCGCTGGAATTCAATTTTGCCGTCCTCGTGACGGGCAAAGATCGTGGGGACGTGGGTGTGCCCGACAAAGCAGACCGGCGTGTCAAAATGTTGGAGGTTGGCCTTGGCCGTTTGGGCGTCTAAAATATACTCCCAGATCGGATCGCGGGGGCTGGCATGGGCCAGTGTGACCTCGGGCGGCAGCGGCAAGCGTGCGGGCAGCGCTTGCAAAAATGCCCGTAGCTCCGGCTCAAGCTGCTTGTTGTTCCACTGATTGGCCGTGCGGGCAAGCGCGTTGAAGTCGGCCAGGGAGACCAGCCCGAGGCTGGCGAGATCGTGGTTGCCGGTGAGCGCGTATTTCGCCAATTTCTGCATTTGTTGGAGGCAGATGTTTGGCTCCGGACCGTAGCCGATCGTGTCACCCAGGCACCAAAGCTCGTCGTAGGTGGGCAGCGCAGCCAGCACAGCCGCCAAGGCAACGGCATTAGAGTGAATATCTGAAACCAGGACGACCCGCATGCGCCGCTCCTCAAAAAAGCTTTGACGTGACCCGATCCGTCCTCTATACTACACAGTTGCCACAATGAGGATGTTGATTTCGTGAACGAACGGTCCCATTGTCCGTATCTTGGACTGCGTCAAAACCGAGCTATCCGGTTCGCTTCGCCGACCTCCGAGCACCGCTGTTATGTCAGCGGCGAGGCTCAGGATATTCCGGTCGAGCAGCGAACGCATTGTTTAAGCATTAACCATCTTTCTTGCCCATTATACACGGGTGAGTGGAGTGGAACAACGACGGGCGCGGTCGCAGCTTCGGGCACGCTGGCGCTGCCCCGCCGTGGCGTGCGTGGTCGCCTCAGCCGGCGTGATAACCTGTTCTACCTCGCGCTCCTGGGCCTGATCGCCATGATCACGCTGGTATGGGTCGGTATTTATGTTCTGTACACCCTTAACCCGACGGCCAACCAACCCAATGTAAGCCTCATTCCCACCGCCACCAGCACGAGCGTTCCCGCGACGGCAACAGCCGTGCCTCCCACGGTCACGGCGACAATCGACACGCCGCCCGCTGTTCCTTCAGGGTTGACGACTGCCTCGGTGTTGGCAACCGGGGTGACGCTGGATTGGGAAACGAGCGCGGAAGATGATGTCCGTGGCTACAACGTGTACCGCAGTGATACCCGCAATGGTTCGTTTGCCAAACTTAACGCCGAACTGATCGTGGTATCGCAGTACACCGACGCACAGGCTCCGCTGGGCCAGGATTCGTATTACCGCGTAACGGTTGTGGATCGCGTCGGCCACGAGTCGGAGCCGGTGACCATTCGCGTTAACGTGCCGGCTGTGCCGCCTACAGCTACCCCAGCTCCCACGGCGACTGCCACCCTTATGCCAGCGCCGACGAGTGTGCCAAGTGTTGCGCCCTCGCCAACCGAACGCGTCATTGTTGTGCCTGGCCCGCCGGTGGAAGTGACCAGGGTCGTGCCAGTGCCGGTTGTTCCGACCCCAGCGCCGACCAATTCGCCAGTGCCAAGCGACCCGCCTGCGCCAACCAACACACCTGAGCCGACAGTTCCGCCTAAGCCCGAGCCAACGGCTTGGCCGACACCGGTGCCGGCAGCCACGGAAGCGCCAACGCCCAAGGTTGAGCCTACGCTTGAATCGTCCAACGCGCCCACTTCCGCACCAGTCACGCCGCTTCCCGAAGCCCCGGCGCCGGACACGTCGGCGCCTCCGCCAGCATCACTGCCGCCAACCGTTGAGTTGACACCCGAGCCGGCTCCTGCGCAGCCATAGCTCAACGCTCGGGGCGCTTCAGCGCAAAATCCGCGCTTAACTCAACAGCCTCCCCCAGCTTTTGTAGCTACAGGAGGCTGTTGGGACGAGTTAAGCAACCACGAACTAGGCAGTTTCGACCTCGGCTGCTGACTGCGCGCCGTCGCCACGTTGCCGCTCGAGATGCACCAGCAGCACCGCTACGTCGGCTGGATTAATGCCGTTGAGCCGCGCTGCCTGTCCCAGCGTTGCGGGCCGAAAGCGCTGCAGCACCTGCCGGGCTTCGTTGCGCAGCCCCGAAATGGTTGTCACATCCAGCGATGGCGGGATGCGCCGTGTCTCCATCTTGCGCACCCGGTCGGCGGCCTTAAGCTCCTTCTCGATATAGCCGCTGTACTTGGTCTCGATCTCGACCTGCTCAGCGACCTGGGGCGTGAGCAGTGGCAATGCAAGCAGCTGCTGGAGTGCGGCATAGGTAACTCCCGGCCGGGCCAGCACAATGTCGGCGCTACACACCTGACTGATCGGCGCAATGCCCGCCTCGCCTAGCCGGCGGTTGATCTCGCCGGAAGGCGTCAGGCGAATGCCCTGGAGCTGCTGCCGGGCCTGGCCGGTCTGCTCGCGCTTCCGATCGGCGTTGGCCATACGCTCCGCGTCGATCATGCCCAGCTCATAGCCAAGCGGCGTTAAGCGAAGGTCGGCATTATCCGAGCGCAGCAGCAGCCGGTGCTCGGCGCGCGAGGTGAACATCCGATATGGCTCATGGATCTCTTTGGTCACCAGATCGTCGATCAGCACGCCGATATAGGCTTGATCGCGGCGCAGAATAAAGGCCGGCTCGCCTTTGACCTGCCGCGCCGCGTTGATTCCGGCGATCAAGCCCTGTGCCGCCGCCTCTTCGTAGCCCGTGGTGCCGTTGATCTGTCCGGCCAGAAACAGGCCCGGCAGGCGCTTCGTCTCCAGCGTAGCTAAAACCTCGCCGGTAGCAACCGCGTCGTACTCAATCGCATAGCCGACGCGCATAATTTCGGCCTGGCGAAGGGCCGGCATGGAGCGCAGCATCTGCCACTGCACGTCCTCCGGCAGCGATGTGTTGCAGCCCTGCACATACACCTCGCTGGTCTGCCAGCCTTCGGGCTCCAAAAAGAAACCATGCCGCTCTTTGTCGGCGAAGCGCACAATTTTGTCTTCGATCGAGGGACAATAGCGCGGGCCAACGCCTTCGATCACGCCGGAAAAGAGCGGCGCGCGATCAAGGTTATCACGGATAATCTGGTGCGTCTCGGCGGTCGAGTAGACCAGGTAGCACGGCAGCTGGGGTCGCCACCCGTCAAGCTGTGGCTGCGGAAAACGAGCGTAGGGCCGATCCGTCAAAAATGTCGGCACCCGGGGCGCTTCATTGTAGTAGAAGCCAAAATGGAGCGGCGCGGCGCTGCCAAACTGCAGCTCGGTCGCCCCAAAGTCGATGGTGCGCGCGTCGACGCGAGGTGGCGTGCCTGTCTTGAGCCGCACCAGGGGAAAGCCAAGCTGGTGCAAATCCTCGCCCAGCACCACCGCCGCGCTTTCCCCAGCACGGCCGGCCGACCATTGCGCATCGCCGGTGATCGCCCGCCCACGGAGAAAGGTGCCGGTCGTCAGCACGAGCGCCCGACCGTAGTAGCGCCAGCCGGTGTGGGTGACGACGGCAAAGAGCGAGCGGACGTCAGCCATCCCGAGCTGCTCGGCCGCTCCCTGGCCGGCCAGCTCTGACGCTGGCACGCGGGTTATCCGCTCCACCAACGCCTGCTTGAGATCCAGGTTCGGCGTGCGCTCCAGCGTATCCTTCATGCGCTGAGCATACAGCCGCTTATCGCACTGGGCGCGCAGAGCCTGCACGGCGGGTCCTTTTGAGTCGTTGAGCATGCGGATTTGAATAAAGCTCTCATCCGTGACGCGGCCCATCACCCCGCCCAGCGCATCGATCTCGCGCACGATATGCCCTTTGGCTGGTCCACCGATCGACGGATTGCACGACATATGCGCCAGCTTGTCGAGGTCGATCGTCACCAGCAAGGTCCGGCTGCCCATCCGCGCGGCTGCGTGAGCGGCCTCGCAGCCGGCATGGCCAGCGCCAACCACAATTACGTCATAAATAGTTTGCATGGATCGTCCAGTATCTCAAACGCTTCTTTTTATTGCGATTGTATTATACCGGGCCAGCAGCAGTACCTGGTGCATTGTTGGGTGGGATTAACCAGTTGCTGACGCATTCTCGAACCATACACGTATGGGTACAACCGAATCGAAGGAAGTTGTACTATCTGCGTCGGCTTGGCCGGCTCGCTGCCGTTACTTCGGCCAGACTTCTGGGAGCAGCTACTTCTTGCCACGCACCCGGCTGTAAGCCAGCAAGGTTCCACGGACCGATGGCGTAGCGGATCAACCTTAGGGTGGGGTAGCCGACGGCCGCAGTCATCCGCCGCACCTGCCGATTACGGCCTTCCCGCAGCGTCAGCTCGATCCAGGCCGTTGGAATCTGCTTCCGCTCCCGGATCGGCGGCGTGCGCGGCCACACGGCGGGCTCCTCCATGCGCCGGGCGTGGGCAGGCCGGGTCAGTCCGTCGTTGAGCCGCACTCCGCGCTCAAGCTGGGCCAGGGCAGTTTCGGGAGGAACTCCTTCAACTTGAACCCAGTAGGTTTTGGGCAGCTTGTGCTGCGGGTCGGCGATCTGGTGTTGGAGACGGCCCGCGTTGGTGAGCAGCAACAGTCCTTCACTGTCGTAGTCAAGGCGACCCGCGGCGTAGATGTCGGGTATCGATAGGTAGTCGGCCAGTGTGGGGCGCCCATTGGGGTCGGTAAACTGGCTGAGCACCTGGTACGGTTTGTTGAACAAAAACAGCCGATCCATCGTTTGGCGCTTCCTGTCCGCACTCCGCTAGAACACATCGTCACCGGTAGCAAGATATGCGCCAATTCACCGTAGCTTCCCAGCCTTAACGGGTCTCCGATTTCATGTTTGTTGTGTCATTTAGACATATGATACGATGCTTCCAACAAAGGTATTTGGAAGGCTTATCGTATGTCGACTGCAACGGAACATCTTTATGTCATAACTGATGAGCACATCTTGAGTGGCGAACCAATCATTAAGGGGACACGCACACCAGTGCGTGCTATTGTGGAATTATGGAGGCAGGGTATCCAGCCAGAGGTTATTCCGCAGCGGCTGCCACACCTCACGCTTGCCCAGGTGTTTAACGCCCTCAGTTACTATAGCGATCATCAGGACGAAATCAACCATCACATCGCACGTAATCGTATTCCCGACACCTTGATTGATCCGCTGGTGCGTGACTTGTGAACAA
>JADDQF010000122.1 GCA_016781505.1 bacterium
AACGAGCCGAGCTGGTCGACCATGGTGTTGACGATCTTGGCAGTGCGCAGGAACTCGCCCTCAAGCGGTCGTCCCGTGATCTCAAGTGGCACCGTCTCGCTCAAATCCCCGCGGGCAACGGCGCCGATGACGCGTGCCACCTCGGTGGTGGGCTGAACCAGATCGGTCGTCAACGTGTTAACGGCCTCGATGCACGTTGCCCAGGAGCCGCCGGATGCGCCAAGCGTCACCCGCTCCGTAGTCTTGCCCTGCTTGCCCACCACCGTGCTGATGCGGGTGAACTCGGTGGTCATATTTTGGTTCAGCTCGATGATATCGTTAAGCGTATCGGCAATTTTGCCAGCGGTGCCGGTTAAATCTTCCGGCATTCGCACTGAAAAGTCCCCTTTTTTAACCGCCATCAGAACGCGCAGAAGCTGTTTTTGATCGAGCATATCCGCTGGGGGACGTGTCGGTTGTTCGGTTGGCACTACTCTATCCTCCATTGATGAGCGACCGAGCGCGCGGGGACATGCAGCGAACGTACAACGTGGTAAGCAGCGAGACCACCTGTACTCCGCTGGCGCAGCCCACAACTATCACAAGCTTTGCAAGGTTAAATGCCTGGCTCCCGACGGTGGATACGGCCTTCCGCGCGAGCCATAACGTGTCGCGGTACTATACCATAACGCGCGGCGAGATCCGGTGATTGCGGGCATCATGTTGCCGCTGCCTTATCGACAGCAGCCTTGAAGCTCGCGCTGGTCTCGTGCCATGGCCAAGAGCATCCGCAACCGCTATCAGTCGGCTAGCTATTGGTTCCAAAAACCAGCCGGCGGGCGAGGCGGTGGTAGGTGCTTCTGGTTGTTTCCTGCTATGCTGGCAACAGATTTGCTATAGGCCCCGTAGGCTGCCCTGATGTACCCTTTCTCGGCACCATCGTTTATCTAACCCAGCGAAGGACGAGTACGAATGATGATGCAGACCCAACCCTTGACGTTGTTGTGCCTGTCGCATCTGCGATGGGACCATGTCTGGCAGCGACCTCAGCAGCTGATGTCGCGCTTCGCGCAGGAGTGCCGTGTCATCTATGTCGATCCGCCGGATATACAGGGTGATGTTGCGCGGCCCTACCTGCAGCCACAATCACACGCGGCCGGCGTCGAAGTGATCCGCCCGATCTTCTCAGCGCAGCATCTAGATACGCCCGGCAATAGCTACAAGGAACTGTGGCTGCAGCTCCTTCCCGAAGTGCTGACGATGGCTGGCCCAAACACTATTCTGTGGGTGTTTTCACCGCTGGCGGATTATTTGGTCGCTGCCACACGTCCCGCGGTCGAGCTCGCCGTGTACGATTGCATGGACGATCTGGCCAGCTTCAAAGACGGCACTGCCGAGATGCGCCAGCGTGAAGAACGGCTGTTATCGCTGGTGGATCTGGTGTTCACAGGCGGTCATTCAATGTACGAGGCGCGCAAGCACCGCCATCCGCGGGTTGCTTGCTTTCCCAGCGGCGTGGATGTCGCGCATTACCGGCAAGTGTTCGATCCGGCCACGTCGATCCCGGCCGTAGCCGCTGCAATTCCCCAGCCGCGCCTTGGGTATTTTGGGGTGCTGGATGAGCGGATTGATTGGCCCTTGATCGCCGAGCTGGCGGAGCGACGGCCGAACTGGCAGTGGGTGTTGATCGGGCCGACCGCCAAAGTCGAGGAGGCCGATTTGCCCAAAGCCCCCAATATCCACTATCTGGGTCAGCAGCAGTATCGCGATTTGCCGGCGTTTTTGAAAAGCTTCGACGTGGCGACCATGCCCTTTGCGCTCAACGAAGCCACGCGTTTTATTAGCCCCACCAAAACCCTTGAGTACCTTGCCGGTAGCAAGCCGGTTATCAGCAGCTCTGTGCCGGATGTTGTCGCCTTTTACACCGGGATTGTGGCCATCGCCGATGGTGCCGACGCTTGGTCTGCCGCCGTCGAGGATGCTCTGTCAGAAACGCTTGAGTCGGGGCAGTCACGGTTGGAGCGGGCTAAACCAGTGTTGGAACGCAGCACATGGGACAGCATCGCGGAGCGGATGTGGAGTTTGATGGCGGAACGTTTGCGCGAAACAGTATCCCAAGCGGTCCAAAAATAACCTGAAGAATTGCGGCAGTTGGGCTTGTACCGGCGCTTGTTTGCGCACCTGGACAACGTTGACCCAACCTGCTAGCAGCTGGCCTGCTCCGGCGCTTGAGCGCGTTCGTCTTCCAAAGGCCAGCGCAAGCGCAGCCTCACGCCGAGGTGGTCGGACAGGTAGCCGAGGGTACCCCCACGTCCCAATAATACCGGCTCTGTAAAACAGAGCTCCGACTCGAAGCTGAACGACCCATCGGCGGGTGTGCGGACCAAAACATGATCAAGCGCTTGGGCGGCGCGGGCGGGCATTCCGGGCAGTGGGCGGTAGGTTGGGGTTGTCGCATCCCGCAGCGGATCGACGAGGTTGGCCGCCGCACAAAACTCATGGTACAGCCAGCTGCCCCGCGGAACGTTAAAATCACCGGCCACAACCACGGGCGTGCTGGCGGGTACAGCTGCAACGCAGGCGGCAAGCTCACGGAGCTGGGCGCGCTCAACTTTGGCGTACGGGTTGGTGTACGACCACTCCGCGGTATAGTTGGCGGCTAGGTGGGTGTTGAAAACAACCACAGAGCGGCCATACGCGGTGATCGTGATTTGCAGGAAGCCTTTGGCCTGGTGCCGTTCGGTTGCGTGCAGGCTGGCAAACCGGCCGCGCTCGCGAAACGGAACATACGCCGGATCGCTGGTTGGTAACCGGGAAAGTGTGACCAGCCCACCTTTGGGCGCGTATGGATGGACGATAGCCAGGGCGTGCGGCCAACGTTCTTCGTCGTGGCGCAGCAGCGGCAGGTGGCGCCATTGCCCCACTTCTTGCAAACACGCCACGTCCGCCTCAAGGTCGGCAAGCGCTTTGCCGAGCACGCTCAGTCGATGCCGCAGCCCTGGCAAGGGCACCGGCAGCCCAAGACAATTAATGGTGACGATGGAAAGCTCGGCCATGTTTATCGCTTTGCACCAACCTGCTGGCGGCAAGCGACGGCCAGTCGAGTATCGGAACAAGACTTGCTTAACAACCTTGGAAGCAAGGAGTACATTGTGCGTTTATCCGCTAGTTTGCGATACGGCTTATGGCTTGCAGTTGCCGGCACGGCGTATCGTAATCGAAAAGAGTACGGCGTGCCGACAGCCTGGCTCACCCACCTTGTCGGTAATACTATCACCTTGCTCCTGCCAGAATGGTTGCGGTTATTGCAACATCTGACGGCTGTTACGAGCATGCCCGGCGTCGAGCCGGTTGTCCGTACGCTTGATCAGCGTGTGCGGCACGATCCGCGGTACGCAGGCTATGTCGCGCCCCTTGCCCTGGGCTTTGTTGCGTCCCATCCTAGCTATTCAATTTACCATGGTCGTTGGGCTGAGCGCACCATCCTGGGCTTTGGTATCGACAGTCTGCCGCACGCGTCCGCCGCCTATGCCCTTGCGCGGCTGCTGAGCCAAACGCTCCTTACCCTCGATGCTGAGCTACCGCCCCATCATCCGCTGGCGCCACTGACGCGCCGCGCTGTGCCCCAGGTCGACCTGCTCGCGGCGGCGGCAGTTGCCCTGGTGACACTGGTATGGGAAGTCAGTGAGTATCAGGCCCATCAAGCCGAGCTAAACGCGACCGGACGGGATGCCGCCGAAATCAACATGCAGTGGAGCTGGCCCGACGCGATCACCGATAGCATTTCCAACCTTGCGGGTCTCCTTGCGGCGATCATGGTTCGTCGTCGCCACCAAATATCAGCGCAGCACAGCACTCCCCTGAGCAGCGATCCAATCTCGATCTAACGCAAGCGCCGGCCTACCTTTTAGTGTAGTCGATCAAGCCTGAGTTGTGGTGGTTTTCGGAGTCTCGCCAGCCCATATCGGCTTGAAGTGCGTTGCTGCTCGTGCTACCATAGCTGCCAGAACAGCCGAGCTTCGCCGTTAGCACCCGCGCCAAGCACAAATGCTAGGGAGCTTGTTCCAGCGTGGGTATCCAGGTTAAGTTTAATGCACGTCAACAGGAGGTTTGTATGCCATCCCGGTACACACCCCCCTCAACGCGCAATATTCGGCGCATCGACAGTCCCAAAAGTCATGGCTACCAGGTCCATGTGGAGCGTGAGGGCAAGGTCATCACCAAGCATTTCAGCGACTCGCACTACGCTTCGCCAGCGCAAGCTCGCAAGGCGGCCATGCAGTTTCGGGATCAAGTGTTGGCCACGGTGCCACCGCCGGCCAACAAGCGTGGCTATCGGACGATCGCGCAGAGCAATACCGGCGAGGTTGGGATTAGCCTGACCTATATGACCCGTCGTACCGGGACCAAAAAGCCGTACATCACGGTCTCAGCCAGTGTAGCCCCCGGCAAAATGGTTGGCCGCAAATTTGCCATCGAGCGCTACGGCTATGAAGGCGCAATTGCGGCGGCCAAGGCTTGGCGGGCGGAAGTTTTGCAGCAGCGTCAACAACAGGAAACTCAGCCACCCAAGCGACAGTCGCGCCGCAGCAAAGCAGCAGCCGCCACGCCGCCATCAACCGCCGAGGCATAGCCCTTGCCGTGGGCCAAAAGGTGATCCGCCTGAGTTCATGACTGTACGGAAGATGCGCCGCGCGCCCACGACGCTGCCATGCTGGCTATCGTTCATATCCCAAGCCAGCTACAACGCCGAGGTCATCAAGGAGCAGCACACATGCCGTCCTCACCCGTGTACGCTCACTTCCGCCACGCAGATGGTAGTTGGTATCGACTCTGGATTACGCATACTCCGCCCAAGTCGGAGCGCGGCCATCCGTGGCATGTGCACGCCTCGTACGACAAAACCGGCACGATTGCGCCGATCGCCGGAACGCGTTGGTATGAGCAGCCGTATGGCATGGCGAACTGGGCTTTCGATGTCGAGGCGGACGCCCTGAACGCGTTTCGTACGCGGGCAGCCGAGCGCCTGGCCCATGGCTATGAGCTGCGCGAAGGTGCAGTGCCGGAAGTGCCGGCTTAGCGGTGCTTGGTTCTGAAGCGGATGGTTATAGGCGAGCGAAACG
>JADDQF010000093.1 GCA_016781505.1 bacterium
GGCTGCTGCTTCGATCAGTTTGGAGGTCGGCTTGCCGGCGCCGATTGTTCTGATCGGCTACCACAACTTGGTCCGGGTCAGGAGGTAAGCGGGCGCTCCGCAGGAGGAACGCGTCGTCTATAACAATGCGGCGTAGGGTGCAAGCCAGCGAGGTATCAGCTTGGATCTGGGCTCGATGATGGGCAATCTTGGCCGGGTCAGGATCAAGGGTCTGGGCGTGGGCATAGTCGGCCAAGTTCTGCTCGGTCTCACCCAGCTTGACCCGCAGAAGTTTTCAGACTTAGGGTGTCAACTTGGGTGTCAACTAGCTCAGCGGCAATCAAAAGAGCGGCATCCTGTGCGGCTCTCGTGTGGGGTCAAAGAAAAGCAACCTGCTCTTCGGTGGGCTCTGCTCAGCAGTACCAGGGCTCACTCAGCTGGGGTACAGGTGGCTTTGCCATCCGTGCGCCCGCGCCGGCCTGCGTACGTCGCAGCTGAACGGCTGGCCTGGTCTCGCTGTGCGCTAGCGACCAAACGTGTTCAAAGAGTACGCTCCGCTCCAGCTTGCGTGCCTGGCTGCTCACGAGCTGCAAAACATCGGCTTGAAGCCGATCCATGGCTGGGTCTGGGTGCGTCCACGGATAGCAAAGCGCAGCGTGGTCAAAAGGAGCAACCAATGTTTGAACTTGGGGAAGCTCAAGCAGCTTCGAGCCTGTGGGCAGCAGCAACCGGATGGCGTATTGAATCGGCGCGACATGCTCGACAAGCTCCAAGCGGGCAATTGTTTGTAACAACTTTTGATAGCCAAGGCGCGAAGTCCAGGGCGTGAACGCCACAAACGTTGGATTGAGGATAAGCCCGACCGACCGCATGAGCTCGACGGCACGCGCAAAGTCCGCTGCGCTGTGGCGTTTATCGAAAATCGCCAAAATCATGTCTTCCACTGCTTCAACCGCACTGGTAACAAACGCACAGCCGGTGTCACGGAGCACGTGCAGATGCTTGGCATGAAGCAGCAGATGCTCGATTTTGATGGTGACATCGTAGGTCAGCTGCGGGAACTCGTGGTGCAGCGCTTGAAGCAGTGGGAGCGCATGACCGATGCCGTTGAAAAAATCTGGATCTCCGAAGGTAATATGTTCCGCGCCGGCCGCAACCTGTTGGCGAATGTCTGCCAGCACAATGTCGCGCTGCACAACCCGAAACCGTCCACCATACACCGGCACGATTGGACAATGCCGACACAGGTGCTTACACCCTCGGCTCGCCTCAGTGTAGCCGACGATCCGGTAGATGTTCCCATGCTGGAGCTGGGCGTAGCGCGCCAGGTCGGGCAGCGTGCTTCTGTCCGGGCGCAGAAACGCTTGCTTGACAAGCGAAATACGCGGTTCCGGTTGGACAGCCGGCAATTTGTGCTGTTCCGTGTCGACCAGCCGTCGATACAGTGCTGCCAAACCCTGCTCGAACTCGCCGCCCAAAATCGTATCGACGCCCAGCCCGCGCAGAAAAGATTCGTTCAAGGGCGCGTAAAGCCCGTAGCAGCAAATATGGAGCGACGGGTAGTCTGCCCGGATCTGCTTGATCAGCTGCGCAGCTAGGCGAGTCGCGGTATGCATCGGCACATAGATCGCCACCAGCTGTGCATCCGCGACCGGTACGCGCCAATCCCGCTCTGGTTGGACCGCTAAATCCAGACAGGTTACCCGTGCACCGGCAGCGCGCAACCATGCCGCGGGCGAGGCCAGGCCAAAGGGTTGATGCCCTAGCTCATAGGTCGAAATCAGAACGATATGCATAGCACGGTTGCTCTCGGCTTCTCCCTCAGCCCATTACAGGTTAGCAGCACGATGCGGCGCTCGCGTGAGCACACTGTACCTCAGAACGTTGCCTTTAGCAACGTGTACCTTTATCGGCCAAAAAGTGATGCACCTGAGAAAGGTAGCTCCCTAATGACAATGAAAAACGCTGCCGCTGCCGCATACAAGGTGAACGATCCGAAGCTGTTGCGCTGGCTGGACGAAGGATATTACGCCTAAAATATAATGTGGTGTACGCCTAAAGTTTGTGCTAGAATGGTGTGGTCAAAGGCTGCAAGACTCAATCTACGTAACAGGCCCGATGGGGGCACCGATGAATAGCGACACGGTTTTTATTGTGATGCTGGGAGCGGCTGTGTGGACGTCGATTCAGCTGAGCACGGGGCCATCTGGTCTTATGCAGCGCATGCCATTGCCAAGGCTAAGCCAGATCGCAGTGATCGAAGGGCTTGTATGTGCTGTCGTTTGGAGCAGCATTAACCTCGGCATGGCTCAGTCGTTGTCCCGCGAGCTTGTGCTGCAAGGTGTTGCCGCCGGTTGTGTATGGGCGCTGTTTACGTTGGTTGCCCGCGCGCACTTTCGCGGCACTATCCCCGCTACCAAGTAAGCGCTGCTACAGCAAGCCTTACAACCATTGCTCCAGATGCTGTTGGTGCATGATCTCGCCCATTGCTACATGTGGCTCGCCGTTGGGTTGTTTTCACAAAGCTGATGCAGACATTTTGAGAGCAGTTGAGGTTCCAGTATCTTGCCGTCTGCCGGTGTGGAGACCCAATGCTCGGCACTTCCCCAGCAGCTCACAGGATCACACCCAATACCCCGAACACACTCCCAAGCCCCAGCATACCAACGTCAACGTACGTGCGCCGTTCTGCATGCTCTTCGCCAATCGCTGCAAGCAGCTTCACTCGATGCGCGGGCCAACGGCATATGTTAACGAGGGCTAGCAAAGAAGTGGCGCTCAGAAAGCCGGTCACTAACCAGCTCCAATCGACATAATGATAGAGCGCCGCATACCAGGCAATGCCAGTCAGCATAAGCATAAGCATTGGAACAACCAGTACGGAGCGTGGAACTGCGGCCGAAGCATATTGTTGTCGGCGGCGATTGTAGAACGTATCCGGCGCAAGCAGAGCCGTACCAGCTTTGACAAAACAGATCAGCGCGATCAGCAAACTTAGCACATTGAACCACATGCGGTTCCTCATCTTGTATTTCATGAGAGCAAATAAGTTTTTTAAGTCGGCCTAAGAATACAGGAGGTGGAGCGCGCGTGCATGAGACTTTTGATGCATCACAGATTAACCCGGCGTAGCGGCTAAACAGTTCGGGCGGCCACACTCTTTGGTGGTTACGCCTTCGGCAATGTGTACTGTTCTTGCTCGCGCTTACTCAAAAACAATTGTCCGGTTGTGATGCAGAAAAACCCGTTCCTCAAGCACAAGCCTTAATGCTTTGGCCAGGACGATCTTTTCAAGATCCCGCCCAGCCTGAGCCATGCCCGCCGCGGTGTGGGCATGGTTGACCGGCAGCACGCCCTGCGCGATGATCGGCCCTGTATCGAGATCGTCGGTTACGATATGCGCAGTGGCTCCGATAATTTTTACACCACGCTCAAACGCTTGATGGTATGGGCGCGCTCCGATAAATGCTGGCAAGAACGAGTGGTGAATATTGATGATACGCTGCTGGTAGCGCGCAACAAATTGGGGCGTCAAGATCCGCATATACTTGGCTAACACCAAATAGTCGGGCTTGTATTGGTCCAGCACCTC
Source organism: bacterium (assembly GCA_016781505.1). GTDB lineage: Bacteria > Chloroflexota > Chloroflexia > Chloroflexales > Kallotenuaceae > LB3-1. The sequence goes on from JADDQF010000093.1 coordinate 3,572, forward strand.
GATGATCGCCTGTTCGTGTGCGGCGCGATCACGATTGTGGTGGCTAACATGATGAAACGGAATGTTGAATTGTTGAACTAATGGTTCCAGATCGGCATAGTTGCTGATTACGGCGCTGATGTGGGTGGGAAGATCATCGTCAATATAACGCACAAGCAGATCACCCAGGCAATGCACTTCTTTGGTTGCGAACACAACGATCGGCCGTTTGCTGGCGGGAGCTAGCCGAACCGTGGCTGTTGCCGGCAGCACCTGCCGTAGCTCGTGGACAACGGCTTCGGGCGGGGCGGAGCCAGCTACAACCGTACGCATGAAAAAATGCCGAGTAGCTGGATCCACGAACTCATGGTTGCTGATGATGTTGAAATCAAGGCGGTACAATACCCCCGTCACGGCGTATACCAGGCCTTTGGCATCCGGGCAATCGATGCGTAGCAGCTGTGTTTTCACGTCAAGCTCTCCATATATGGTTATCCAAGCCGAGTGATAAAGTAGCAGGAGTCTTACCACTATCGGAAGCAGCTCATGCCGCATTATAGCCCAGCTTATGGTGACCGGTTGCGCCGCGGAATCGTTACAGCTCCCACAAAGCCAGCCTCACGGCGAGTTTGACACCAACGCCCCTTGCCGCCGTACAACGAAACCGCTGTGTAGCCCGCTTAAGGCGATGTTGGCCAAAAGGTGATCGCGTTTCAGCTTCCGCCACTCTATAATCGTGGCCAGGCCGTCTGCCGAGCGATGGGAGGCAATACAACCATGGATACTCCACCCGTCTCCACTGCGATCACGATCCGTCGCGCCGAACCAAGCGATTATGAGGCGGTCCAACGGATCTTCGCCGGAGCTAACGCAATTAGCGGCACGCTCCAGCTGCCATTTCCGGCTGCCGAGACATGGCGCAAGCGATTGAGCGAGCCCGCCGACGATTTGTATGTTCTGGTTGCGTGTGTCGCAGGCGAGGTGGTTGGTCAGCTCGGGCTACATAGCTTTCCCCACTCACCACGCCGGCGCCATGTCGGGCAGCTGGGGATGGCGGTGCGGGATGATTGGCAAGGTCGAGGCGTCGGAAGGGCGTTAATGCAGGCAGCGATCGACCTGGCCGAAAAGTGGCTGCAACTAACCCGGCTGGAGCTCGAAGTGTACACCGATAATGAGCTGGCTGTTCAGCTGTACAAAAAGTGTGGCTTTGTGATCGAAGGAACATTGGCGCGCTATGCCTTCAGAAATGGCAGCTACGTTGATGCGTACGCCATGGCTCGCTTACGTACCGCATGAAGCGCGTCGTCAGCCGAAAGCTCGTAGTCGGCCGGAATGGTGCCAGGATCTCAACGCCCGCTTGGCTTGCAGCCCGCTCCTCGTACTCATCCGCCCGCATGGATCTCTGGGAGCGAACGATGGGCTCGTACACGCCAGAATGGTCTTGATACAGCCGCGATACGCCTCTGCGCCTTGATCACGGTTGATCTTGCC
>JADDQF010000029.1 GCA_016781505.1 bacterium
GGTGGCGCTTCATCGCCACGCCACCACGATAGCTGATCAGTGCGCCTGTACTGCCCACCAGTCGATGACACGGCACCAGGATCGGCACAGGATTAGCTCCATTCGCGGCCCCAACCGCCCGTGCGGCGTGCGGGTGGCCAATACTCGCCGCGATCTGACCATACGTTCTGATCTTGCCATAGGCAACCCGCTGCGTGGCGTGCCAAACGTGGAGCTGAAAAGGCGTTCCGCGGAGGTCCACGGGCATGGCGAAGGATTGGCGTTGGCCAGCAAAATAGTCCTCAAGCTCACCGGCCAGCTGAGCTACTTCGGTTATGGCGCTGACCACGATGGCATGAGGCAGCCAGCGCCGGATCCAGGCCGCACACACGTTTGGCGCTTCCGCACCCCAGGCTAGTCGGGCAACGCCACTGGAGGTAAACACCGCGCCCATTGAACCCAACGCGGTGTTAGCCGTGCCCACGCTCACAACCCCGGCAGCCGCGTCTTGATTATGCATTGCCCGCCTCAATTCATAGCGCAACAGCAAGCGTCGACACTATCCCCCGTATCGTGGCATTGTACGACAGCAGAAGTGTCTCGCGAAGATGCCCAGCATGCTACACTGTGCCGCATGATCGATTGGAGCTCGTGTGCCGCTACCGCCAAGCCCTAGCCGTCTGCTCGCTCGCCTCGGCCACCGGCTGGTGCAGCAGTTTCGCCTTGTCGATATTCCGGTAACCCTGCCCTGGAGCGGCACGACCTTGCGCGTGCTCCAGCCCGCCACCTTTGATCGCTTGCTCACCGCCGCAGCTCGTGATCCGGAGCAGAACCTGCCCTACTGGGCAACTATCTGGCCGAGCGGAATTGCTCTGGGTGACGCCCTGTTACATAGGCCAAGCCCGAACGGTGGGCGGCCAGTGCTGGAGCTTGGCGGCGGGCTGGGCGTGACCGCAACCGCTGCGCTGGCAGCCGGCGTCGATCTGTTGGTCACGGATTACTCGCCTGTCACCCTGCTGCTTAACCGCGCGAACGCACTGCGCAATACGGGACGCCAGCCTCGTACCTTGCAACTGAATTGGCGGCAGCCGCCACCTGCCCTCTTTGCGCGCGCGCCGTATCACCTTGTGCTCGCCGCAGATGTGCTGTATGAGGCGCGCGATGTCGAACCGCTGCTGGCGCTGGTGGAGCGCCTGGTCGCGCCTGACGGAGCGCTCTGGCTAGCCGAGCCGAGCCGGCCTCCCGCGCAACGCTTTGTCGCCGCCGCCCAGGCAAACGGCTGGCACGATCAGCTTACCCATCACCAGGGACCCTGGCCCGATCCAGGAGACGAGGGGGTGGTCGTCAACCTCCATCTGCTGCACCGCTCCGCCGCGCGGGCTGCTATCTAACCATCAGCCGAGGTGGGTTACAAATAGCGCGCACAGCTGCATGGCCACTGGTTAATTACCCAGCTTGCAGGTACAATAGCCCTTGTTTTAACGATCGCAGCATTGCTTGCCCCTACGCCAGCACCATCAACTTCAGCTTCGCCATCGAACTCGGATAGCGGGCAGGTCCGGGGTGGAACAGGAACAGCTCCGTATGCGTTTACCACATCTCCCTAAAGCTCCACGCGAAACGGTATTGCTGGGCGCGTTGTTTTGTGCTGCACTCGTGCTGCGGACATGGGCGCTTGGTTGGGGCTTGCCGTACGTCGAGCATCTGGACGAGCCTGCGCTGCTTGAAATTGCCGTGCGTATGGTACGCGACGGCGATCCAAACCCCCACTCGTTTTTGTATCCGTCACTGTATCTTTACCTCATTGCCGCCGCCATCCGGGTGCATGGGCTGCTGGGCATGCAGCAGGGTCTGTACACGGCGCTGGCCGACCTGCCGTTGAAACATTATCAGTTCACCACAACGCCCCTGCTCTTTGTCTGGGCCCGCGCCGTCACCGCGCTTCTGGGTGCGGCTACGGTTCCCGCTTTATATGTGTTGGGCCGGCACATGTTCAACGTCCGAACCGGATTGCTCGCGGCCAGCGTGTTAATGGTTGCCTCGTTTCATACCGCGCACAGCCACTACCTCACCACGGATGCCCCGACTGGCCTGTGGGTTGTGCTCGCCCTGCTAGCGGCTTGGAGCGTCTCGGCCTCCGGTCGTTGGCGCCCTTACCTGCTGGGCGGCATGATGGTCGGACTGGCGGCGGGCACAAAGTATAATGCGGCGGCCGTAGCCCTGGCCCTGCCGCTGGCGCACCTCCTGTTTTGGCGGCGCCAAAGTATCAGCGGGCCCTTGGGCCGGCTTGTCGCCAGCGGTGCCGTCGCCGGACTAACCTTTTTGGCAACCACCCCCTATGCGCTGCTCGACTATCCCAGCTTCTTGGCTGGGCTGCGCTTCAACGCCGAGCATTATGCAGCAGGGTTGCACGGCGACTTTGTCGGACGCTGGCAGATCGGCGAGTACAGCATCTTTGTGTGGCGCGAGGCGCTCTTTCCGCCCGCTTGCAGTCTGCTGGTGGTCGGGCTGCCCGTGCTGCTGCGGCGTTACCCGCGCCAAAGTATGCTCCTGTTGGCGGCTGTGGGAGCCGCGCTACTGCTGCTGCTTTCATACAAGGTCAACTTTGTCCGCAATCTGCTGCCGATCTTTCCGCTGCTGGTCTTGCTTTCCGCCGCGGCGACCTTCGCATTGACGGATTGTGTTCCTGCGCCTGCGCTCCGCCGCCCACTCGTCGCGCTCCTGCTCGTTACGCTCCTGGTCATGCCCGTGCGCGATACCCTGTGGCAGTTGCGCTATTGGAGTCGGCCCCACACCATGCAGCAGGCGGCCGAGCAGCTGCGGCAGTTGCCGCAGGGCATGCGCACTGCGGTGGAGCTACACCCCGCACAATGGTCCGGCAATCCCAGCGTCTTTCCTGTCGACCAGCTCACCGCGTATGGCGCCGATTGGTACCGCGCCCATGGCTTTCGCTATCTGGTAGCCAACGACGACCTGCGTTCGGCCAACGACCGGGCAACGTATGAGCAGCTCAAAGCAACAGCGCGGGTGATTGCGGAATATCCGCGCCGACGGGCTGGTATCCAGCCGGGACCAGGCGGCGCGCTGCTCGACTTGGGCGAGCACGAGGAGGCCATACCCTTCGCGCGTCGTCCCATGCAGTTCGCCGCCGAGCTTCGCCTGTTAGGCTATGAGCTCCGGCCAGGGCCACTCCGGGAGCGCATCACTCCGCTGGAAGGCGCCGATCAACATCAGGTAGCGGCGGGCGATCCCCTCCAGATCAACCTGTATTGGCGCGCCCTTCGGCAGCTCCAAGCTGACTACACGCTCTTTGTGCATGTTGTCGACGCCAACGGGCAGCGTGTCGCACAGCGCGACCTACCCCTGCGCTACAGCGACTATCCCACCTCCAAGTGGCAGCCAGGCGAGCTCGTGATTGACCGGGCTGACCTCCAGCTCCCCGCCCTGTCCGCAGGCTCGTATCAGCTTATGATCGGCGTGTACGACGCAGCCGCCGGCACTCCGCCGCTATCCCCGGGCGAAGCCGATGGTTTGCTTACCACCATCGCCATCAACTAGCCTGAACCGTGGAGGCTTGAGGGAAAAGCTGTTAGGCAATGCGTGGTCGTAAGCCCTTCTGCCGAGTAGGTTGGGCAAAAGGATCGAAAACAGGCCGCGCAGGCCGCCTTGCATTCCTGCGTAGCCGGGGCTCTAGCCCCACGACTTCCAGTTAAACCAAACAGGACGCGGGCTAAGCCCACGTCCTGCCTACCATCTGCTTGTATTGGACTATTCCAGGTAACCGTGCAGTCGCTGACCGACCTCGGGCGCGCGCAGACGCCGCATCGCATCCGCCTCGATCTGCCGCGTGCGCTCCCGGGTAATGCCGAACGCCGCGCCCACTTCTTCCAGCGTGCGCCGCTTGCCATCTTCCAGGCCATAGCGCAGTGTCAACACGCGCCGCTCCCGCTCCGGCAGCTCGCCCAACGCCGCATGAATATCGTGATAGAGCAGATTCTGCGTTGCCAGCTCCATCGGCCCGTTTTCGTGATCGTCCGACAGCATCTCGCCGATAAAGGTGTCGCCATCCGGCCCGATTGGCTGTTCCAGCGACACTGGCGTGATCGCCGCCGTGAGCAAACGCTTCACTTTGCGGACGCTGATACCCAGTGCATCGGCCAGCTCCTCGGGCGTTGGCGGCCGCTCAAGTGCCTGCTCAAGCTGATGCATCGTGCGCCGCACCTGCACAATCATCTCGCCCAGGTGCACCGGCAGCCGGATCAACCGGCCGTGCTCGGCTAACGAGCGACTGACCGCCTGACGAATCCACCATGTTGCATACGTCGAGAAACGATTGCCCTTGCGCCAATCAAACTTTTCAACCGCCCGCATCAACCCCAGATTGCCTTCTTGCACCAAATCAAGAAACGATAGCTGATGCCCAATATATCTCTTCGCGACACTTACCACCAGCCGCAGATTCGCCTGGATCAGCTCTTGCCGCGCCAACGTACCATCGGCTATGATCGCTTCCAGTCGCACCCGCTCGCTCCCGGTGACACTTTCGTCGAGCTGTTGCCGCGCTTCTTTGCCACGTTCAATCCGCTGTGCCAGTGATACTTCTTGCGCAGCTGTCAGCAGCGAGACCTGACCAATCTCACGTAGGTAAAGCTGAATGGCGTCCTCGGCTGGCTCGCGCTGCTCCTCGACCTCAGGTTCTGGAGCGGCTTCGTACCAGCCGTAGCTCGTTCCAACCCCATCCGCCTCCGCGCTATCTGCAGTGTATTTTGCTTGCATCGTTCCACCTCATCCACTGCCGCGCCGCGGGGTGTCGGGCAATGGTCTAACATCTTGTGGCAAGGTACAACGTCCCATGTTGGTATACGTCACGCTGTTGTGTATGGATTGGTTCGATCATCTCACAGTCGTGTGTCATGCTACGTCACACCCTTATACACCTTCCCCAGATCCTTCACCTGTCTTCCATGCTGTTGCGTCAATGGTGTTGTCGGTCAGACCACCTGGTGGTTGGGACGCTAGCGCAACCGCGGCCGGCGTGATCATGGCTGGCTCTAGCAAGCCCTGTTTCAATTCCGGGACGTTCTGTCGCACCATTGAGGTATCGGCAAAACCGCCTGATAATGTTGCCCCGCTTCGCCGCAATCATCGTCGGCAGCGTCGCATGGGTGATCAGAAAGGTGCCCTTTAGCAAGGTGTCGACCACGACATTCCAGTCGGCCGGCCCAATCTCACCCACTGGTCGCCGTTGCGCTACGCCCGCATTGTTAACCAGCGCACGGGAAAGTGCAGGGGCATCAACGTCGAACAGCAGCGGCGCAGCGACCGCTACATGAAACCTGATTGTTGCGGGAATACTCCGCTCGAGCAGGGATCGTGCCAGCAGTCATGTCGGAGAGCGTGCCTCTGCGTGCGGCATCGCTCGGCCCCGCCCACATCCGCTTAGACCAACCCGTGCCGACGTTGCGGAGTCTCCTGCACCTTGGCCTGCGCCCGCGGTACAACAAGTTGACGACGAAACGCCACATTTCGTTGCAACACCGGCACCAGCAGCAGCCCTTCCAACAGCAACAGGGCTATCGCCACCCAGATCAGAAACGCCGGCATGTCCATCCCCGGCAGCCGCAGCGCCGGAAACCAGAGCAGCAGCACGGCCCAACCTATGAAGTAGCCATGCATCGCCCAGCGCGTGAGAACCGGAATAACGTCGATGCCGTGCTGCGCGCGTATGCCGCCCCGCCAGATCGCCCCGCCCACAACCGCGGCAAAAATGGCCAACATAGCTACAAAGATTGGCATACTCCCGCCCAGCGGCGCACCAGCGGGATACGCCAGTGCGGCGAGGACGTTATACAGCAGAATGCCCAGCAGCAGCCCGCCAAAGGACCAGAGCGGCGCGGAAAGATACAGGCTGAGTCGGAGCGCGCGCGGGCTTTGCCGCGGCCGGACCCACCGTACATAGGCGGAAAACGCAAATGCCACAAACAGCCAGGCAAAAAAATTGTCGGCCGGCACACCGAAATAGCCCGTGCCCAGCGGATTGCTCCAGGTCCACAGCTGCAGCCGAATCGCAATCGCGTCAAAGGCCAGGTCGAGCATGATCGCCCAGATCGCATCGCCGAATGGCGCGGCCCACTGTGGCAAGCCGAGCTGATCGCTGTATGCCATCGCGCCGTAAATGATCATGCCCCAGCACAAACCGATCACCACCGGGACCGGCCCAATGGCGAGCCAAAAGTGCGGCGCGTAATGGTAGGTACGAAAAATCAGAATGTTGCCCCACTCCAGCAATATGCCGTACACTCCGGCCACGCCCAGCTCCAGAAGCGCCCCGTTGCCGCGCTGCCGCGCATGCCAGACGGTGAGGCCAAAGAGCACAATGGTTGCAAATTCAAGCACCAGATAGGCTAGATCAGGCATATGTACTCCTTGTGCACTGGATTTACGCAGCTTGCGCGCATACTTTGTCAACACTCCAAAATCGGACAGTTTATGCCGACCCGCATGATCGTGATAAACGTCACAACTTCACTCTACTCCATCTGTCTATCGGGCCCAGCATGTAGGGCGGGCGTGGGACTCTCTCAGTTAATACGAGTATTGCCTGGCCGCGGATCGGCAGCAACACAAAAGGCGCGGTTTCCCGCACCTTTTTGGATCGTTTATGCCTGTTTATGTTGCGAAAGCGCTTATGTAACGAGCTTTAGATTGGGCTTAACACCCAAATCCCAGCCGTGCTGCACGCCCTGTGCAAAGCGAAAATACGCAGCCGCCCCCACCATTGCCGCGTTGTCGGTACACAGCCAGACCGGCGGATAGCGTACCGGCACCGGCGAGCGCGCGATCAGTGTGTTGCGCAGCACCACGTTCGCGGCCACACCACCCGCAAGCAGCACGCAGCGCGCCCCAACATCACGCGCCGCCTGCACCGTCTTGGTGACCAGCACATCGACCACGGCTTCCTGAAACGCGGACGCCAGGCGGCGCACATCTTCCGGCGCAACCTGTGCCAGGTTCACATCTGCGCCTGCTTTTCGGCGCTGCACTTCATGCAGAATATGTGTTTTCACGCCGCTGAATGAAAAATCGTAGCTGTCGCCCAGCCAGGCGCGCGGCACTTGAAGATCGCCCGGGTCCACACCCGCCGCAATCTTTTGAATCTGCGGTCCGCCCGGGTATCCCAGCCCCATGATCCGCGCCGCCTTATCAAACGCTTCGCCAGCCGCGTCGTCGCGGGTCTGTCCCAGCAGCTGGTAATCACCATGGTCGCGCAGCAGCACCAGAGCGGTATGCCCACCCGATACGATCAAACAGACCAGCGGAAACGGCGGAGGCTCGGTTGTTTCCGCTGGAGGCGCACCAGGAGATTGGCCAGCCTCCGGCTGCCTTTCGGCACCAGGGATCAGCCAGTTCGCGTAAATATGCGCTTCAAGATGATTCACCGCCACCAGCGGCTTGTTATGTGCCCACGCCAAGCCTTTCGCGGCATTTACGCCGGCCAGCAGCGCTCCGGGCAAGCCTGGCCCATACGTACACGCGATCGCGTCAATGTTTTGCCAGCCCCCCACCGGCGCCAACGCCTCCCGAATCACCGGCGCCATGCTGGTAATATGCTCGCGCGACGCCAGCTCCGGCACCACGCCACCATAGCGCTCGTGCAAATGCATCTGGGACGCTACAACGTTGGATACAATCTCACGGCCATCCCGAATTACGGCCGCCGCCGTCTCATCACATGACGTTTCAAGGGCTAAAATAGTGAAGCCTGGGTTCAGTTCCATGGATATATTGTAGCAGGGGGCGGCCAAAATGGCCGCCCCCTGCACCACGTGTATGCAAGCCCTTATTTACTCCCGCTCCGCCCGAACAGGTATCCCAGCCCAATCATGGCCGCCTGTAGCGCCCAAAAGCCGGGCTTGGGATAGCGCATCCACTGCGGTGACACCAGCTCTACCGACGTGCCCGTGTTGGTACCGCGCAGCGCAATCTCTTCGCTCAGGTCCCGAATACTGTCGATGTGCATCCGGTTGTACGACTCGATCAAGCTTTCGCTTCTGCCCGTCAGGTTGCCCTCTTCCAGCGCTTCGCGGCACATCGCTACGCCGTTTTCTTCACCCTGCCGCATCGAGATCAGCAGATCCCGAACCGAGCCGGCCGAGTTGATGCGCGCGGCCATTCGGCCACCAAACTCGGTCAAGCCGCTGTGCGCTTCCGGATCGCCACCCAGCTTTTTGATGCGCTTCTTGAAGTCATCCGCATAATCCAGGTGCCGCGTACGCAGCTTGCCGAACAGCGTGGCGATGTCGCCTTCTTCCACCCGGCTGCTGGCGACCTCGTACGAGTCGGCTGCCGCTAATGCCGAGGCGTAAAAACTGGTCAGCAGTGTTGCCTCTGCCAGTTGCGCTTCCTTGTTTCCACCAAACCAGCTCATAAACTTCCTCCTAATAACCCGTCCCGACCATTGGGAAGCACGCACACCACGCTTGGCCGCCGCTTCCACATGTCTTGACGCAGCCCTCCGTTCCCGACAGCGTGGCAGCAAGCATCATGCCCGCAACTTCTGCTTGAAGCGCTATGCTATAATCGTGACCGCGCGACAGAGCTCGCCATGCAGTAGCACCGTTGCAGAATGCTTGGGCTCCAAGCTTGCGCAAACCGTGAAGGAGTGGAACCCGCGACTATGAAAGTCTCCTGTTTACAAGAAAATCTTAAGCGCGGCCTGTCGGTCGTCAGCCATGCCGTCGCCTCCAAAAGTACACTCCCAGTGCTGTCGAACATTTTGCTGACTACGGAGGGCGGTCGGCTGCGGCTCCAGGCTACCAACCTAGAGGTCGGCATTACCTGCTGGATCGGCGCCAAGGTCGAGGATGAGGGCGCGGTAACCATCCCGGCCAAGCTGCTCGGCGATTTCGTGGCGAACCTGCCCAACGATGCCGTCACCCTGACCCTGGACGAGCGGACCCAAACCGTTCACCTGAGGTGCGCGCGCTCCGAGGCCAATATCAAGGGCATCGAGGCCGACGAGTTTCCGTCCATTCCCACGGTTGAGGCCGACGAGCCAACCGTGGCAATCGTGCCCGACGTGCTCCGCACCGCGATCAACCAGGTCGCCTTTGCCGCCGCATCCGACGATACCCGGCCCGTGCTGGCGGGCGTGCTGATCAAGCTGCAGGGCAACCAAGCCATCTTTTCGGCCACGGATGGCTTTCGCTTGTCGGTGAAAACGATCGAGCTTGCGGAGCCGGTCGCGACGGCGCAGGAAGTGATCGTGCCGGCGCGGGCCTTGATCGAGCTTGGCCGCATCATCGGCGATAGCGAAAACCCGGTTGAGCTGACGATCACGCCCAATGGTGGCCAGGTGCTCTTTCATACCGAAAACGTCGATCTGGTCAGCCGGTTGATCGACGGCAAATTCCCGGATTACCAGCGCATCATCCCCAAGCAGTATGCCACGCGCGCGGTGATGGATCGCAGCAGCTTTCTGCGCGATGCCAAGCAATCGTCGGTGTTCGCATCCTCCAGCGCAAATATCGCCAAGCTGACGCTGGAAGCGGGCGCTGAATGGGGGCCCGGCCGGATGACGCTGTCGGCCAACGCGGCCGAGGTCGGCGATAACAAGAGCGACCTGGAAGGTCAGATCACCGGCGAGGGTGGCCAGATCGCGCTCAACATCAAGTTTTTGCAAGAAGCGCTGGGAGCGATCGACACGCCGCAGATCGCCTTTGAGATGCAGTCGCAGGCCGCGCCGGGCGTGTTTCGGCCCGTGGGCGACGATAGCCTGCTGATCATTGTGATGCCGATGACCGTCCGCTAGCACCGTACCAGTGGGGCTGCCACCTGCCGCGGCAGCCCCGCTCCTCCGATCCAACCCTCCGTTCAGCCTTAGGTCCGGATCCGCTGCAGGATGGCCATCAGCCGCGCGTGTTCTTCGCGCAGCAGCAGTGCCAGCTGGCGCCCCGCCCGCACCGCAAATCCGTAGCGGTCAGCCTGAACTTCGCCCGCCCGGCGTAACAATGCTGCCAGCAGCTCATCGGCCGGCACGTCCCGCGCCTGCAGCACCGTCGGCAAAAAGTCGAGCCGTTCCACAAAGCGGCGCAGTTCCGCATCGTCACAGATTTGCACGCTGTAATGAACCGGCGGCGGCTGAGGCGGAAGGTATTGCCGGATCGTAGGCCCGTCGCAAAAACCAACCACCAACGCCCTGAACTCCGTTTGCAGCACGGTTTGGAGGTCGGGGTTTTCCGCGTAAATGTCGCCGTCGTACATGCCCTCGCGACCACGCACCACCGCGCGGCCACCCAGCTCATGGCTCGCAGTGTGGACATCGTAGACCACGGCGTAGGCGGCACAGCCGGCATGGCCATCCGCTCGCACCAGGGAGCCGAACGGCGGCGCGTCCAGCAGCCGGTAGGTGCCCGCCACAAACGACGTGCTGTTTGCCTCGATTATTTCGCCAATGGGTGTCGAATGCATTGCAGTCCTCGGCCAACGAATCATGGATGCCGCGGCATAAGCAGGTGCGCTCACCGGCAGCGGAATCAACAACACCCTTTGCCATGAACGCCGCGGCTTTACGGCCAGCCGCGCTCCAGCCATTCGTCGGGCTGTACATTCACCATCCCGATCCGCACATCCCAATGCAGATGCGGGCCGGTCACCATGCCCTTTGCGCCGATCCGCCCGATGATCTGCCCTTGCTCGACCAGCTCGCCGGGCTTGACCAGCACCGCCGACATATGCCAAAACCCGGTATGCACGCTCTGGCCATGATCCAGAATGACCGCGCCGCCGCGTACCAGCAGATCCGGCTCGGCCAGCATTACCCGACCGCGGGCCGGCGCGACCACGGGCGTGCCAACGGCATTGGCAATGTCCAGTCCTTCATGAAACGAGTCGACCGGCCCGCCGTTGTAGGAGCGATTGGTGCCAAAGGAGGACGAGCGCCGACCTTCAGCCGGCAGAATAAATCGCCCTGACCACAGCCGCTCGGCCGTTGCCTGCGGCCAGATCGCATTCACGAGCTGCCGTTCAGCCGCGATGGCTTCTTTGTTTCGTACCAGCATGTCGCGCACTGCTTGCGGCAAATTAATGTTTTCGGCCCGATAGCGCGCATCCACCACCCGCACGCCCACCTCCTGCACGGCCGTGCGGCCATCCGGCAGATCGGCCTCGACCCGCAGCGGCAGCGTCCCGACTGGCGTCAGCACCGGCACACCCCCCAACGCCCTCCAACCGCCATCCGAATCGGCAAAGAACGCCAGCGGAGCGGCGCCCAAACTTCCCCGCACAGCCGTGGCTCCAGCGACCGCGGCATTAATCCGCAGCGTGTGCCCTTGCAGCACAGCGGCTGGCTCCGGCTGGATCGCGAGTGGCGGCAGCGGCGCTTGCTCCCCCACCAGCTCCGCGCCCAGTCGGCCCAGCAGCACCTGAAACGCGGCGGGATTGTTGGGATGGAGCTCGAAACGCGCGCGCTCGAACCATTGGGTCAACACCCGGTCTCCCGAGCTATTGGTCTCATACCGGGGCGCCGTGAGCGGCAGGCCAAACAACGCTGTGCTTTCGCGCTCGCTCACACCGGCATCCCCCAGCTCCAGACCTACAGCCTGCCAGTAGCGCAAGAACGGCCCACAGACCTCGCGCTCGGTGGTGGCAAAGCGCCGGCACCGCCCGGCCATGGTCTCGCCCCGCCCTTCGGCGCGCCAATCGCGTCCCTGTCGCCGCAGCAGCTCGTCGCCGAGGCGGCCTAGCTGAACGTCATAGGGCGCGTTCTGCTCGGGATGCAGCTCCAATCGTTCGCGTTCAAACTGTTGCGCCGCAAAGCGTCCTTCGGGCGTGGTCGCGGTTCGCTGCGGCCCGAGCGGCAGACCAAAGACAGGGAGTGCTCCGTTGCTGTTCCAATACTCCAGCAAGCGCCCGCGCACCCGCCAGCCGGTTTCGGGAAACAACCGCTCTGGAATCGGCACTGACTGTGTTTGTGGTAGGAATGCGCCAGCCAGCAGCGCCAGCACGATCAACAACACGCGCATCTCTGCCTCATTTCTTCCAATGAACCGGTATGGTAGCACGTTCTGCAACCCCCACGCCGCGCCCTGCTTGAGCATAGTTAAACGCCAAAGGCCGCAGGCTGCGGCAGGCTACCTGCAACCTTCGACCTTTGCGGGCAAACGTGAATATTACTCGGCGCCTAAGCGACCCAGCAGCACCTTGTAACCCGGAGGATTGTTGGCATGATGTTCAAAGCGGGCGCGCTCAAACCATTGGGTCGGGCCGGTCCACCCGTCGCCGTTGCGCTCAGACTGGACGCTGGTGACCGGATAGCCAAAAAGGGCCAGGCTTTCCCGCTGTGACACACCCGGATCGCCCAGATCGAGTCCCTTCGAGCGCCAGTAGCTCAGAAACGGCTCGCACAGGTTATGGCCGGTTTCCCCAAAGTACTGGCAGCCGGCCTTGGGCTGTTCCCGCGGCAGCGTTTCCCACGGCCGGTCCTGCTTGGCGAGCAGATCGGCGCCGAGCCGGCCCAGCAGCACATCATACGGCCGCGCGTTCTCGGGGTGCAGCTCGAGCCGGTTGCGCTCAAACAGCTGCATGCGGAAGCGGCCATCGTTGGTTTGCTGTTCGGCTTCGGCGTTGAGCGGCAGGCCAAAGACCGGCAGCGCGCCGTTGCCGTTCCAATATTCCAGCAGCCGGCCGCCAACGGTGTGGCCTGTTTCCGGAAAGGTCCGGGAAACACCTGGCGCCGGTGCAGGCGCTGGCGCGGCAGCATGGAACCGTTCGGCATAGTCGCGGGTGAGGTCGAGATACAGGTTGCCGTACCGGCGGCTCGGCTCGATCTGGTGCCCCTCAAACCACTCGTTGAACGAGGTAATCATCACGGCCTGCGCATTGCGGTCGAGCGCCGTTTGCCACGCAGCGCGATAATAGTCGCCGTTGGCCCGGTCCCGAACGGCATGACCACCGCGAATGCGCGAGTCGTCGTAGCCGGGCATCACTGTTGAGATAAACGGCTTGCGCGCGCCCTTGGCCTTGTTGTACTGTTCCAAGCCCCGCGCGTAGGAGCCCATCGCCCTGGCCGGATCGGATTGCCAGGTGATATCGAAGAAATACAGGCCGTCGAACACATCCAGGTAGCCGAAGTTCGTGCCCTCGCCCAGCCAGAACCACTCGTGATTCGGATCCACCTGCTGCTGGACGTTGCGCCACGCGCCCACATCCCCAAACGAGGGCAGATTCCAAAACACAACCACCGGCTTGCCATTCCAGCGCAACCAGTTGGGATGGCTCATGTACCTGTCGCGCAGCAGCTTGAGGCTGTCGATCATGCCCTGTGGATTTTTGAGCGTTCCCGTGAAGTCGGCCGCTTGGTCCGGAATAAACGTTACCTGAAAGTCGCGCCCGGCTGCGGCATGGAGCACCTTGCCGCAGCGCTCATGCAGTCGGGGCTCGTTGGGACCATACCAGGTGCACACAAACGCATCGATTCCGGCGTCGTCGGCCTGCTGCAGATGCCGGGCGATGACGCCATCGTCCCCGCCGCTATACGGGTCCACCGGCAAGTCCGACATACGCGCGGGATTCCAGTCGGCGGCCTCGTACCAGGGATAATAAAATGCCAGCACGGGCTTGGGCGGCGCGGCGTGGGCAACCGGCTGAAGCACTGTGCTGGCCAACAGCAGGGCAAGCAGAGCCAAGCCAACAATGGATCGATACATCATTTCTCCCTTCGCATGGAGCACATGACTCCCGTAAAAAGAACGACTACGCTCAGCAGATACGCCAGGCGCAAAGCGTGAGTGACGCGGCATCAAGCAAGGATGAAACAGGAATGCCAGCGTAGTCGAACTTGGAGCCAAGCTGCCTCAGCCTGGAGGCAACGTCCGATGGGCCGGGAAGATTGTACCAAATGAGCAACCGCCTGCAAGAACCAGCAGCACCAGTCGCTCACGGTTAGACACGGAGCCCGAGTGCGGGACCATCAGGCTAGCTTAGGAGCACAAACGGGGGTGGCTATGACCGGCTTTATGGAGCGAGGCGGCATCAGGAAGCCATCAGCAGGAGCCGGTCGGCAGCAACAGGCTGCGCTCCCCCAGCCCGCACCATCTGCTGGGCAGCAACCGTTTCCAGCTCTTCGCGCGGCACTGCCAGCATCGCGGCCACGACCTGGGGATCGAATTGCGTGCCACTGCAGCGCTTGATCTCGGCTAAGGCGACCTCCACAGACTGTCCCTTACGATACGGCCGATCCGAGGTAATGGCATCAAAGGTATCCGCAACGGTAAAGATGCGCGCTCCGAGCGGAATACTGGTGCCGGCAAGGCCAGCCGGATAGCCCGAACCGTCAAACATTTCATGATGATGGAGCACAATCTGGGCGGCTCGTGCCAAAAACGGAATATGGGCAATCATGCGGTAGCCAATTTCTGGATGCTTCCGCATCAACGCCCGCTCTTGGTCCGTCAAGCGGCCGGGCTTGAGCAAAATAGCGTCGGGCACGCCGATCTTGCCGATGTCGTGGAGCAGTGCACCCCGTGACATATCTTCCAGTTCGTCCGCAGGCACATTCAGTTGGCGCGCGATCAGCAGCGTGTATTGCTTGACGCGCTGCGAATGTTCTTCCGTCTCCTCATCCCGCGTATCTAGCGCCGTTGTCAATGCTTGAAGGGTCGACTCATACGAGTCCGTCAAGCGATTATTCATATTGCGCAGCTCGGCCACATACCCTGTAGTGTGATCCATATACTGCTTGATTGAAAGATGCATCATGCCGACCGGCGCCATCAGCGCGACAACACCGAGCCATCCAAAAGCGACTTCCGCCAACGCCGTGACTAAACCGAGGACGCCGAAGACGCCGTAGTACGGCCACAGCCAGCGATACTCCGACAGCCAGATCGTCCAAGGAACCCGCCGCTCATGAAGCCCTCGGACGATACACAGCAACGACTGGTTGACAACATGATACAGTAACCCCGCCGTGACAGCAGGAACAATGAAGGCACTAAGCGCAGCTGGAACAAGGGGCGTATCGGCGAGGAGCCGAAAGCCCCAAAGTGCAGCCTCCGCCGATAGCAGGATCATGCCAAAATTAAAGAGCGCACGATGGAGTGGACTGCGTGCCTTGATTGCCAGCGAGATGGTGGCAGCTAGGGCTACAGCGATGATCCCAAGTTCGCTGAACAAGAAGGCAGCACTTAAGATTGGCACAACCGAGACGGAGAGCTTCCCATTGCCGATACTGTTGACCGCCACTTGCTCCGCTAGCACGGTCAGTCCAGCAAACAGACCGAGCAACCACCAGGGGACAGGGCCTAGAGCAAAGCCCGGCACAAGACCTAAGATCCCAGCTGCCACAACAACGGCAATGAAGGCAAGCACGGGTGCAGGGACAACGCGCTGGCGGGTCTGGTTCTGCTGGTCAGCTTTCGCGGACCCTGAAGTCGTAGCTGTAACTGAAGATTTCGCGGACTTACTCAGCTCGGTGTTAATTGAGTTTCGCGTCACCTCCTTCAGAAAGCTCCACCGTGGGCTCCCCGACTCAGATTGAGGCTCAGGGCTGGCGGCAGGGGCCGGTACAAGATGTTCTCGCGCCCACTCCCCCGCCAGCTCGCGACTTTCGCGGCCAGCAACAACAACTCGGTTACGGCCGTCACGCTTGGCCTGATACACTGCCAGGTCGGCCTCATGCATCAAGGCTTCGTGTGTTCGTCCATCCTGGGGATACGCGGCAACCCCGATGCTAATCGTAGCGCCGATTGGCCCGTCGGCGTGCCCAACGTCGAAGCGTGTCGCCTCAAGCTCTTGGCGCAGATTTTCGGCTAGGGTGCGGGCGGCCTCCTTGTCGGTGTCAGAAAGGAGGATAACAAACTCCTCGCCGCCAAAGCGCGCCGCTACGTCGGAACTCCTGATATGGCGCCGAATTGTGTCGGCGATACCAATCAAAACCGTATCGCCCGCTTGATGTCCGTACGTGTTGTTAATGTTGCGTAAGTAATCGAGATCGCCCACCAGCAGGCTTAGCACTTGCCCACTTCGTTCGGCGCGTTCCAATTCACGGGTTATAGCCGCGTTGAAGTGACGCGTATTCGCCAAACCGGTCTTAGGATCGGTGGCCGCCTCTTCTTTAAGGTTCGGGACGTGGAGCGCGTCAAAGATCAGCAGGAGCGGGAGTGCCGCAATCAGCCCATACCAGGGATTGATGACGTAGGAGGTTGCAAATCCAACACCGACACAGATCAGGCCTACCTCGAGTATAAGACTACTCGGCGAAAAGAGGCTGGTCTGACGAAAGGACTGACCGGTTACAAGCTTAAGGATGATGGCCAGCAACAACGCCTGCGAGACCTCAAAGACCGGAATACTGGCGAGAACACCAAATACCTGGGCTGAAAAGAGCTTCTCTGGGGCATCGAGGCGATACTCGCCCGTTAGATAGAACAGGGTCCACCGCGTGATGATGCCGGCGATCAGGTACACCGACATGTTAAAGATTTGACCATACCATTTGCGACGGTAGACGAACCACTCGGGAACAAACGCAGCAATAATGACCAGCGCAAGAATAGGGCGTGGGAGGAGCAACAGCGCGGCAAAGAGTGGAGCCAGCGTCAGGTGGTCACTGCGCTGCCCAGTTGTGCTTCTGCGCGCCACCAGAAAAATTTGGCAGACTCCGGCAACAGCAGCCAGCACAGCACCTAACAACCAGTGATCCCATCTGATTGACCCATGAAAAGTGAACATATGCCAGCCCAACGAAAGGGCGCCGAGCAGGTAGCAAACTACCAAATATATGCGTGCTTGAAGGGGTAATTGCCGCATCCCAAGGCTCCTCCCGGAGGGACAAAGGTGTTAGCTGATAAGATTTGTACGACCGTTATAACGTATGTAAGTTAATTCAATCAGCCTGCCGATAGCGAGTGTGGGTTGTGCTGCTTCAACTACGCTGACGCTAACTCCATTCAAGACCCCTAAAACGACCAATAGCACCCAGTTCGGCAGATTGAGCCTTGCATCACTGTAACATAGTAATGAGCCTAGCAATGCGCCATACAGGACTATTTAGCGATAATCTAAAGCATAGCGGTTAACGGGACTTTTCGCATGTGCGCAGCAGCCGACGTACCGGTCAAAGAGGGATTGTGAATATGGCTGGTCCCAACGACCTAGCATCCATACTTAACCTCTAAACAGGAGTCGTTAGCCGAACCTGATCGTCAAGGCGCGATTGGGCACAATTCGCTTCGGGCACATCAGGCTGAGTGAAACTGTGTAAAAAAGCATCCACAACCCGAATATCCCATTGCTGCCCATTGTCGCGGCGCAATATGTGCAAGGCCTTTTCGACTGGCATACCCTTGCGGTACGGCCGATCGCTCGTCATAGCATCAAAGCTATCGGCAACTGCGATGACACGCGCACCAAAGGGGATGGCTGGCCCTGCGAGACCATCTGGATAGCCCTTGCCATCCCAGCGCTCGTGGTGGTGCCTAACGATCTCCACACCGCGCGCAAAATCGGGATAGCGAGCCAGCAACTCGGCGCCGCGCGCCGAGTGAGTAGTCATAATGGCCCACTCTTCCGCCGTGAGCTTATCCGGCTTGTTTAGCACCACATCGGGAATGCCAATCTTGCCAATGTCATGGACGCGCGCGGCGGAAATGATCAGATCAACATCCGGCCCCGCAAGCTTCATCTCACGCAGGATCGCCTCACAATACGCGGTAACACGGCGTGAATGGCCTCCAGTGTAGGGATCGCGCAAATCAACGGCATCGGCCAAGCTTTCAAGCAGTTGGCGTGTGCTATGACGCACTTCCTTGATGTCCTTGAACATACGGTAGGCTAGTCCGAATGGCACGGCCAGCAGGATGAGCTCCCAGAAAT
Organism: bacterium; assembly: GCA_016781505.1. Classification (GTDB taxonomy): domain Bacteria; phylum Chloroflexota; class Chloroflexia; order Chloroflexales; family Kallotenuaceae; genus LB3-1. The sequence continues at coordinate 17,854 of JADDQF010000029.1, forward strand.
TATGCTCTACAGCTAGAGCTACCAGGATGCCTATGTTGTACTGGACTGCTTCGATCAAGCCGGCACTCTTGATGGTTGTGAGGATAATATGTGTAGGCGGATCCCCAAAGATGGGGGCAAGTTCGAAAACGAGCGAACAGACATCGGCAACGAACATAACAATTGCAGCAGCGACCAGTACCGCAAATTTCCCGCCCTCGCCAGCTGTGGGCAGATGTGCAACCCATGCCGTTACCACGGCAACAAATACCCAACGTCCCGTCCCGGTCACAATATCGCTGGGGAGACTCCCACGCTTATGCCGCTCCAAGAACTCAGCAACAAGCCGGGAGACGCCAGCCGCGAGAGCTGCCAATGGCGGGGGCAACACGACCGCCATCAAATACAACAGCAGCGTGGTGATAGATACTTTTGTGTGATATGTAACATGAATCGGATAGATATCAGCCCCAACACAGATCACGATGAAGCAAAGGGCAAGCAAAGCCGTTGAGTCCGAAACAACCAGTGGAGTGGAAGCAGGCAAGCCGAACCATGACCAGATCACACCAAGCATGGCGATAATGGTGATAACAAAGGCAGCGAGCGGTTGCTTCAGAAAAGGGGCAATGGATCTTGGCATTGATTGTCCTGAAAGCGTCATATCAACCCTTTTTGCCAAGACTCCCCAGATGGTCAAAGACCACCTGGGGTAGCATAGTGCAGCAACGGGAGCCCTGCTATTCGCTGATGGTGAAGTTCTGAATAAGATGTTCGTTACTTAAACCAGTAACTTCGTCGCGATAGATGCCTGAAGTACCGGTCGTGGCCGTCACGCTAACGCCCTTTTGCCGCATTGTCACTACAGTGTCCGTGCTGTACTGCCCCGGGAGCATATCGGCGACGAAAACAACCTCTTCTTTGGAGGTCAAGGCTCCGCCGGTGTAGACGATCTTTGTCGCCTCAAGACCTTCCGGCACGTGCAGCGTGTACGTAATCTTGCGCACATCGGCGGCATCGGCGGCGATCGCGGTTGTCATTTGGACGGACTCGCCGTTTGAAAGCCAGACGATCGGGTCGGCGCGACAGGCGCGCAGGGTTGCATGGGCGGATTGCACAGCCATGATACTCATGGCTATCAGCATTAACAGTGTCAGGACATAGCGGGAGCGGAAAGTGTGGGTAGAACGTCGGAACAACATTGTGGCAATCTCCAGGGTAGTACGAATTAGTGATGCGCTATGGAGCCATCGTAGGTTATTTTCGGAGGGTGCGAACGAGAAGGTTCCCGCCCGCACACCATCGTCCCTCATACGGACCAGGATGGGCTCGAACCCATCCGTTCCCGCTAATCGAAGGAGCTGCTCGTGCTCCACGAGGCGGTTGACCACGAGGCAGTTGACCACGAGGCGGTTGACCACGAGGCGGTTGACCACGAGGCGGT
>JADDQF010000107.1 GCA_016781505.1 bacterium
CCGTGGTAACGGGTGAGCACCACATCAGCGTCGGCGAGCTGACGCAGCGCGTCGACGCGACGCTCGATCTGGTCACGCGCTCCCAGCAGCGCAGCCACATCCTGCTGCTGCTCCGGCGGCAGCTCCCCTTGACGTTGCGCCAGGGCTCGCAAAATGTCGTCGGCCTGCCGACGGATACTTCCCTGCCAGGCCGCGATGTGCTCCCCCTGCAGGTGCCGCGGCGCGAACTCCGGATCGTTGGGATCGCTGGCGAGCGCGAGGTGGAGCTCACCGGTCAGCCGGCCCAGCTGCCGGAGCTCGTCGAGCTGCGCCGCGGCCAGCTCCCGCGTTTCCATATCAAGCGCCGCGCCTGCCACCTCGGGCCGAGCTTGGGCAGCATGGAGAAAATCGGCCAGCAGGCGCAGCGTGTGTTCCCAGGCATCGCCCTCGTTGGGCACGAAGGCTTGCAGCATACCCAACGAATGCTCGACATCGTCATGTGTCACATAGGCCATACTGCCAAGCAGCGCGGGCGTGTGCTGAAAGCCAACCCGACTCAAAAACTGCGAAACTTCGACGTCCGGGTTGATGCCTGCGACGACGCGCCGGAAGCACTTCAGGATCGCTTGCCGATCATAGATAATCGACGAATTGCTTTGCTCCGCTGTTACCAGCCGGATCTCGGCTAAAGGTGGCGGCGCTGCTCGGAGCGCGGCTTCCGGCCTGAACACAACCTGGCCGCGCTGCAACTCAAGGATCACGCCCGCGATCAGGTACTCCATCAGCAAGCGCTGAAACGCGGCGAACTGAAACGCGTCGTGAACGTACCAGGTTGTGCCCGAATGGGTCAGTGTCGCCGCCGGAGGCGTCTGCGTGCCGGCAGGTTGCGCTTCCGGGCTGGCGATCAGCGGCAACAAATAGTGTTCCGACCGCCCGGACTGGTAGTGCACAAGTGCAATCGCCAACACGCCGGGCTCCGCCAAGGGCAGCGCTCCCCAATCGGTCACCTCAATCGCCGCGATTGTCTGGCCCTTGCTGCTGAACCAGCGCCGCGCTTTTAGCCACTCCCTATCGAGCTCAGGAATGACCGCCTGCACTGCCGCAGTTGGCAACTCGGTCATCGGAAACCCTCCGGGCTCAGCCGCAAAATATGCGCGGGCTCGTGGCGTGGATCAAGGCGCACATAGTTACCGCCATCGTGCCAGGTATAGCGGCTATCCGTCAGCAGATCCTCGGCCACAAAGGGAGCGCCGCCGGTCGGCAAGCCTAGCTCCCAGGCCGGCACATAGACTTGACACTCCCGCGTGCTGAACGGGTCGAGATTGACCACCGTCAAGATGGTATCGCTCCGATCCGGCGATTGCTTCACGTAGGCAATGATCGACTCGCTGTCGGTGTGCACGAAGCGAATGTTGTTGGTCTGCTGCAGCGCGGGATGCTCCCGGCGAATCTGGTTGACGCGCGAGATAAACGGCGCGATGCTGTGGGGCTGCTCCCATTCGCGCTGACGAACCTGGTACTTTTCGCTGTCCAGATATTCTTCGCTGCCGTGTCGCACCGGTATATTTTCGCTCAGCTCATAGCCGCTGTAGATGCCATAGTTCGCGCTCATGGTCGCGGCCAGCACAAAGCGCAGCTTAAAGGCGGGACGGCCGCCATGCTGCAAGAACTCATGCAGGATGTCGGGCGTGTTCGGCCAAAAATTGGGCCGATAGTATTGCGCCATCTCGGTTGTGGTCAGCTCGGTCAGGTACTCGGTCAGCTCCCACTTGGTGTTGCGCCAGGTGAAGTACGTGTAGCTATGGGTAAAGCCTTCCTTGGCCAGCGCCTGCATCATTTTGGGACGGGTGAAGGCCTCGGCCAAAAAGATCACACCCGGATCTTCCCGCTGGATCTCTCCGATCAGCCAGCCCCAGAACGGCACGCTCTTGGTGTGGGGATTATCTACGCGGAAGATCCGCACGCCGCGTCCAACCCACAGCCGCACCACCCGCAACAGCTCATTCCACAGGTCGGCCTGATGCGGCCCGTAAAAGTTGATCGGGTAGATATCTTCATACTTCTTGGGCGGATTTTCGGCGAAGCGAATGGTGCCGTCCAGGCGCTGATAAAACCACTCGGGATGGGCCTTGACCCAGGGATGATCCGGCGCGCACTGGATCGCAAAGTCCAGCGCAACTTCCATGCCGAGCTCCTGCACGGTTTGAACAAAGAACGCGAAATCTTCCTCCGTCCCCAGCTCGGGCGCAATCGCATCATGGCCACCTTCGGCACTGCCGATCGCCCAAGGACTGCCCACATCGCCCGACTCGGCTACCAGCGTGTTGTTGCGCCCTTTGCGGTTGATGCGGCCAATCGGATGAATGGGCGGCAAATAGATCACATTGAAGCCCATGTCGCGCACGGCCGGCAGGCGCCGCGCGGCATCGCGGAAGGTACCATGCTGCCCCGGCGTGGTGCTGTAGCTCCGCGGGAAAAGCTCATACCACGCGCTGAAGCCGGCCCGCTCACGGTCAACCTTGACCTCCAGAAGCGGCGCAGACATCGCCGCCGCGCTGCGATCCGGGTAGCGCTGCACCACCTCGGCAAACCCGTCGTCCAGCATCACTGCCAGCGCTGCCGATACATCCTCGGTCGCAGCCTCCCGCAGACCGCTTTGCAGCCGCTGCTGGTCGGCTCCTGTGGCACGCTCAGCCGCCGCCTCGATCAGCCGCCGCCCTTCCAGCAGCTCGCTCCGCACATCCTGCCCGGCGGCGACCCGCTTCTGCATATCGCGGAACCACGACCCAAACGTATTGGTCCAGGCGGTCACAGTAAACTCGTAGCTGCCGACCTCCTCCAGCGCAAAGCTGCCGCGCCAACGGTCGTTATCCACAAAGGTTAGGGGTGCTTCCTGCCACTCGCGGGCTCCACGCTGGCGATAACGCACCGCCCCGGCAATCTGGTCGTGCCCGTCGCGAAAAACGTCCGCCTCCACCGTCACGGTCTCGCCCACGATGCGCTTAACCGGGAAGCGTCCACAATCAATCTGCGGCGTCACATTCCCGATCACGATGCGCGTTTCCTCGCCGGGCATGGCGCTGGACTGCAGTGCTTCGCTGGCAATGGTATTGGTAGAGTAAGCCATGGTCCTCCTCCCGCTGCCGATGATGGCATTGGTGCTACAAGCAGGCTGCCCAAGGTACGGCGCAGCCGTGCTGGTTGACTACCTATCCTAGCATCATTTTGAGTGCCAGCGATCAGCCGGACACAATCGGAAAGGGGCTGGGAAGAGCGGAACAGCGGGGGGACTAGCAGCGCAGCCAACCGTTGCTTGGTATGCAAAGTGCGGTATCATGGCTCGACATTCACTGATAAGGGGAAGCGGTTATGTACAATAGACGGGCAAGTGGCATCTTGCTCCATCCTACATCGCTGCCGGGCCGCGGTATCGGCGACCTTGGTCGGGGCGCGTATCAGTTTGTCGATTGGCTCCACGCGGCTCGACAACGGCGGTGGCAGATCATGCCGCTCGGCCCCACCGGCTACGGCGACTCGCCCTATGCCTCGTTTTCGGCGATGGCGGGCAATCCGTTGCTGATCTCGCTTGAGCAGCTGGTCCAGGAGGGGATGCTCCCGCAGGCTGAGCTCGAGCACGCTCCCGATTTTTCGCCCAGCCACGTCGATTATGGTCCGGTCATCCAGTGGAAGATGGCCACATTGCAAGCCGCGTATGCCCACTTTTCGGCCAACGCTTCGGCCGCGCAGCGCGGTGCATTTGAAGCGTTCCACAACGATCAGTCGCGCTGGCTGGACAACTATGCCCTGTTTGCTGCGCTCAAAGAAGCGCATGGCGGCGCGCCATGGAACCAGTGGGAGCCGGCCATCGCCCAGCGCGAGCCAGCAGCAGTAGGCGAGTGGCAGTCGAAGCTCGCCGACCGTGTGCGCTTCCAGCAATTTCTCCAGTGGATCTTTTTCGATCAGTGGCAAGCCCTGAAGCAGTACGCCAACGCGCGCGATATCCAGATTATTGGCGATATTCCGATCTTTGTCGCCTACGACAGCGCCGATGTGTGGGCCAATCCTGACCTTTTTTATCTTGATGCGCAGGGCAATCCGACGGTGGTTGCCGGCGTGCCGCCGGATTACTTCAGCGCAACGGGGCAGCGCTGGGGCAACCCGTTGTACCGCTGGGATGTGCTGGCGCAGCGCAACTTCAGCTGGTGGATCGAGCGCTTTCGTGTCACGTTCTTTTTGGTTGATATTGTCAGGCTGGACCATTTCCGTGGCTTTGCCGCATACTGGGAAGTGCCGGCCGCGGAAGAGACTGCCCTCAACGGACGCTGGGTTGAGGGGCCACGTATGGCGCTCTTTGAAGCACTCCGCCGTGAGCTTGGACCGGTGCCGATTATTGCCGAGGATCTGGGCCTGATTACCCCAGATGTCGATGCACTCCGCGATGAGCTGGGGCTGCCCGGTATGGCCGTGCTCCAGTTTGCCTGGGGCGATACGCCGGCCAATCCGTATCAGCCGCACAACTTCCACCGCAATCTGGTGGCCTACACCGGCACCCACGACAACGACACCACGCTCGGCTGGTGGCATTCGCTCGACGCCAAAGCCAAGACGCATCTCCAACACTACCTCAGGCTGCACGGCGACACCATCGCGTGGGACTTGATTCGGGTAGCACTGATGTCGGTAGCCGATACGGCCATCGTTCCCCTGCAAGACGTGCTCAACCTCGGCTCGGAAGCGCGGATGAATATGCCCGGGCGGCCGACCGGCAACTGGAGCTGGCGCGTGCTGCCGGAACAGCTCAATGCCGAGAATGCCCGCTGGTTGGGAGAGCTGACCTACTTGTACGGCCGTGTACCACTGGCCGATCCAGCGGATTCCTCCGGCGAGACCTAATGTGCCCCACGGCGCTAGCGCACAACGTCACGGCGTCATCTACACCGCGCACTTCACGCAGCCGACGTGTGGTGCGTTTTTTTGCGCCGCACAAGCCGTTGACCGGATCGCGTCCGGTGGCAAGGGACTTGATGGACTGGCCGCCCTGAAAGCAACGCAAGACCATGGTACGCGCCATTTAGTTGCTGGGTGCGGCGCCGGATGGACCGATTAAGTATCTTTTTGGCACGGCCGGCCGCACCGCAAAGAACCATAACCAATAGTTACCTTGTCATATTGAAAAGATGCTATGATTCGGCCACGTCGGCAGGCAAGAAGGGCGGTCAAACGTGGCTCAGATGACGCAACCTCCACAGCCTTTGATTTTAGCTTCTGCTTCGCCGCGGCGCCGCGAATTGCTGCGCTACCTCACGCCGAACTTCCGCGTCTGGCCAACGCAGGGTGAGGACGAGGCTCGGTTTATGGCGCGCGAGCTTGCAGCCCACTTGCCAGCGTTTCCGCTCCCCCCGCAACACCATCCAACCCTGCTGGCGTGGCGCAAAGTAACGGCGGCTGGAGCCGAGGGCGCTGCGGGAGTCATCCTGGGCGCTGACACCATTGTGGTGATCGATGATGCCGTGCTCAACAAGCCGCGTGACGCTGCCGAAGCGCAGGGTATGCTGCGCCGCCTGGCCGGACGCACCCATCAGGTGTACACGGGCGTGGCCGTGGGTGTGACCGACAACACTCCGGCGCTGCAGCTTGCGCTTGATGTTGCGCTGGTTCAGATGGCACCGTTAACGGAAACGCAGATCAGCGCCTATGTGGCAACCGGCGAGCCGCTCGACAAGGCCGGCGCGTACGGCATTCAAGGACTTGGCGGACAATTGGTTCAGTCTGTGACTGGATCTTACACATGTGTGGTCGGGCTGCCGCTCGTACTGACGCATCAAGTTTTAGCGGCGGCAGGGCTTTCTGGGCTAGCCGATCCTGTTGCCGCATTTGAACGCTGGCTAGCCGAAACCGGAAGAGGCACTCCTGCATGTACCGCACCATAAATATCCTGATCGTTGACGATCATCCCCTATTTCGACAAGGCGTTCGCTACAGTCTGCAAGAAGAACATGACCTAAAAGTGGTCGGCGATGCGGCCTCGGCGGAAGAAGCGCTCCAATTTGTCAGTGTCACACCGCCGGACGTGATGCTGGTCGATCTCAATTTGCCGGGCATCGACGGCCTTGAGCTGACCCGCCAGATCCACCGCACCTACCCCAGCCTGGGCGTGGTCATGCTGTCGATGCATGAAAGCGATGAGCAAGCCTTTAACGCGCTGCGCGCGGGCGCTGCGGCCTACTATTCCAAAGAGATCAGCTCGGTCCAGCTCGCCCAAATTATTCGGCGCGTGGCCCGCGGCGAGTATGTGATCAACGAAGTTATGTTTGACGAGCCCAAGGTTGCGCAGCGCATCTTGTCGCAGTTCCGCGACCTCAATCGGGGCGTGACAACCGAGGCCGACGTCGACTTTTCGCTCTTTTCGCCCCTCAGCGACCGCGAGATCGAGGTCCTGGAAAGGATTGCCAGCGGCAGCGCCAACAAGGAGATCGCCGATACGCTGAGCATCAGCACCCAAACCGTCAAGAATCATATCTCGTCGATCTTGCGCAAGCTGTCGCTCAACGACCGCACCCAGGCAGTGATTTACGCGCTCCGCCGCGGCTGGATTGACACCCCGCTTGACACTGCCACGCCCATGTTCCGGATGGCGGTCCTGCAGGAAGACGAGGAGTGACCGAACAAGCGACCATCCCAGCGGTACATCCGGAAACGGTGCGTGCGCGCATCGTGCTCAACCCGCGCGCCGGCAATGCCGAGGACATCGGCAGGATCAGCGCGGCCTTGAAAGTTTGGCGGGCGCGGGGCTGGCAAGTGGACGTTACGCCCACGACCTATGCCGGCCATGCGATCGAGCTGGCGCGTGAGGCCGCGGCCCAGGGCTACGATGTGGTGGTCGCAGCCGGCGGTGACGGAACCGTCAACGAGGTGGTTAACGGCATTGCCCGCACCAACGCCGCCCTGGCCGTTCTGCCGGTGGGCACCGGCAACGTTTGGGTGCGCGAGCTTAAGTTGCCTCTGCGGCCGGATGCGGCTGCCGCCAGCATCGACATGAGCAACATCGTCGAGCTGGATCTCGGCTTGGCGGGCGATCGCTACTTTTTGCTGATGGCGGGCGTTGGCTTCGACGCCGCCGTGACGCGCGCTGTCGATCCCGCGGCTAAGCGCAAGCTCGGCTTGCTCGCCTATATCGTCCAAGCGGTTTTAACCGCCCGCGATATTCGTGGCAAGCGGGTTCGGATCATGATTGACGGGCGGCAGGTACGCGGCCGGGTGTTGATGGTTGTGATCAGCAATAGCCGCTTGTACGGCGGCTTTTTGCAGATCACGCATCACGCCAGCCTGACCGATGGATTGCTCGACGTTGCCGTGATCAAGGGCCAGGATGTGCGATCCGCGCCCCTGCATATTCTCAGTATTCTCCTTAGGCGGTATAATCTCAATCCAGACATGGATTATTACCGTGCCCGTGAAGTTCATATCAGCGGCGTCGATCCACTTGAGGTGCAGGTTGATGGCGATGCGATCGGCATGACGCCCATGACCTTCCAGGTCGCGCCGGCCGCCTTGCGCGCGCTTGTGCCGACATGGAGCACCAGCGATCTGCAAGGGCTGCCGGCTGGCCTGCGGCTACCCATGCTGGACCGTATCCGCCGCATTCTGATTGACGGGCCACAGCATCGCACATGAACCGCCTTTTCGTCCGCATCGTCTGGATGTTGCTCATCGGGTCTGCGCTGGTGGCCTGTTCGTTTGGCTCAACCCCGGACCCAACCACGCAGCTACCGCCCACACCTACCGCCCGTCCCGTTTCCATTCAATCCGGCGTCCCAATCAAGGGCCGGCTGCTGTTCGTGCAAGACGGGAATCTGTACCTGTACCAAGGCACCGACACGCGGCAGATAACCAAGGATGGCACAACCCGCGATCCGGCCTGGTCACCTGAGGGCAGCCGGATTGCCTTTGTGCGCCGCGAAGAAAGCTATTCCGACATTTATGTCTTGAACGCGAATGGTGGTCTGCCAACTCAGGTAACGTTCAACGGCGGTCAAGCCACACCCCGCAGCCAGGAGTTTATGCATCAGGTGGTGTGGGCCAGCGCGCCAACTTGGACGCCTGATGGCTCCGAGCTTGTGTTTCTTTCGCAGGTTGCGCCGCCGTCTACCGAGCCCCTCACGGAATATCCGCTGGCGATCTATCGCTACCCATTGCGCCTCGTAGGCCAGCGTCAGCCCACCAATGATGATCTTTTGGTGCAAGCCGAGAATGCTGACCTGCATCGACCGGATTGGGCGCCGGATAACTCGTTGCTGGCCTTTGCCCGTGTGCCGCGCGACGGTGGGCCGCAGCAAATCAGGCTCTTTGATCCCGAGACTGCGGCGGAGCAGCCCTATCCCGGCATTCCGGACAACGCCTATGATCCGGCCTGGTCGCCGGATGGCCGCTGGCTAGCCTTTGCCGCCCGGGTTGAAAGCAACACCGATATCTGGGTTATTCCTCATCCCAGCATCGGCGGCTCGGCCGTGCGCCTGACCAATCTTGGCGTTGCCCGCGCACCGGCGTGGTCGCCCGATGGAACACAGCTGGCGTTTGTGCATGTGGGTGATGCCGGCACCGACCTGTATGTGCTGCCCATTACCCAAGCTAACGGCACCATCAGCGGCGGGCAAGCAACCCCGCTCACCAACAACGGGCATCTCGACGCGAACTCCGGGCTTTCGTGGGGGCAGTAAAGCTCGGAGCGGTAAGCACAGGCAGACGCAGCCCCACAGCCGCGCTGAGGGAAATTAAATGTGCTCGCCGGGGCTGAGGGCCGACTCGCCTAACGCTTCTTGGCGCATATCAGCCAGCGGATAGCGCAGCGAAAGCACAAAGCCGATCAGCACATTCTCCACATTCAGCAGCAGCAACAGCACCGAGATCGAAAGCGCCCGCGCAACGGCCTGATCGCGGTCGATCTGCAGCAGCGCGCTCAGCACCAGCACGAGCGCCGCATCGCGGCCGCCAACACCGCCGGGTGTGGCGGGCTGCACCAGCGACAGAATGGCGACCAGCGCAATAAATGGTCCAATCGGGATATGCGTGTCAACGGCCAGAAACAACAAGTAGACGCGAATAAAGGTCCAGACCAGGCCGGCAATCGTGAGCGCCGTAACCAGCGCGATGTCACGCGGCGCAAGATGCAGCCCACGCACCCCACCCGATCCGCTTGCCGCTAAGCGCTCAGCTAATTTGGCTTTGAGCGTGCGCGGCAAAAGCCGGGGCAGCACGCGCTCAAACACCAGTGCTCGCAGCCGACGGCTTCCGGCCAGCGTGAGGCCCACCAGCACCACCAGCAGCAAGCCGGCCACAACCAGCACATTCAGCAGCCGGCCACCCGGCAGAATATCCCAGAAAAAGTAGAGCCCACTCGCCGCCAGCAGCCCCATCACCCCGACATCAAAGAGCCGATCAACGACCACGCTGGCCAGGCCTGTGCTCAGTGGATAGCCACGCTTCCGCACATACCAGGCCTTAACCGCATCTCCCGCTTGACCGGGCGTGACCACTCCCAGGAAAATCCCGATCACATATAGCGCGGTGGCTTCTCCCAGCGGCAGCGGCACGCCCCAAGCGCGCAGAATGTATTGCCAGCGCAGGCCCTTAAGCAGAAAAAAGGGCACGACCAGCAGGATCGACAGCCCGAATAGCCACAGATTAGCGTTCCGCAGCGTTTGCCAGATCAGGCGCGGATCGTCGATGGTGAACAGAAAGTAGACCAGCAGCAGGGGGCCCAGCAGCCGTAGCCCAAGCCGCAGCAACGGTCGCAGGCGACTCATCGGTCGCGCCGCCCGCCAAGACCCAGGGCCACAATCTGCTCAGCCAGCAGGCCAAACATAAAAACCACAATCGCGCCCACAAACAGGGCATCCGTCGCATTGGGGATCTTGAGCCAGCCACCCGTGCCGAAAAAGACGCTGGCCAGATAGGCGAGGAGACTCAGCGTGAACATGATGAGGCTGACGGGAAAAAAGACGCGCAGCGGACTGAACAGCATCACAATCCGCATGATAATGGTTAGAAACTTAAAGCCGTTCTGCAGCAGCTTCTGGCCGCTCTTGCCTCCGGAGCGCGGGCGAGCGTCGATCGGCACGAACGCAATCGAGTAGCCGGCCTTGGCAAGGCATAACAGACTGGTCGTTGGCCATGAGTAGCGGTTGGGTAGCAGATGCACAAACTCGCGGATGACCTCGACCCGCATCGCACGAAAACCGGATGTCAGATCGGCGAACTCCATGCCGGCCACATACGACGCAAAGCGTGCGATTAGCCAGTTGCCCAGGCCGCGCGCGCGGGAAGCGTGCGAGGCGTGCGAGCGCACGGTGACGGCCATATCGTACCGCTCCATGCGCTCCAACAAGCGGGTGATATCGGCCGGATTGTGCTGGCCGTCCGCGTCGATGATCAGCAGCACATCACCCCGGGCGTTGCGAATAGCCGTTTTGACCGAGGCGCCATTGCCCTTGTTGTACGGATGGCGAATCACGCGTGCTCCGGCTGCTTCCGCGATCGCGGCTGTGTCGTCGGATGAGGCATCGTCCACAACCAGCACTTCGGCGTCCGGCACCTGAGCGCGCACGGCCGCGATCACCTGCGCGATGCCATGTCCTTCGTTAAAGGCCGGCATGGCAATCGTGACCGCAAACGGCCACGCACGAGCACCCAAGGTTGCAACGCGCTCTTGAACCAGTTCCTGCATAATCCGTTGCCTACCGCTTGGCTACCTGGAGGCGGCGCAGTGAGCATACCAGACCGCTTCACTGCTGACAAGCGGGCTCGTATGGAGGAGATTACGACGCTGCTCCAACGGAACGGCGCGACCGCACAAACTCGATCACCGGCGGGACCAGCGAGATCGCAATGATCGCCAGAATTACCAGGGTGAAGTTGTGCTCGACGATGGGCGACTGGCCGAAGAGATAGCCGGCATACAGGAACAGCGCCACCCACACAATGCCGCCGACGACGTTATACAGGATGAAACGGGCATAGTTCATGGAGCCGATGCCGGCCACAAACGGCGCAAAGGTACGAATGATGGGAATGAAACGGGCCAAAATAATGGTTTTCCCACCGTATTTTTCATAAAAGCGGTTGGTTTTTTCGAGATGCTCTTTTTTCAGAAAGGGGATGCGCTGCTGGTGAAAAACGCGCGGCCCGACGAAATTGCCGACCCAGTAGTTGACGGTATCGCCGGCGATGGCCGCCACCACCAATAACACAAACAAAAATCCGACCGAGATGGGGCTGCCGTCAATTGCTGCAAGAGCGCCGGCAGCAAACAAAAGTGAGTCACCCGGCAGAAAGGGTGTAACCACGAGACCGGTCTCACAAAACACAATCAGAAACAGCAACAGATAGGTCCAGGTGCCATAGGTGCCGGCAACAGCGTTCAGATGCGTGTCGAGGTGCAGAAAGATGTCGACCACGCTTTTGAAAAATTCCATCAACGTCTCCTTACATTGTGCGCGTGCATGGCGCGTCGGCGGAGTATTATACCGAGTGCCAGCCGGCCGTGCGGAGCGTTTGCTCCTGCTTGCGTACGACCCACTCGGCTTGGTATGCTGTGGCTATGTTCCGTACTCGTCGATTTGCCGCTGTTTCCTTCGATGTTGGCTTCACGCTGATCGACTCGGTGGAGGATGCTCCCGAGATTGTGACGGCGCTGCTGGCCGAGCGCAATATCGTGCCTGACGGCGCCCTGCTTGCCCAAGCGCACCACCGGGCGGAGCAGCTCTTTCTGGAAGACTATTTCCGGCCGCTGAGCGATACCTGGGAAGCGGATGAGCGGATTCTGCGCTTGTACCACCGGTATTATGTCCAGCTGCTGGACGATCTCGGTGTGGTGGCGAGCGCGGACGATGCACAAACGATCATCGACCGGTATCTTGCGCCCACCAACTGGCGCGTGTATCCCGCTGTGCTTAACACCCTCGCACTCCTCAAGCAACAGGGCTATCACCTCGGGATTGCTTCGGATTGGGGCTCTGGATTGCCGCGTATTTTGCACACGCTCGGCTTGTCGCGCTACCTGGATTGGGCCGTGGTGTCGGGCGTAATGGGCTTTGCCAAGCCTTCACCGCAATTTTATCAGCTCGTGGTTCAACGAGCAGGCGTGACCAGCAGCGACATCGTGCATGTCGGCGATAGCTATTACGCGGATGTCCGCGGCGCGCACGGTTGGCATGGCAGCGCTGATGATCGATTGGCGCCGCCGAACCTGGCCACTGCTGGACGTGCCGCTGATCCACGACCTGGCGGACCTGCCCCCACTGCTCGCTGCGATGGAGCATACACAAGGGTAGCAGCGCAAGTCAATCTCCATAGCTTGATAGTTTGCTGATGCGGGTACATGAAGTGCGGTAGCACCGCTTAACATTAAATTCACTAAGATGACACTCTCCCGTAAAGCTCATAATGATTAAGGCGATCTTTTTCGATGTTGGCCATACCCTGCTGCGGCCAGCCCTGCCAACAGCTGAGTATTGTTGCCGATTCTTGGCAGCGCATGGTCACTTCCGCGACGGCGAGCAGGTCAAAGCCGCCATGCATACGGCCGATGCCGAACTCATGGCGCGCTACCACACGCTCACCGATGACTGGGCGTATCCGCACACCATTCACGCGCTGTGGGTACGCTACTACCAGCATGTCTTCGCCTTGTTGGATGTTGCGGATGCCAATGCGCAGCTAGCCCAGGAGCTTATTGCGTGGTATGGCCAGCCAGCCGCATGGCAGCCCTTTCCCGAGGTGAGCAGCGTGTTAGCCGATTTGCACGGTCGAGGCTTCGTGCTGGGCGCTGTCTCGGATTGGGGGCCAACCCTGCCAGCGATTCTGCATAGTCACGACCTGACGCGGTATCTGCATTTCGTGCTGGGCTCGGGCAACATTGGCTTTTGCAAGCCCAGCTTCCAGTTCTACCGTTTGGCGCTCCAACGCAGCGGGGTGCAACCGCACGAGGCTCTGCATGTTGGCGACAGCTATTACGCCGATGTCCGCGGGGCGCGGGCGGCTGGCATCCGGCCCGTGCTGCTGGATCGCTCCGGCATACCATCACGCCTTGATTGCCCAGTGATTACCGATCTGCAGCAGCTCAGTCCGTTGCTTGACTCGACGGAGCCCTGACACTGTGCAGCAGTTGCTTCGGGGCCTACACGTCACGTTGGCATCCAGGTTGCTGTACTGCCGTCAACATTCGACGACAAGGAGATGTGCAGCATGCCACAACACAAACACCCTCTTGAACGTGATCGCGATCAGCCAGGCACGCAGCCCGATCCCGAGAATGAGGGGACCACCAATATTGGCGAAGATGCGGGTGTGTTTAACAACCGGGTCAGCGGCGGCGGTAGCGGGACCGAAGGCCAGGCCCAAGCCGAACCCCAGGATAGCGGCATGGACCCGGTGCGAACGTCGGGCATCGAAGAGGCAGCAGAAAGTGGCAAGCTACCGCCACCAGTCGCGTATCGGCCAGACTCAGTGGTGCGCGCTACCGGGCCGGACGCGCGTATGGAGATGGAACGTCACGGCGACTCCGATTTCGGCAACCAAACCACGATGACGAAAGGCCATAATGCGCCAACGCGGGACCTCACCCGGACAAACTATACGGTTGAACAAATGGATAACATCCTGGAAGAGTCGCCGCCGCAGGTCTTCCCTGATACTCCAGGCGGCGCGGGCGCAACACCGTTGTCGGCTGACCGCGACAGCTTCATCAACGATGTGACCAATTTGGGCCATTTCCCATCACGCAATGAAGGTGAAAAGTGGACTCGCGCCGTCTTCAATGCGCTGCGTCAGAGGACGTATGAAGTTGATGATCGCACCATCATGGACGAGCTGAAGCAGACCGTGCGCTTTGGCGAGGCGCCCGAGGTTCAGGTGCAAGAGATGATGTGGGGCGGTGACTTTGTCAGTCGCTTTGCCAGCATGGCCGCGCTCATACATGATTGGCCGAAGCAGGCGTTTTATGAGCAGGTCGCCGAGGAAGCGCATGAAACGCCGGATGATCCGTGGGTCGACGCGGCGGTCCATAGCTTTTTTGGCGCATTGAAGCGTGCTATGGGTCCCGACGCAGAGCGTGGGATCGGCAACCTGGGCGAATTGCAAGAGGTGTGGGACCGCGTCTAAGGCGCACACCCAGTAAGCCGAGCAAAGGAGCTGGCCATGACAGAAGGACGACCAATCCGAGGCGACGGCATGGACAATCTACAGGATTATGTCGAAGAGCGCCTCACCTATGGCACGGACAGCGATGAGTTCGCGGCGGCCAACCGGACGCTTGAACAAGAGCTGGCCGATTTGCAAACGCTGCAGCAGGAGCGCGGCCAGGCTCATGCCCGGCCCGACATTGAGGCCCTGATTCAAGAAGCCCAGCTGCGCGTCGACCGTATGAGCATGCGCCCTGACCGCGACGATTTGGAGGCTACAAGCGGCAGTGTGGTCGATATCGACAAGCTGCCGCCTGACGCCGAAGCCCGTTCAAGCGTTGCCCGCCGACTGGGCGCCAACGACGGGCCGAACAACACGGCACGCTGAGCAGGCTCGCCAAGCAGCTGCCCAAGGACCCCGTGCAGGTACAACGCATGTCGTTCCCCGTCGGGTCGTTGGGCAGCGACCATGTCTGGCTGCTATCCCAGGTGGCCATCGGCTACCAGTTGGTGGCGCACCTGCGGATCGGAAAAGACCATGCCAAGCCCCGTGGCGACGGATGTAAAAATTCCCTCCCCGTCGTCATACAGCCGGTCCGTCCCAAACTTCTCCTCCAGGAGCCGCACAAAGCGCGGCACGCGGGACGAGCCGCCCGTGCGCAGCACCACATCGATCTCCCGGGGCTCAAGTCCTGCCGCCGCCAGCGCCCGGTTAAGGCACGCGTCGATGCTGCGCACATCCGGACCAATCAGCCGTTCAAAGTCCCAGCGAGCCAGCGGCTCAACAAAGTGAATGTCGGATGCATCCATCTTGAGCTGCGTCTCCGCCACCTCCGACAGCTCGCGCTTGGCCCGCTCCACCATCTCATACAAGGGCAGTCCATAGTTCTCGCGGACCAATGATCGCAGAGCACGCAGCTGTTGTGGCCGGTTGCCGCTGTAGATCGCCTCTTCGATGATCTCCAATGTTCGCGGCGTATGCATCTCGACGATGCTCTGCCACCCTGCAAGGTGATCCAGCAAAAACGCAGGCAGCGGCAAACGGCGGGGGCCAAGCTCAGCGCCCGCGCCAAAGTGGGGATGCAGCTTGCCCATCACCACCCGTTGATCCAGCAGATCGCCGCCTACCGGCACGCCATCGGTCGCCAGAATTGTGCGCTGGCCCTGAGGCGCGATTCGCGTAATCGTGACATCCAAGGTGCCTCCGCCAAAATCAAACACAAGCACATGTTGGTCGCGCCGGCTGCGCTGCGTATAAGTCAGTGCCGCCGCGGTCGGCTCAGCCAGAAACTGAACATGGGGCAGTCCAGCCAGCTCGGCCGCCGCACGCATGCGCGTGATCGCGGTGTGGTCGTTGCGGCTATCCGTCGAGTAATGCACCGGCCGGCCGATCACGATCTCGGTAATCGGAGCGTTGGTTTCTTCGCGCACCCGGTCTGCAATCCACCGCAGCATCAGCGCGACCAGCTCTTCAACAGTCCACCGAGCGCCAAAGACCAGCGTCCCGGTGTACGTGGGGTCGGCCAACGCCAGCTTGATCGACAGAAACAATCTGCCCGGCGCGTTGGCGTCGATCTCGGTAAAGAGCGCTTGCTGCACGGTTCCGATATCGGCAAACGTCAGCTCGGTGGTGCCGATGTAAACGCGCTTGTATTCAACTTCACGCCCAACATTGCCCTCGGTGTAGCGGTCGATGGCGGCACGGCCCAGGGAAACTGAGCCCTCGCGGCTGATAAAGAGCGCCGAGCGCAGCACGTGGGGCACAGCGTTCACCGTATCAAGCGCGACGAGCTGCACCCGACGACCATCGTAGACCGCCACACTGGAGTTCGTGGTGCCCCAATCAAGTCCAATTTGCATCGGTTATCCTCCGCGCTAGCTCACGACCAACATTTGGCCATAGGTCCACCCGCCGAACAGCACAAAATGACCAGTGTCAGTGCGATACTGGTGGGGCCTTCCGTCCGGTTGGGTCCGGTAGTGTAGCACAGCTTCCCATGCGGCTGCCTCGTTCCTTGGTCCAATTCGCTTCCACCCGAAACTGTTCCCGTGGGGGTCCGTGGGTGGGCAACCATCCACAGATTCACACCCTTCCAATAATCCTTAAACGTCGAGACCGCGGGCCGAAGCCGCGCGGTCAGAAGCGGACGATAGAGCGAGTTATGGGCATGACTAGTGTAAAGCCTGGGCGAATCACCGTCCAAACCCCTTGTCATCCCCAGCGCATTGACCTATGCTAACGATCACAGCGATTACGCCCGAACGACGCTGCCTAGCCGCAGGATGAGGAGGAGCAACGAATGTCAGAAGCCGAACAGGAGCCACTGGACGATGCGGAGCGCATGCGGAGGCAGGAGCGCGAACTCCAGCCCGAACACGACACGACTGGCCTCGCCGCCGAGCTGCAGCAGGTGCAGAACGATATCGAGGCCAGACAGCTGGAAGGCAAAATCCGGCTCGGGCGCGCGATGGGGAACCTCGACTCGACGCCGGATGCGGCTGCGAACAACGAGCCGTGACGGAGCAGGACGAGAGGAAAGTCTAGCCCCTGCTACCGGTAGCAACTCGCCACACGCCATCCCTCGCTGCCGCCGCTTTGTTGGTGAATCACACGGGGCCTTACTTCTTGTCATACACCGCGTTTTGGTAATTGCAGCTATGCGTTCAGACTGGAAGGCTTCCGATGCCTCATCCCCTCCGTGTGCCTGCCCTGCTCGTGCTTGTCGGCGTTGTGGGACTTGCGTTGCGTCTGTTCCTTGCGGCCACCTTTTATGGCAATTTCGATCAGCAGAGCTACGAACTGGTTGTGGAGATCATGCGCCACGGCGACAATCTCTATGCCGAAACGACCCGCTACAACTATGCGCCACCATGGGCCGTCATACTGCTGGGGCTCAGCTTGGTCGCGGACGGGCTGCAGCTCCCCCATCTGGTGGTCCGTTCGTTTCTGTCACTCGTGGATGGCGGCAATGCCCTCCTTGTTGGGCTGATCGCGGCCCGGCTCGGCTATGATGGTGTTCGGAGCGCCCTCGCCTACTGGCTGAACCCGATCCCGATCCTGATCGTCGGCTTTCAAGGCCAGTTCGACACGTTGGCGTTGCTACCGGTCCTCACCGCTGTCTGGCTCGTGAGCCAAGCTCCGCAGCGACCAGCCGTCGGCTGGATCTGGCTGTTATGTACGGGGGCACTCCTGATCAAACACTTGATCGTGTTTCAGGTCTGGACCTTGCTGCTCACCCTGCTCCCGCGGCGGCATGCACTCCTGGCCTTTGGGGGCGCCCTGCTGGTGTGGCTGCTCAGCTTTGCCTTCTTTTTGCCGGCGGGGGTCGAGGGTATCCTGGCGAACGTCTTTGCGTATAACGGCTGGGTCGGGGTGTATGGGGTTGGCCGCTTGTTTCCCTAGCCAGTTGCGCCCGCCATCTTCTACGGCGGCATGCTCGTGTTACCCCTGTTCTGGGATGACCATGGCTGGTTTTCGCCGTGGGAGCGGATGGAAGGGTCAGCGGTTGCGTTGCTCGTCTTTTTGCACGGGATTGCACCCCAATATTTGCTCATTCCAGCGCTGTTCGGGGCCGTACGCCGCTCGGCCTGGTTCTGGTGGTACACGGGAGCAGCCACGTTGGTCCTGCTCAGCCGGCCCGAGTTCCCATGGTTGCCAATTCCTGAACTCTGGGGAGCGGTGTGGATCATTGTGGTAGGATGGCTCCTCAGCCCGGTGGTGGCCTTGCGGCTGCCTACATCGGCACAACAACCAGCGGAGCCTAGCAAACATCAGTTTGCGCAACCGCTGGTGAGTGCTACCACCCCGGCATCAGCAGAGAACAAGCCACATTCAAACGGAGCATTGGTTTCCAACTAGCCCCCGCCGAGCGCTTGTCCACGACCATCCATCACACTTCTTACACATTTTCCGCATACGCCCCCCACATGTGTGGCCGATACTGCTCTTACGCGCCGGTTTCGGTGCGGAACGAGTACGCCGCTCGCGAGCGCCTAGAAGCCCAGCGGCCATGAGCAACGGTGTACCGTGTACCTTTCGCCGACTACGGAACGTGGGGAGGAACCGCTATGCTTTGTCAGAGGTGTGATACGCAGAACCCTGCCGATGCGAGGTTTTGCGCTCATTGTGCGACACAACTCGTCGTCCTACCACAGCCGACCGCAGCGCCGCAGAGATGGCCGTTTAAGCCACGGCCCGCGCGGCAGAAGCGCGGCTTGATGCGCACGACCCTGCTCGCGTGTGGCGTGCTATTTGCCCTGTTGATGGTCTGTACTGTGGGCGTGGCGCTGAGTATCGAGGATGAGCCTACCAGGGCGCGGGCGGCAGATGCGGCAGTCATCGTGGACGAGGACGAGCTGACCGAGACAGACGAGGCAGCCAGCGACGAAGGGGTGGCAGACGAGGAAGGTGCAGCAATTCCCGAGCAGCAGGCGGCATTCATTCACACGGTCGAGTCCTTTGTTCAGCCGTACCAGGAGGCAGCGAACGAGTTGCAGGCGTTCACGGAACGCGCGAAACGGAAGGCGGCACTGGAGGCGCTGGTGCCGGATCGGATGGTTGAGGAGGGACGGGAACGTTGGCAAGCTTAGATACGAATGCTGCGGGCAACGCCTTTATCACGATTCGCCCTGAGGGAACGAAATTCATTACCATTGGCACGTGGCACAATGCCGTGCAAGATGGTGGCACCAACTCGCTAATACCATTCGCGTCCGACCTCTACACCCGATTAGCCGAGATGCGTGTCGGGGATCGGGTCATCTTTCGTGGCAGGTTCGCCGCCAGCGATGAGGACCATCTCGCCGCGCAACGTAACTGAGGCCGAGGCAATGACGACGCCGGTTTTTGTCATGGTCTTTGAGGATGTCACGCGTCAGCATTAGCGAATGTAGTGTCCCCTACCACGGTGAGAATGCCGATGCCGAAACATACGGCGTGCCCCTATGCTACAAGGACGAGGATTAATCTTCGCGCTTGCGGTACTTCGCCTCGATCCCCGGCAGACCATGAGCAACACGCGACGAATGGTCATCCAAAAAGGGTGTCACTTTT
>JADDQF010000076.1 GCA_016781505.1 bacterium
GGCGATATCGCTTGGGACGCGGCTTTTCTTTAAACGCCCCCGCAACGTACACCGCAGCGTGCCTGCTTCCGTCGCCACCCAGAAAAACCCGCTTTGGGCCTTCACCACCGTTCCAATCATCCAGCACTCCTTAGTGAGCCCTTGGCCGCGTCTGCTCGGCTCCTATGGTCGGTTCTCGATCCATCGTTGTTCGTCCTTGCTTAGCTGAAGTACGCCGCCAACGACCAATGCGGATAGCCTTCGGGAAACAAGACGTCAAGCAAGCCGTGCGTACCCTGGCCGTCGATAAATACCCCTGGCAAGCCTACCAGCTCAGCGATCGGCAGGTATCCCGTCACCAACGGACCAAGCGCATGGAATGGCAGGGTAACCGCATTCGCCGACCGCGCCGCGCTCAGGCTAACCCGGCCATGCTCAACCTGCACGGTTGCCCGGCCCACCGGTGTTTCAATGTGCACCTGTGCACGCCGTGCTACAAAATCGCTGTTTGCGATGCGGCGTCCAAGCTCCGGCAAGATCGTTTCCAAGAATGCAGGCCAGTCCAGCACCCGGATCATTCCAGCACCGTCGCCTGAGCTGAGGCAGAGCTGTGCGCCCTGCGCAAAGGCGAGACGGCTCCAGCGATTGTGCGGGGTTGCCGTAACCCGCACCTCGGCTACGCCCTTGCTGTGACCGAGGTGCAGCAGGCGGTCGAACAGTGCCTGAACCGCACCAGTGTCCATCCCGAACAGTTCCCCGATTTCCAGCCGGTGCTCGCTTAGCCGGCCGCGCATATAGCCACGTACCGCGCGGGCTGGATCCACCGCAACCTCCACAAATGCGTCAGGGTGCAACGGCCGCCATTCCCATGGCTCGTCCGAGCGCACCTCGGCCAAGGTCAGACCGGCCGTCTCGCTGTGATACACCTGCCGCAAGGCGGGAGTATCTGCAGGATTGTAGTGCCGTAAGCTGTACGCCCCGTCATTCCGCGGTTGCAGATGCGTCGGCAGGCGAACTTCGTAGTGCTTGAGGCCGGGCGCGTAGCCGTAGCGTGGATAAAACCAGGTGTGGCCCCACAGCATCGAGAGTTGAAAACCGGCTTGCCTGGCCCACTGGAGGCCGTCGCGCATCAAGGCCGATCCGACGCCCGCACCTTGGTGCTCCCCTGCCACCGCCAGCGGCGCGATGATCGCACAGCGCACTTGCGCCGAGCCATAGCGCACAAAACGATCGATCACGTTCAGCACGCCGATGACTCGGCCCCCATCCGAGGCGATGCGGAGGCAGGCGGGATTGAAACGCGGATCGTTGTGCACCGTCGTGGTGAGCACGGCTTCGGCCGCATCTCCACGCGGAAACACAGCACGCACCAGGGCAATAATCTCGGCATATTCGCTTGGCTGGGCTGGTCGAACCTGCATGCTGCTCCTCACCCTGGCGCCTGTCGGCGCCACAGCTTCCCTTGTTGGCTGCGGTTATCCCGGCTTATTCCGGCTCTTCAAGATTGTCGTCATCCAAGGAACGCCCGGTTAGCGCCATAAATACATCCTCCATCGATGTCTGGCCAGCCTGGCCGTTACGCGCGCCAATCAACTGCTTCAAGCCGTGGGGCGTATCGAGCGCCACGATCCGGCCGCTATTAATGATGGCAATTCGGTCACATAGACGATCCGCCTCATCCATATCGTGCGTGGTCAGAAAGACCGTTGTCCCATGTTCCCGTCGCATGCGTTGCACAAAATCCTGCACATCCTTTTTGGAGCGGGGGTCCAAGCCCGTCGTGGGCTCATCCAACAGCAGGAGCCGCGGCGAGGTTAGCAGACCGCGCGCGATGGCCACCTTTTGCTGCATACCCCGCGACATATGTTCAAGCGGCTCGTTGAAGCGCTTTTCGCTTAGCCCCAGCTGTTGCAGGATCTGCAAGGCAGCCGGCCGCGCCTCGCCCACTGGCAACCCGTACAAGCGCGCGCCGTACAACAAGTTTTCAGCCGCGCTCAGCTTCTTGAAAAACGAAGCCTCAACCGAAACGCGGTTAATCAACCGCTTAACGGCCTTCTCGTCCTGCTGGACGTCGACGCCAAAGACCGTAATCTTGCCAGCATCCGGAATCAGCAATGTCGAGATCAGCCGAATCAACGTTGATTTTCCGGAGCCATTCGCGCCGAGTAGTCCAAAGATTTCGCCCCGCTGTACCGTGAGACTGATATGATCAACCGCTTTGACGGATTCCTTGGCCGGTTGCTTCGCCCACGGTCGTCGGGATGGGCCGTCCCCGAAGTATTTGACCACATCCTCAATCACCAAGGCGGTTTCCTCAGCCCGCGGTAGATCGGCTTCGGGCGCAGCTACCGGTACCTCGAAAAGAGCAGCACTCATGTAAACAATCTCCCAACTCTTCTTGCAAAGCGGTTGCTTAGCCGCATTACCCCAACGTCTAAGCGACAACGAGTGAGCTGTGGCGTTCATCCATGAACCGGAGCCGGGTTAGCGGCATCAACGCTACATATCAGGCGCATGATGTCCTCCTTTGAGCTACGGGAAAGCTAGCGCCACCGGAGCAAGCGGGCCAGCTTTACCCGGAACAGTGCCAGCAGCGAGCGGCGTGGCCGCCGGTGGCGGTCAAGTCGTCCGTTGGGTTCCAGGATGATCATAGGAGCCTCCTGCCTTGCAAAGGGTCAGTATCGTAGTCTAACTGGATCGAGTGACACCTACGGCCACAATGGATGCAAAACAAATAGCCGTGGGCTTGTACCTGCCCACGGCCGAAAAACAAATCGACCGTAGGCTTTGGGTGGCCCACGGTCGGAGACTGTTTTATGATGCTACGGCATCATCTGCTGTGTCTCCGCCTTTTGGGCGCACTGCTCCCCTGATCATCGCCAGCGATTGGCGCACTGGTGCGCGCAACGACCCTCAGCACACCGAGCACAAAGGACGTACCCGTGCCTAAGGTAGCCGGAGCATCCGCTCCAACGCCGAGTGTAGACCAGTGAGGCATTGAATAGTTGCTCATTGCAGTGCTCATTCGACAGGGTATCCTTCTAGCTCGATTGCAAGCAGCGCCTGGACTTCAGGCCGAGGCCAGCATAGCATAGCCCTTCCGTGAGTGTCAAGAGGTTAAAACACCGACTTTGGATGTAGATTTGGCTCAGCCCCACGGTTGACCATTATGTCACCACAGCATCCTCCTGGTGACGTTACAGGATCATGACAGTGCCGATCACCTGTCGTTAAAGACAAAAAGGAGTATATTTGCGAAGCACCCGTTACCAAATGGCCTTTGCACCGATATAACTAGCAAGGAACACGACGACGGCGGAGCTATGGCGGACGACAACCGGGACGGCACCCTGTATAATACTGCAACCCAGTGCGGTCACTGGCAGTTCCCCGGGTTAACACAAACATTCAGGGGAACCATGCAAACAACTCAATGACCCTGTGTCGATTGAGCCAAGCAGTTGAGGGTGTGCATGGAGCTCCCATCCGACGCGGAGATCGTGTCGTTGGTACGCGGCGCACAATCGCATGATCCCCTTGCGTTTGATCGGCTCTACGAGCACTTTGCCGATCCGCTATATCGTTACTTCTACTACCGGTCAAGTGACCAGCATGTAGCAGAAGAGTTGGTAAGCGAGGTATTCCTGCGAATGGTCGAGGCAATTATCCAATTTAAGTTGCCGGAGCGTGCCCAAGCACGCGCATTCAGCGCCTGGGTCTTTCGCATTGCTTATACGCGGCTGGTTGACTATTACCGCCAACAGAAGCGGCAAACGGTTGAGCTCGACGAGACCATTCCAGCACCCTACTCCGCTGAAGAAGTTGTCGACCGATCGTTGGAGCACGAGGAACTGCGAGCCGCGATCCAACGTCTAACACCTGAGCAACAACAGATCGTGCTGTTGCGCTTTGTTGAACGTTTGAGTACCGAGGAAGTTGCGATTATTACCGGACAAACCATCGGAGCGGTCAAAGCCATGCAACATCGCGCGCTCAACGCCATGGCGAAGATTTTGGGAACAACGCGCAATCCACGAGAAGCATAAAGAAGAGCACCTATGCTGTATAACTGGGGACAACCAGATCGGGTCGATAGCATTTTAGATACCTGCATTGACCAACTTGCCTACGAGGAACCGGAAAAGGTGCTGCGACGGCACCCTCAGGTTGCTCCTAAGCTAGCGCCCATGTTGCATGTCGCGGCTGCACTGCGGGAAATGAGTACCCTGCGCCTTTCGCCGGCGGCCAATCAACGTAACCGGGAGCGGCTGCGGCAGGCGGTGTTGGCGCGACGGCGACGACGGGCAGCAGTGTTCGGGCCAAGAATGATGCGCGCCGCTACATGGGCTGCGCTACTGCTGCTGGTCATTGGTGTCGGTTTATCCTCGGTCACCGTTGCTGCCGCAAGTGCCTTGCCGAATGATCGTTTATATGCATGGAAACGCAGCAGCGAGAACATTTGGCTACAATTACAGCCGACGCCGGAGCGCCGGGCGAACGTATCGTTGAGCTTGGCGGAACGACGCGTTGCGGAAACCCAACTCTTGTACGAGCGCTCAGGGCAGGTAGATGCTCAGGTCGTAGCCCAGCTTGCCCAGGAATACGCGCGAACACTAAGCTATATCGCCGCAGCACCGTCTGGAGAAGCCCAAAGCCTCCTCCAAAAACTCCGGGCGACTAGCGCACAGCATGAGCAGCAGCTGACAGCACTGGCGCGTGTGGCAAGCGGGCAGGCACAGCAAGAATTGTTGGCTGCCGCAGCTGCCAGCGAATGGGCGCAGGAAGCTAGCCCATTTGCTGGCACAACACCACCAGGGCGAAGTGGTGACGGCCCGAATGGCAATAGTGGCTTAGGAACATCGCCAACAGCTGCCGCGTCCGGTGCGCCTGTAGCGCAGCCGGCCGCGTCGGCTTCTGCTACGCCAAATGCACAGGTTGGCAATCCAGCAGCTCCAGCTCAGCAAAGCACGCCTGGCGCATCGAACCGATCGCAGCCGGCAATGCCCAACCCGCAGCA
>JADDQF010000015.1 GCA_016781505.1 bacterium
ATCAGCAATACAAGGAAACTTAGTTTACGAACTACTAGGGCTGTACCACGAAGTCTTGTCGTAAACGAAATTCAGAATGTTCGGGAGTAGTGGCCGACGATCGTCCAGTGCCGCGTGGCATTGGGCTGCGTGCCGACGGCACGCGCGACGGACGTTGAGGAATTCCTACGCTCCAAAAGGACAATGGTGCTACCAAACACATGATGATGCACCAGCCCTCATCCCCGGCACACAACTGTTAGATGGCGGTACTCCTTTCCGTTGCATTGATTGCTTGGCAAGGGCGGACGTCGTATGCCACGCTGTTAAGCGTGTTGCATTGCTCGGACGGATGCCCGCTTAACCAGCGTCGGACGTAAAATATTTGTTAGCTGGCTCGCGCCTGGAAACGCGGCGCGATACATTAACAGCTGGACGGCCAAGCGGCCCATGCTGATTTTGTCGACATGCATCGTCGTCAGCGCCGGCGTAACATGCTCCGCCAGGTCGATGTTATCAAAGCCAATGATCGATATGTCATCTGGGATACGCCGACCCAACGCCTGTGCGGCTTGCATCACGTCGAGGGCCATTGCATCATTGCAACAGAAAAGCGCGGTAACTTGGGGTGATTGGCGTAACAAATCAGCAGCGGCTTCGGCGGCTGCTTCGGGCCTGCAGTCGGCAAAATAGTGCTCGGGTATAGCGTGGTCGTGCAATGCTTGGCGATAGCCGCGCCGCCGCTCCTCAAAGCTCGGATACGCATTGGGCAGGCTGCCAACCATGCCAATATGGCGGTGACCATTTTGAATCAGAAAGGAAACTGCCTCACATGCGCCACGAATGTTATCGGAAAGCACTGCGTCGTAGCTATTTTCTGCCGCATACGCATCCACCAGCAGGGTGGGCACGTGCCGACGCTCCAACAAGCGGGTAATGGTCGAGTCGACAAAGGCGCCTACGAGCAACAGCCCATCCAGATCATCCTCCTTAAGCATGCGTGGCAGCTCCTCTGGATGATTGTCGGTATCCACCGGCACCGTTGCCACCAGCAGATTGATATGATGGCGACGGCACGCAGCCTCGATCCCAGCCAAAACCGGCGCGTAAAAATGATTGGAGTGCGGTGGATCGCCAGCCCGAGTTTTGATCAGCATGCCGACCCGTTGAAGCCCCGGCTCCGTCACAAGATCGACGTGTGGACGAGTGCGATACTGCAGTCCACGTGCAACATTGAGGACGCGCTGGCGCGTTTCGGTGTTAATGCCTGGCTTGCCACGGAGCGCAAGTGATACGGTGGCCAGCGAAACATTGCTCTGCCGTGCAATATCACCAAGAGTCACCCGTTGACCCATAGGTTGTTCCTTTGCACCTTATGACCAATGTTGTACAGCTGTTGGTGTAGCACGTTTCGATCACACAGTTTGTCGACCCACTGTTAGCAGCATAGCCGGGTGACTGCTGTTTCCAACATACAGACCCAGGTAAACCACAAAGACAACCACGTCTAAAAACTTTACGTGCCGTAGATGCGCTGCGTGTTAGGTGACGGCTGAATCACGTCAGAGCCGCATAGCATTACACCGGAGGAAGAGTAGGTAATAACGGCGTTTCAGCTGTCGAATTGAACGAATAAGTAAAAATTTCGTTGATGTGACAAAGTGTAGCCCATAATTACTTGCTTGTCAACTATATATTTTAGTTAAAGATTTTAGAATTTATGCAGCAGGGTAGATGGCCAGCGCGGCTAAAAAAGTATAAGCTCTTCAATGCTTATGTCAACAAAAAAAACACGAAGTGTAGCTGTAAAATGCTGTAGGGTCATTGATACGGTCACGATATTCTGTCCAGCTGTTGCGCCGTCTTTTTACATTATGTAGAATACCTATTGCGTAGTCTCACCATTTAGACATATAGTATCTTTATGTCAATACAAAGTTATGCTTTTTGATAGGTCTATGCCTACGCATCAATATAAGAGATGAAGAGGACCCCTAGCCCGATCTGTGGGCAACACAGCAATAACTGTTACGTCAAGTATTTGTATAAGCAGCACATTAATGTTGCCCCTAATATCTTTATGTAGACCACCCTCAATTACATTTGCTAGCGAACGTTGATACATTGATGCGTCCAACCTAGCTTGAGTACGCTCCTCAGAAGGCAGGCGTGATGATGCAGGCTGCGTCATTCCGTACTTGCGTGAATGGTCCCGTCCAACGATGTGCAGACGTCATCAATGTCGCCTGAACGAAGTATGCCTGATCGCGCCAACTGGTCCATTGGGGCGCACGGATGGATGCATCAAAACTTAACACCTTATCAGGGTCCGCGCGCCGCGTCGCTCCTGTCAATCCGTGTTATCCCTGCTCAACTCCAACATCTTTATGGATGATTAACTTGATAGCTTATTACCGAACGCAGTCGAAATTCATCCTCGAACACGCCACATTCTGTGAATGTGAAATATCATGAATGTCATTTTTCACAATTTGTGAAGAGTATGCTACACTGGCGGCAGCTACGTTAGCAAGGAGGGGACATGGCCGCCGACGATCTGCTCACGCTCAAAGCCGCAGCAGAACAATATTCAGTAACATATGATCGATTACGTCGAGCTGCATGGGATGGCAGGCTGCCAACGGAAGGCACAGGCCATGCCCGCCTGGTTCGGTCAGAGCATGTTGAAACATTTCTTAGGGAGGGCCGTGTCGTGCCAGGCAGAGAAGCGCCACCTCCAAAGCGAACGGCTCCACCGCTCGGAAAGATCATTGCAGTTGCACTGCTCAAAGGGGGCACTGGCAAAACCACATCGACGCTTAACCTTGGCGTTGCCCTGGGGCAGCGTGGCTATCGCGTATTGCTGGTAGACACAGATCATCAATGCAGTCTGACCAGTGCGGCTGGCCTCAACCCTGCTGAACTTGCGCCTGAACAAACACTATTTGGCGCCATTCAGCTGTGGACCACCCAGCTGCGAGAAGATCTGCACAATGTTATTCAGACCAGCCCAGCCGGAGTGGATATTGTGCCGGCCAGCATTCGGCTAAGCCTGACCGAACGAGCACTTCATCTGCAAAATCGCCGCGAGTACGTTCTCCAGTCGATCCTGGCGCCCGTCGCGCCCCAGTACGACATTGTGCTTATCGACACGCAGCCGGCATCCAGTAACCTCGTCCACAATGCGCTCGTCGCTGCTCACGAGGTGATTATTCCGGTCGAACCCGAGCAGCTGGCCGTAGAATCGTTGGGCTTAATGCTCGATCAAATCGATGAGGTACGCAGGAGCCGCCTCAACCCGCATCTCAAGCTGTGTGGGGTATTAGTCACCCAAGTAGACGTTCGGATGACGCTCCATCGCGATCTCCTGTCGGAAATTCGTGAGCAATTTAGCAGTGATCTTCCGGTCTTCAACACCGTTATTCGGCGTTCATCCAAGATTGCTGAAAGTCAAGCGCGCCATCAGTCGGTACTGCAGTATGACCCAAAGGGCAGCGGCGCCACCGCATACCGAGCGCTGGCCGAGGAGATCAGCCGTGAGTGGGAATAACGGACGCAAGTTTACGATTAATCGCCAGCAGGCCCGGACGCAACCACGGGAAGATTTTGCTGCTGTGTTTGCCGGTTCATTTTCTAATCAACCGGCCATCCCGATGGATATTCCGATTGCGGCGATCCAGCCGAGTCCCTACCAGGCCCGTCAAGAATTTGCTGACCTGGAGGAGCTAGCCGAGTCGATCCGGACGCATGGCTTTACCAGCCGCATTCGTGTTCGGCCACATCC
Organism: bacterium; assembly: GCA_016781505.1. Taxonomy (GTDB): domain Bacteria; phylum Chloroflexota; class Chloroflexia; order Chloroflexales; family Kallotenuaceae; genus LB3-1. The sequence goes on from JADDQF010000015.1 coordinate 3,764, forward strand.
AACACAGCCTGAACGCTACCAGCTGGTGTATGGAGAGCGGCGACTACGGGCGGCCAAAATAGCCGGGCTCCAGATAATCCCCTGTGATGTGGCGCAGCATTCCGATGCTGATTTACGCGAGATTGGTCTCATCGAAAATTTGCAGCGGCAGGACCTATCGCCTATGGAAGAAGCCCGTGCTTTTCGGCTAATGCTGGATGAAAACGGCTATTCCATTCGCTCACTCGCCGAGCGGATTGGCAAGAGCAAAGGCTACATCCAGAACAAACTCGATCTCGTGCGAGCGCCAGCAGACGTTCAGCAGATGGTCAATGCGCACGCTGATACACAATCGGCAGCGCTGATCATTGCGCAGCTTCCGTCCGAGGAGCAGCGGAAGCCGTTGATCGAGGGCGTGTTGTCAGGAGCACTGGATACAAAAACGGTTCGCGACATGGTGCATGTGGTACAAGAAACCAGCATCACTTCCCCATCCGCGCCAAACGCACCACACATCGAAGGTACGAGTCACCAGCGAAGGCGTGGACCGGGAACGAATCGTACGGCAGCGGGTGCGGCAACCACCGGGGACAGTACCGGCCAGCTGTCAGACGGTACTCCAGCTGAGCTGCAAGCCCGTCGCCAAGCGCGCCAGAGTGGTCGGGCCTTGGCGCAAGCGATTCAGACCCTGCGGGCGATGACGGCTCAGCTGCATGAGTCGTCGGATCAGCTACAACCAGCCGACCGCGCTGCTCTGCTCGACTATGTTATTCATAAGCATTTTCCGATGATCGAACAGCTTGTCGAAGAATTACGCTCATAAACAACAATTTTGTACTTAACAAGTACATTTGACATAAAGCAGAGCTGGACTGTATGTCCAGCTCTGCTTCGTTTTCGGCATGATGGGTTCAAGAAATAACTTTTTTCGCAGCAGGTCATGCACTGCCGGCGACTCAACAGTACATTTGCATGCCGGCGAGCAAGAAGAGCGAACAAAGTGTACTTAACAAGTACATTTGACATAAAGTTCAGCACTATCTAAGCTCATCCAGATCATTGCTGCTGTGCCTAATTTTTGGCTGCCCTACCCTCGTAAATAGAGTGCATCATAGTTCCAGACCAGCTAGCGAACGTTGGAGGTCAATCTTGCCTTTGAGCGCTATTTGTACTTAACAAGTACATTTGACATAATGCCATAATAGACTGAACCGCAACCGACAAGGAAGCCTCCTGCCTCGGCCCACACTTCGCCATAAAGCTGAGCACCGATTCGCCCTGCTTCTGCCTCCGTATTCCCGGCCTCCGTCGCTTGCCAGTCTTACCAAGCAATTTGGCTGCGGGAACAACGACCTCGCCCGCATGACGACGAACAAGCACTGCGTACAGCTGGATTGAGCCTGTGTGTCATAGCCGGCTATGATCATCAGCACCGGCGTATTCCGCGTATAATGCGTCCAACCTGTAGGGAGAAGGAGCATCCCATGCGTGTACTGCCGCTCGCACAGCGAGGCGTTACCACCAGTCGCCTTGTCCTTGGCTGTATGACCTTTGGCGGTGGATGGAGCCGCGATCCAATCACCAAGGCCGACATCCAGGCAGCCGAGCAAGCCATCGACACGGCCTTGTCGGTCGGAATTTCCATGTTTGACCATGCCAATATTTACGGACGGGGAAAAGCAGAAGAAACCTTTGGGACCATCCTGAAAGGACGGCCAGCGTTACGGGAGCAGATTGTGATTCAGTCGAAATGCGGGATCCGTTTCGGTGAGGGTTCGATTCCCAATCGCTTCGACTTTTCCAGAGCGCATATTCTTGAAGCCGTGGATGGAAGCCTACAACGGCTCGCCGTTGACTATCTCGATATTCTGCTGCTGCACCGGCCCGATCCACTGATGGAACCGGACGAGGTGGCGGAAGCGTTTGGGCAGCTCAAGGCTACCGGCAAGGTGCGCTACTTTGGCGTTTCCAATATGAATGTTGCCCAAATGCGCTTCCTGCAGCGCGCATTGCCGGATCAATTAGCGGTAAACCAGCTTGAGCTGAGCCTTGCCCATCTCCATTGGCTTGATCAGGGCATTCATGTTAATCAAAAAGCGGGAGTGACGGTCAACTTTGCCGAGGGACTGCTGGAATACTGCCAGACCGAAGCGATCCAGCTTCAAGCATGGGGCCCCCTCGCCCAGGGACGATTTTCTGGTCGGTCGGTGGAGACGGAGCCCGACAACATCCGCCAAACAGCAGCATTGGTCAAGCAGATGGCGACGGAAAAAGAAACGACGCCGGAAGCGATTGTGTTGGGTTGGCTGATGAAACACCCGGCCATGATCCAGCCCGTCGTTGGGAGCATCAACCCTCAGCGTATTGCTGCCTGCCATGCTGCCGAGCAGCAAGCGCAGACCATGACGCGTGAAGAGTGGTACGCGCTGTATGTCAGCGCTAGAGGCAATCCCATGCCCTGATGCAGGAGCGCTGAAGCTGCCCTTGCGGGCCGGGCTAACCAACGCCGGCACATACTCCTGGCGCGAGGGTATCAACACTGCGCGGCAAGCTTACCTCGCGCGAGGATTGGATCGTACCAAACCGGCCAGTGGACAGGCTCGCAAGCGTTTTCAACTCTCCTGCGAGCCAGAGCCGCCAGGATGACCGCGCACAAATGCACAAAGCCAGGTGATCAATGCTTCGATGTCACCCAAATGGCCTGTTTCGAATGGACTATGCGTGTAGCGCGTAGGAAATGCGACAAGCGCGCTGGGCACGTCCGCGCGCATAAAGGCTGCTCCATCGCTGCCGATCGAGCCGAAGACCGCGTGCTGCAGGGCAATTCCCGCGTCCCCTGCTGCCTGCTCCAAAGCGCGAGTCAGCGCGTAATCGTAGTGAACGAGCGCGTCTTTGTGGACGAGTACCGGGCCAGCGCCGAGGCGCACAGGCATGGCATGATCAACGACACCCGGCATGTCGCCGGCTAAACCAATCTCAACCGCAATTGCCGCATCGAAGCGCGTGCGGGCGGCCAGCGCAGAAGCCCCGATGACCTCAACCTCTTCCTGAACCGTACAAGCCAGAGTCAGGTCCCATGCCCGCTCCTCGCGCGGTACCCGGCGCAGCACCTCCGTAATCACCGCGAGTGGTACCCGATCATCAAGGGCTTTGCCAACGACATGCGGCCCAAGCTGAATAGTCTCGGCATTCCAGACCACACGGGTTCCAGGGGTCACGCCACGCTCCAAGAGTTCCTGCCGCGACAATCCGGTATCGACCCAGAAATCATGCCAGGTGAGCTCATGCGGCTCGCCAAGGGTAAGTGTTGCAATATGGCCTGTCACTGCGGCGATCACCCCTGGCAGCGCTCCGCTGCGCGCCAACACCTGCACCCGCTGCCCCACGGTAAACCAGTTGCGCACGCTGGTCGAGCGTTCCCAGCCTTGACCGTTCGCGAGCCACAAAAATCCACCCGGCGCAATGTCGCGCACCAGATAGCAGAGCTCGTCGGCGTGGCCTACAAGCAGGAGCTTGCGACCACGGCCACCCGCGCGTGCCAGTACATTGCCGATGGCTGTCCGCTCCGTATCGGCTCCCGCCTCACGCCAGAGTTGCTCAACATAATCGAGAACAGCGTTTTCTTGACCAACCGGTCCAGGCAGCTCTGACAGCGTTTTGATCAGGTCGAAGAGCGCGCTGGTCATGCGTCAAACATAATCACGGAGCGCAGCGTTTCACCGCGCTTCATCGCATCAAACGCGGCTTCGGTTTCTTCCAGCGTAACCGTCCGCGATACAAGCTGATCCAGGTTGAGCTGACCCTGACGATACCACTCGGCCAGTAGCGGAAAGTCGCGCGTCGGCAAACAATCACCGTACCACGAGACGCCGAGCCGACCGCCGAGATCAAAGAACCGTTGGGGATCGAAGGTGAGAGTTTTTCCGGGGCCAGCGACACCGATGATAATACACGTGCCGGCGAGATCGCGGCACCATAGCGCCTGCTCCCATGTTTCTGGAATCCCGACCGCCTCGAAGGAGTAGTTGACGCCGTGACCACCGGTCAGTTCCTTGATCTTGGCGACTGGGTCGCCTTCACGTGGATTCACGGTATGGGTCGCGCCAAACTCCTTGGCCCACTCCAATTTACGTGGATCAAGATCAACGCCGATGATCGTGGTTGCGCCAGCGAGCTTAGCGCCCTGGATTACACTGTCGCCAACACCGCCGCAGCCAAACACCGCCACACTGGTACCGGGCTGCACATCGGCAGCGTAGAGCGCCGCGCCCACGCCGGTCATCACTCCGCAACCAATCAAGGACATTTGAGCCGCCGGTAGCACCGGATCGTACGGTACGGCTTGATCGGCATGGACCAGCGTGTGGGTGCAGAATGTGCCGATGCCAAGGACCGGGTTCAATGTTTGTCCATCGAGCGTGCGCATCCGTTTTTCAGCGTTAAGGCTGGACGCGCATAGATTAGGCTGTCCCCGTCGGCAGAAGCGACAGCGACCACAGGGTGCCCGCCACGCCAGGATCACATGATCGCCGACCTGATGCTGCGTTACGCCCGGCCCAATCGCCTCGATAATGCCTGCACCCTCATGGCCAAGCAGGAACGGGAAGCCCTCGGTACCGTAGGTGCCACTCTTAACGCCAAGATCAGTATGACAAACGCCCGATGCCAGAATTCGCACCAACACTTCGTTCGGCCCGGGATCGTCGATCGTAAATTCCTCGATCGTGACAGCTTCGCCTGGAACACGTGCGATGGCTCCGCGTGCACTCAACGGCATGATCATGCTCCTTTGCCCGTTCCTGTGGTTGCAGCTACGAATAAATACAGTATAGCCGATGTTGAGTCCCGCGCAATTCCCGGAGCAGGAGACCAACCTCGACGAGCTTCCAACAGCATGATGAAGAGTTTAGGTTGCTGCGTACACCAGCAGACAAGCAGCAGGCCAAGCGCTTCCTCCATAACCACAGCCCTTACCCGATCCGGGGAGAACCCAAGCCGTTCGGGTCACGCTGGTCGCAGCAACCCATTGTTCAGGGCTGATGTTTGCTGCATCAGCAAGCGCAATATGTCAGCAAGGCCAGCACGGTTAGCCGTTCGCCTCCGCCATCCACGCGATTGTCGCCAGTGTTGCCCGGCAGTCGCCGAGGGCTGAGTGGTCCCCGCCCTGCAGCTTGTGCCAGGTGTAGTCCTGCTTCGCGGCATTCCAAACTCCAGTGAACTTGGCATACTCAAGCATGGCGCAGTGCCAAGCGGCTGGACGGACGGGAGGCAGGCCATACCGCGCACAAGTTTGGTCGAGAATGCGGCGGTCGTAGGCGGCGTTGTAGACTATCACAAAACGCTTGCGAAGGAGCGCGACGAGACGCGGATACACAGCCCCAAAGGTAGGTGCGTGCGCGACGGCGCTCGCGTCGATCTGGTGGACAGCGGTAGCTGCAGCAGGGATCGGGCCTTGTGGCCGGATAAGCGTATCGAAGAGCACTTCCCCCTGTGTTGAAAGCAGCGCAAGCTCAAGCACCTCGGCCTCGTTATCGAGCCCGGTAGTTTCCGTATCCAGCAGCACGACGTTTCGCGTCGCCAATGCCCAATGCGCCCATGCCACTACTGCTCGACGCTCGTGCTGCCATAGCGTGTGGTGTGCGGTACAGTACCCTGGCGCGCTGCCCTGATCTGCAAGGAGCCGGCAGCGGGGACACCGTTTGGTTTGCAGCATACTCTGCTTTGGCATGCTTTCTTCGCTTTCTGAACCTCCAGCCGTCTCAGGGTTGGAGCCAGTGCGGGTGCGCACTGCGCCGGGCGAGTTGGTGGAGTTATTTTTCCTGTTAAGTGAATGAGGCACATCATACACCACATGCATGTGCCTCAAGCCGAGTACACCAACGAACGCCTGTGCCCTTATTGTGTAGTTGGCGGAGATGCACAAGATAGCAAAGGGCGTCTGGACCTCAGCTCCCACCACCAGCATAGTGCTGTGTTCAGGGGTCATCATATAGTCCTCCCTTTGAGCGGGGATGAAGTACTGCTTCCTGACCAGGAGCCCTGTGTGGTACACTTCAGCCAGCTCGCCGCCTTACTACGTACCAAACCATCACCTGTTGGTCTGCCTTTTGTCATCGTAGACCGAGCCGCTCTGCCAACATGTTGAATATGCCCGCATCCAACACGATCCACGTTTCCGGAGCCTGGTTCAGGGTGTAGCAACAGGGGCCACTTGATGTACCAAATCGAAAATGGAGGAGAAGTCCTCAAGTGGCGAAAACGGCTATGGCCATCGCGTACCAAGCACCTACATGTTAGCCGCAATGTGCTCTTGCTCGGGCTCACAAGCCTGTTTACGGACATTTCATCCGAGATGGTCAGCACCATCCTGCCGATCTACCTCGTGTTCACCCTGCGGCTTGCTCCACTGCAGTTTGGGCTCGTCGATGGTTTGTATCAAGGCGCCGCTGCGCTTGTACGCATAGCAAGTGGGCTGATTGCGGACAGCTCACGCCGCCACAAGGAGGTCGCAGTTGCCGGCTACGGGCTGTCGGCTATTTGCAAGCTCGGCTTTCTGCTCGTAGGCGGAGCGTGGGCTTGGCTCGCGGGAATTGTTCTGCTTGACCGCATCGGCAAGGGCATCCGTACCGCCCCCCGCGACGCGCTTATCTCACTGAGTACCCCACAAGCAGAGCTGGCCACGGCCTTTGGCGTTCACCGGGCGCTCGACACAGCTGGCGCGATGCTGGGACCTTTGGTTGCCTTTGGCCTCCTAACGCTGCTGCCCGGCGCTTTCGATACGGTGTTTATTGTGAGCTTCAGCACGGCACTGATCGGCGTCGGCATTGTGACGCTTTTTGTTGCAAATCGAACACCGACGCCTGCGCCAGGTGAGGCCGAACGCAATATTTCGCTTACCGCTGCCCTTAAACTGCTGCAGGCACCACGTTTTCGGGCGCTGGTGCTGGCTGGCACCGCAATGAGCTTGGCAACGTTAAGCGATGGTTTTCTTTACTTGGGACTTCAGCGACGGCTAAGCTTCAGCGCTGGGTATCTGCCGTTGTTGTATGTTGTGACCGCTCTGATCTATATGCTGCTGGCGGTGCCGGTAGGGCGTTTCGCGGATCGGGTCGGCCGTATGCGCGTGTTTATCGGCGGCTATGTATTGTTGCTCGGCGTGTACACATCGCTGTTACTGCCGACGTTGGGGCTGTTCGAGATTTTCGGCTACTTGTTGCTGTTTGGCGCGTATTATGCGGCAACCGACGGCGTGCTGATGGCACTGGCGAGCGACGTTCTACCCCAGCACCTCCGCACGAGCGGCCTGGCCCTTCTTACCACTGCGACGGGCCTCGCGCGACTGCTTGCATCCGTGCTTTTCGGTCTGCTGTGGACCTGGTGGAGTGTTGAAGTTGCCGTTTGGTCGTTTCTGGGAGCCCTGGTGGTTGCCTTGATCCTGACGGGGAATGTGCTGCAGCGCATGGCACGCGAGGCAAACCAATGAGCGAACGACATCATGCCGCCGGAAGCTATGCGAAGGTGTCATCTGAAACACCGCCTGCACATACGCCGCCCACCGCTGCGGAACAAGCTGCTCAGCCCCCTACGTCACTACCTGATGCAAAGCCCGGACGCTCACGCATCCTCGCCTTCGCCGTGCTGTGTGTGCTCTGCCTGGCGCTCGCGATTGGCTCGATCACCTGGGCCGCTATGCGCGAAAGGGCAGCGACGACAAGTTCGCAGCCGGTGACGGTGGCGTCCAATGCTTCGGCTCCGGTTGTGGCGCCAACCGACCAACCCTTTGTGCTGTTTCAGCATGTGGCCCGTGATCAGCATTATGCAAAAATCGCCTTTGCGCCGATTGGCACGCCGAATGAATCGCGTACGGTAACCGGCCTGACCTGTGAGCGGGTGTACTTTGCCGCGGGGCAAGGCCTATGCCTGCTGACCGAGGGTGGCCTGATCAATCAATACTTCGCGTACACCTTTGGTCCTGACTTCAGGCCACGTCACAAGATCGCCATGGCGGGGCTACCCAGCCGGGCCCGGATCTCATCAGATGGACGCTACGGCACGGCCACTGTTTTTGTACATGGCCATTCATACGCTGACGGTAACCTTTCAACGCAGACGATTCTGATCGATATGGCTACCGGCGCGACGCTGGGGGAGCTGGAACAGTTCACCGTCGAGCGTGACGGCGCAGATATTAAGGCGGTGGACTTTAACTTTTGGGGCGTAACCTTTGCCCACGACAGTAACCGTTACTATGCGACGCTGGCAACGGGGGGCCAAACCTACCTCGTTGAAGGTGATGTGGCCGCCCGAACCATGCGCGTGTTGCGCGAAAATGTGGAGTGTCCCTCGCTCTCGCCCGACAACAAACGCATAGCATTCAAGAAGCGCATGCCAGGCCGCAATGTGACGTGGCGGGTGCATGTGCTTGATCTCGAGACCATGCAAGAAACGCCGGTAAACGAAGCGCGCTCCGTCGACGACCAGGTTGAATGGCTCGACGACCAAACGATTCTGTACGCCGTGGACGCGGATGTATGGAGCGTTCCGGCGGATGGGAGTGGTGCTCCAACGAAGTTTGTAGCCCAGGCGCTCTCGCCCGCGATTGTGCGTTAATGATATACCTCGATACATCACAGTCCACCCACAACGACCTGCACCTCCAACGGTTGACCGACCAGTGACTGGAGGGTTCCACGAATCAGCTCCTGATACCGCTGCTCGATCTGCTCGCGAACAAAAACATTGTCCGCCCCAATCACAGCTCGATTTGTCTCCAAAGCCAACAGTCGCGCAGGCACCAGCCAGATATCGACATCGGCCGCGGAAAGCTGCCCCTTGAGCAGAGCGATGGCAGCCTCCCACAGCCTTTGGCACGCCTGGACGTCTTCGTTCGGTGCTGCAAGTGTCTTCGGTACGCCTCGGTTTCCGTTGAGCGCCATGCCACGCTGGCCTCGCACGGCGGCGATCATCGACCACACATTCTCGGCAACGACTTGCAAGCCGTTGCTCGCAAGCAAGGGGTCTGACCTGACAGCGTGCGGAGCGTGTGGACAATGCGCAGACACGAGCTGCAGCAGGGTCTCGGCCGTTTCCGGGACAAGCATGGCGAGCTGACGGCCGACGTTGTCGTACTCGGCGGGCAGAAAAGTGGCCGGCTGCGGTTGCTTGTGCGTCTTGTCATAAACCTGGGATACCAGCAGGGCCGGCTGCCAGCCCTTGGCGATGCTGTACGTGTGGAGCGACCAAACCTCTGCCGGCGCTAAGCTGGGCGCTATCAGGCCACGCACCGGATTATCAATCCCCATCCGTCGGAGGAGTGTCTGGCTCCGCTGCACTTCATCCGCAGTCAATGGCTGGTTCCACCGCAGTGACCAGCCTGAGTGCGAGTCGGATGCGGTGGAGTGGTTGGATGGTTCCGGCATAACCAGACCGGTATCATGCATCAAACATGTTTCTTGATTCTTAGCCATTCTTTGATTCCGCTTAAGCCCGGATCGTCCGGTCCTTGGGCCCTGGATCAGCCGATCCGTGGTAGGGCGGATCGTTTGGGCCGGGGGTAGGGCGGATCGTTTGGGCCGGGGGTAGGGCGGATCGTTTGGGCGACCGGCGGCGCAGCCTGGGGATGCTGTGAAGGCTCGGTGCCACGAGCGACACGTCGTCGAACTGAGCCACCTGGCGATGGCTCGGGAGCAAAGCGCGCCAGTCGGTCAAAGAGTGGCGACAGGTCATAGCCATTTTCAATCTGCGCACCGGTGACGTCGAACTGATCGTATAAAATCACAAGACCCAGCTCGACAACCTCCTCGGTGTACTTACGGATGGTGCGCTTGTCGACGCCCATGCGGCGCGCAAGGTCGCCGGTGCTTTTGGGCGCATCAGCCAGATCCCAGGTGCTTTCCATGATTTGGAGCAGAAACATTGCATGCGTCGCCGAAAGGCCAAGCTGCCGGTAGTGACGCATGAAAAGGTGGGGCACCGCCATAAATCCTGCGCGCAGGACAGCATCCCCAAAGTAGGCGGTGATACGTGGGTCGAACTCGCTGCTCATGCTGCCCCCGGGCGGCTAGCAGCGCGGAACGATTGCCACATTGGGCGAATGTCAAGGTGGTTTGGCCCTACAAACACGCGCACAATCGATCGCTGAGCGAAGAAAGTGTGTACACCTGCTGGGTGTGGGCGCGAAAAACAAAGCATCAGGCAGCACTCCTGCCGTCTTGACGCGCGGATCTTGGCCTGCTATCATGGTTCTTAACAACACGAACCGGCCAAGCCTCGCCTCAGGCGGGCGGCTAGTGGGGTAACGGCTCTGGGTGTTTCCAGCACGTAACAGAGCCGTTTGCTATTTAACTGCAAATCCGTAGCGGCTTAGCCGCAATGTTAGCGCATTGGTTTTGCCTCGCGCATCAATGCTCACAACCACAAAACATGCCGAAACACCCTTGCAATGTGTCCGAGTCAAGCATAAGGATCTTTCCCCCAACCGACAAGCGGGTGTGCCCCCCACTTACCTTTCACATTCACCCTGTTTCCCCCAAATGCCCCCAATGGGTGGTTGTGCGGATCGGGGAATCGTGTGCCGAATGGAACTATCAATGGATGTTGGCCGGCCGTTTAGGCGGTGAAGCAGCCAAGGTCTGCGCCAGTCCGTCGTTATCGCCGTGGGACGATCGGCCAGCTGATGGTTGGTAGAACTCACCGCCTTTCCCCCAAATACCCCCAACCGACAATTGGGGGAATAGCCATAAACGTAGGCTGACTGGGCGGTGCATTCCCCCAAATACCCCCAACCGACAATTGGGGGAAAGGTGATGAACGGAGCGCGTGGCTGGTGATGCGTTCCCCCAAATACCCCCAACTAGGTATTGTGGGAATGGTCGGGCATAAGCGTGCCAAGCTCGGGCTTCTTCAACTACGCCCTGCTTGGCGTTGGAGGCAGCTTTGCACTGGTTTCATGCAGGTTGGAGGTAAGCAGCCGTGTTATAATTTCGCCTGCAGGAGCCTTATCGTATGTCACACCTCATTCCTGAAGTCAGTGATGGCCGAATCGATGCTTTTCCGGTGGCACAGGCCTCCTTAAGCGATCTCAACCTTGAGCGTATCAAAGCGCATATTGCCAATGCCCGTGAGCGCGATAAGCTGGACGAGGATTTCACGAAGGCGGACGACATCCAAATATTTCTCCAACGGTTCGGCTGCGTGATATGGCGAAACGGCGAGTTCGTTCCAACTGCTGCCGGAATCCTGATGTTTGGGCATCGTCCTCAGTTCTTCTTCCCCCATGCTGATGTCGGGCTGGGCCACTTTCCCGGTACCGTTCCGACCACCATCGACGCATTTCATCTCCAGCGCTACGGTGGGGTGCTGACGGAGCAGATCGACGAGGTTGAAAAATATCTTTGGCAGCAAACGCGCCGAGGCTTTACCGTTGGCGAGGGTGCTCGACGTGTCGAGCAGCCTGAATATCCCCGCGCTGTGATTCGTGAGCTGACGGTGAACGCAATAGCGCATCGCAACTACAACATCTCGGGCCAGTATATCCGAGTGTCGATGTTTGCAGACCGCATCGAGTGGATCTCGCCCGGAGGTTTGCCGCCGGGGATCACGCTCGACAATATCTTGCACGAGCAGATCGCCCGTAACCCAACGATCGCGGAACTACTGTGGCAGGCAGGCTATATCGAGCGCTTTGGCCTTGGCCTTGACACCTGCATGCAGGAACTGCGGCGGGCCGGCCTTCCGGAGCTGAAGCTGATCGACAGCGGGGTTTCTTTCACCGCGCGCATATACAATCGCCACGCGCCCTCCATCCAGGTGCTGACACCATTTCGGGTTCAGCTGCTGGAGCATGCCCGCGAAAAAGGCTACCTTACCATGGAGCAGGCACGGCAGATCAACAAGCAGCTACCCTCCACCGACCAGCGTTCGGATAACTCCTTGCTGAACGATATCAAGGCGCTGAAAGATCTTGGCCTGCTGTCTCAGGTCGGGAAAGGCAAAAACACCGCGTATGTGCCTGTCCCCGAGGTACAGTGGTGATCCCTTTATGCAGGGAGACGCCGGCTGCTGATTGAGCAAGCTCGGCGCTTCATAAGGTATCGCTATCACTAACGGCAAAGGGCAGCGAACGCACCTGGGAATATGCTATGAGACGTACTCCCACAGCACTGTGCTATGCACTAACCCGATGCTTTCAGCCCTGGGCGAAGGCTTGCGCCATGCGCTGAAAGGCGTGTGGTGCCGATCGAAGACGCCAGGCCGCAATAAGCTGATGGGCGTTCTCATCTGCGGCTGCTGTGGTTGAGTCGACTTCATAATCGTACGTGCCAAAGGTATGCACAACTTGCAGATGATCGCGCGCCTCACCAATGGCGCGGTCGCCGCGTTCGCGTTCGCGGCGCTCCAGTTCTGGCAGTGGACAATGAACTCCGACGAAAAAGATATCAAATGCGGCCAGGAGTTGCACAAGATCACCCATCCATGCTTCGAATTCAATAACATGTTCCACAATAATGTTGTTTTCAGCACTGGCGATCGCGGGTAAACAGCGGTGAAAAGCCGTGAAAAAGCGGGGACGCATCACGGGCCAGGCGAAGTCGCCGCCTTCTCCACGTCGCTGAGGCAACAACTGGGCCGCAACAAACTGATCGGAGGAGACGTGCCAAAACGGCTGATCGATCAAGCGTTGCACCGCTTTCGCCAAGGTTGATTTTCCGGCACTGGACGCACCGTTCAGCAAAATAATTTTACCGGGAGTCATGTTGTTTTCCTCGTGTGTTATGGAGCTTATGCGGTGACACGGCGGCAGAGCAAGCATTGGTGGGAGCTGCCTCCCGTCTATCAACGTTGCGTTGTTCGCGTTTATGCTCCAAGCTGCCGGCTTCGGTCCCTTCCAAATCCAGCGTCGGTTCCCGACGTTTATGAGTATGTGTAGCATAAACCATGCTTTACACCTGTTAATCTGGCGGCAGTTTATGAACGTTGGCCGCCAACGTGCTACCAACAGATACACATATGGGTGGGGAAGTAAACAAGCAGTGTGAGCGTGAGATAACCATGCTGGTCAAACAAGCCAAAGCTGTGGCTCGAGAGTGGGTAAGCGCGGAGGCCGCGCGGATGCCGGGCTTCCGGGGCGCGTTCTTCCATGGGTCGACGAATTGGCTGCCCGACGATGCTCCGCAGCCCACAACATCCGACCTGGACATCATGGTTGTGCTCGCCTCGCCTACGCCGCCGAACAAGCTCGGCAAGTTTATGTATCGGAACGTGATGCTCGAGGTTTCGTACCTGTCACGCGACGAGCTCCCTTCCGCCGAGGTAATCCTGGGCCTGTCCCATCTGGCCGGCAGTTTGGGGACCGCCAGTATCATTATGGATCCTTCGGGCGAGTTGTCTAGGCTGCAGGCAGCTGTGGCCAAAGACTATGCCAAACGTCGGTGGGTCCGACAGCGCTGTGAACATGCTCAGGCCAAGATCCTGAATAACCTCGGGGCATTGGACGAGACAGCACCCTTCCACGATCAGGTCATTCCCTGGCTCTTCGCCACGGGCGTTACGACGCATGTGCTGCTCGCGGCCGGTCTCAAAAATCCAACGGTGCGGCTGAGGTACGTTGCGGTGCGTGAGCTTCTGGCCGAGTATGGACGCCTTGATTTTTACGAAACCCTGCTCGAGCTGTTGGGCTGCCGCCGCATGACGAGGCTGCGCGCCGCGAAACATCTCGACGCGCTTGCCGCTGTGTTCGATGCGGCCAAAACAGTGGTCAAAACGCCCTTCTTTTTTGCTTCTGACATCAGCGATATTGCCCGGCCGATCGCGATTGACGGCAGCCGGCAGCTGATCGAGCACGGTGACCATCGCGCGGCCATCTTCTGGATCGTTGCCACCTATTCCCGGTGCCAAAAGGTGCTTGATCATGATGCTTCGGTCGAGCTGCAGGACAGGTTTAGTCCAGGCTATCGGCAGCTGCTCGGCGATCTTGGGATCACCTCGTTCGCTGATCTACGGCAGCGCGGCGCACAGGTCGAGGCCCTCCTGCCCAGGGTGTGGGAGGTTGCAGAGGCTATCATGGCGGCCAATCCGGAGATCGAAGCTGAGCAGTCGCCCGGCTAAGGAGGTAGTTGTTGATCGACCACAACAACCTGGAAGAGTTCGCCGACCCGTCCACCTACGACATCGAGGACTCGAGCGATACGGGTGTCGCGTTCTACACGGCGCTCGCACAGGAGACCGGCGGGCCGGTACTCGAGATTGCATGTGGCACCGGACGTGTCAGCATCCCCATCGCCCGGCTCGGTTTCGCCGTGACCGGGGTGGACATCGTGCCCGGCACGCTCGAACTGGCGCGGAGCAAATCCGCCGGCCTGGCGACGCGTTGGATCGAAGCCGATGCGCGCACGTTTGCGCTCGGCGAGCAGTTCCGGCTGATCTTTTTGACCGGCAACGCCTTTCAGGGCTTTTTGACGCGCGCCGACCAGGAGGCGCTGTTGGCAAGGGTGCGGGCGCACCTGCACGACGATGGCCTGTTCGCCTTCGAGACTCGTAACCCGCGCTGGGCTACTCAGGAGGGACACGGAGAGGATTATGCAGGCTTGTTTGTCAACCTCGAAACGCGCGCCGAGGAGCAGGAGTGGCCGTCCTACCGCAACAGCAGCGGACACAAGGTGCGGGTATCGAGGACACAGGCTTACGACCATGTCGCCCAAATCCTGCACTGGACGACCTACCGGCGCTGGCACGAGGGCGAGCAGGAGCACACCAAGATCACGCGCATCGCCCTGCGCTACACCTTTCCGCAGGAGCTGGCCGCGCTGCTGCACTATAATGGCTTCACCATGCTACGCCAGTACGGCGATTGGGATCTGCAGCCGTTAAGTGCCGCCAGCCCGAGCATCCTAGTGGTTTGCCGCAAGCGTGCATAAAGCAGGGCGAGCGTTGCATAGCACCTGAATGCTAGGGCGTATCTGCAAACTCATAACCAGAGGAGAATCGCGCCAATTGTAACCATCCACAGGTAGTTGTGACCGCGCTTTTCAGAACGTGTGGCGATGCGCCGAAACTGTTTGAGCCGGTTAATTAACTGTTCGACACGCGCACGGAGCCGATACACCTGCTTGTCGAATGGG
>JADDQF010000075.1 GCA_016781505.1 bacterium
GCTCCTTTCCCCCAAAGGTGATCACGGCTTGGACCACCGTCTCGGGCTGGGTGTCGAGCAATTCAAAGAGCGATGCAGCTTGATCGAATGGCGCGGTGTGCGTGATCAGCGGCTTAAGGTCGAGCCGGCCGTCGGCGACCAGACCCATAAAGGTCGTTACCAGCCGCAGGGTATCCCAGCGGTACTTGAGCGCCGGCCCGACGCCGCCGATCTGCGAGCAGACGATGTCGATGCGATTGTGGTGAAACTCCTCACCCAAAAACAGCCCGCGGGCATCCCCTTGAAAAAAGCCCAACGCGACGACTTTGGCCGAGTAGGCGCAGGCACGTACCGCCTCGTTGAGCGCCACGGTCGAGCCGGACGCTTCGATGCAAATATCAGCGCCACGCCCGCCCGTCAGCTCTTTGATTGCCTCGGCGGCAGATCGCTCCCGGCCATTGATGACGCTGTCTGCACCCAGGCTGCGCGCAAGCTCCAGCCGCGATTCAAGCAGGTCGACCACCACCACCCGCGCCCCGGAAAGGCGTGCCAGCTGTGCTACGAGCTGCCCGACCACGCCCGCGCCAAAAACAGCCACGGTCTCACCCAGGTTGATCTGGGCGTCCAGGATGCCGTTTAGGGCGATCGCTCCGATCTGGGAGAAGATGCCCAAGATCGGCTCAACGTGGGATGGCAAAACGCGTGTCCGGGCGTAGTCAGCCGTGACGATGTGCTCAGCGCGGTGGCCCCAGGTGCCGTAGACGCGCTGCCCGACCTCCAGTCCGGCCACTTCGGCCCCGAGCTCAACGATCTCGCCGATCTCTTCGTAGCCCCAGCCCGGCATCGGGTATTGCCGTGGCTCCTCCCCCGCAATAAAGAGGCGGCGCTGATCGTCCCAGCGTTTATGCAGGTAGGGATTTGTGCCCCGATAGGCCGTGAGCTCGGTGCCGGCGCTGATGCCGGAGAAGAGTGTGCGCAGGCGCACTTCGTGGGGAGCGAGTGAACGTTCCGGCTCGTCGCTAAAATCAATCAGCCGTGGACCGGCAAAGACCAGCACAGCTCCCATACAGACTCTCCTTCTCGCGTACAAGATGTAACATCGAAATTCCGTCCGCTCATGAGGTGGTCGCTCATAGGTGCAGAACGCGCCGAGTAGAGCTTGGGTGGATCTTAATTGCCCGGACGCGGCGCTGGGTTAGCTCCTTTGACCCGCCTGGGCGGCACCGCGGATGCTTGCTCATACAGCGGTAAGCGCAGCATGTCGTCGAGTACCAGGGTGGCGGCACCGCGGGCCCATGGCTCCCACTCCGGGTCCCACGGCTTGACGGCAAGACTGGTCTGTTCCAAACGTCCGCGGAACGTACACTGCGGCAGTGTGCGCCGGAGTGGCTGCAGCAGCAGCTCGCCGGCCCGTAAGCCCTCGCCCGTCAGGACCAGCAGCTCGGGCGCAAACAGATTGATCAGGTTAGCGACGCCGATGCCAAGCATGATGCCGGCGTGCTCGAAGATGTGACGGAGCTGCTCGTCGCCGTCCAGCGCCCATGCCGTGAGCTGCTCGATCGTTGTGCCGCCGTACCGGACCTGATCGGCAGCGACCGCCGCTTGCATGATCCCTACGTCGGAAGCGATCGCCTCCAAGCAGCCCCGGTTGCCGCAGGGACAGGGGGGGCCGTCGAGCGCCATCGTAACATGGCCAAACTCCGCGCCGACATCGTGATGTCCGCGCAGCAGCTCGCCGTTCACCACCGCGCCCATCCCGACCCCACGCCCAACCGTGACCAGGACGAAATTATGCTGCTGCTGGCCTAGGCCAAAGTGCTGCTCGGCCACGGTGAGCGTTTTGGTATCGTTGTCGACGTGGACCGGAACCGCCAGGGTAGCTTCCAGCTTTCCACCGACGTCGACATTCGACCAGCCCAAAATGTAGGATTCACGGCAAATGCCGGTTGTGCTGTCGATCACGCCGGTCATACCGACGCCCATTCCCAGCACCTTGTCCCACGCGATCCCGGCCTGCTGTACTTGGACGCGAATGGTGTCAACGACCATTTCGAGCAGCTCGTCCGGTGCCAAACCGGGCGGAAATGATTGCTTCGCGTGGTGGAGCACATTGGCCATCAGGTCGGTGACAACCAAGGTCATGCCGTCGGCCCGGAGCATGATCCCAACGGCTGCTCCACCCTCAACGTTTAGCTGCAGCAGCACCGGCCGCGGTCCGCGCCGACGGGATATCACGGTATCAGTCTCGACGATCAAGCCCTCGTCAAGCAGCACGGCGACGATGTCGCTCACCGTCGGAGCTGCCAAGGATGAGAGCTGTGTGAGCTCCGCGCGGGACACGGCCCCATGGCTTTTAATGAGGTTGAGGATGATCGAGCGGTTAATATCCCGGATGACCTGCTTGCTGCCCGTGCGCAGTCGACGCATATCGTCTCCACAAACACATAGCTCCACATCAGAAAGGACAGCCTGGCCCCCGATACACTACATGGGCCAGCAAAACAGGTTATGGGAAGGGCAAATAAATAGTTCAGTGAACTGTGTATTTACTATAGGGGTACATTCCGGTATTGTCAATCCCCGTTTTGTAGCATCCTTCTGGTCATAGTGTGCTGTTGCCGATTGGCCGCATGGGCAAGGTGCAACAAAGCTCCCGAGCCCTGAGGGCAGTTGTTGCGCGCAGCGACACGGGAGCACTTGTCCACACCGCGGCGAGCCAACTGAAAATATAGGGCCACCAAAGCCCTGCCTGCGCAACAGGCAGCAGGTGCCCAAGGGTCTACCTCAGGCTCATTTCTTGGTGCACTCGCGGCTTCAACGTTTCACAGGGGAGCCTGTTGGTTTGCATTTGCTTAATGTGTAGAGGAGGTGTCGTATGACGCACCACGCGATGAGCCACAGTATGAGTCCGGAAATGCAGGAATGTATTCAGATTTGCCTGGAGACGCACCGCATCAGTACGCTGACAGCTCACCATTGCCTCAGCATGGGTGGCGAGCATGCGGCGCCGGAACACATCGGCATCTTGTTGGACAATGCGCAAATTGCGTTGACGTCGGCCGACTTTATGCTGCGCAATTCACGCTTCCATGCCCGAACCTGCACTGCGTGTGCGGTGATTAATGAGGCGTGTGCGACAGAGTGTGAGCGCATCGGGCCTGACCCCATGATGCAGCAA
Source organism: bacterium (assembly GCA_016781505.1). Classification (GTDB taxonomy): domain Bacteria; phylum Chloroflexota; class Chloroflexia; order Chloroflexales; family Kallotenuaceae; genus LB3-1. Next base: position 3,158 of record JADDQF010000075.1, read on the forward strand.
TGCATCGACCAGTGTCGGCGCTGTGCTGAGTCATGCCGCCGCATGGCCGAGATGGCGTAGCCATTCGGGAACAGCAGCAGCAAGGCGAGCGATAGGGGCTACGCCTTGCTGCTGATTCACTAACACGCAGCACGTCAGCCACGAGGATGAAATTGACACCTCCGCATCCTGCTTATTGCTTTCAACCCGATGAGCAGAACAACGTGGGCAATGGGTTCAGCTTGGTCGTCCGGGATATTGCCGGATGATTGAAACCCTATTCCTACTCTCCGCATCTCGTCAGACCGCCGGGCCTGAGGGGGCAAGCGGTGTTGTCGGCGTGGAACGAGGCGGTGGTGTTACCAAGGATCGCCGCTTGGGAAAAAGTTCTGGCCAGCCTGCACGAGCCGCATTGCATAAGGCTAAATGGATACCATAAGCGCATACGTAACACCGCGTCCTCATCCGCGAGCTCGTAACGGTATGTCCTGGCCAAGTGTGTGACATGGCACATAACTTGCCGATATGCACAATCCCTGACGCCACGGTGATCCAATTTCGCGACACGCAGTAGCGCAAAACAATGTGAGAGTACAGAGCGGCACGCGCTAAGGAGCGCGCGAGAGACACCTTGTGGTGTACTCGGCGTCGTCCCAGAAAAGCATGATCGACGGCGGTTATTGTGGAGGAAACGTGTATGCCCGACATCCCGCAAGTCGGTGATCTTCAAGTTAGCCAGGATCTTGATTTCCAGGAACGGTCTTGGCGGGTTCAACGGATTGGCTGGACAATTTTTTCGTTAATCTTGCTGGCTGCATTCGTGGGGCTCCTGGGCGGTGGCCCGCTCAGCGCTGCCTCCGCAGGCGGTGAAAATGAGCCGCTGGAAGTGCAGTATGCCCGCTTTGCGCGCCATCGGTCCCCGACCCAGATCGAAGTCAAGCTCCAGCCGGGAGCAGTATCCGGAGATGAGGCGCGGGTCTGGGTCGATAGCCAGTATCTGGACGGCGTCGAGCTTCAGAATATTGTTCCTGAGCCGGATAGTGCCGAGGCGGCCCCTGATCGCATGATCTATGTCTTCAAGGTCAATCAGGGCGACCAGCCGACAAGCATCACCTTCAACGTGATGCCCGAACGCGCCGGAGTCCGCAAGGTGCGTGTGGGGCTGGATGGCGGGGCGACACTTAACTTCCGCCAAATCGTGTATCCCTAGCTGCAAGCACAGCAACGGACGCGTGCCGAAAGGAGATCGATTGTGGATTCAATTCTGCGTGCTGTAGCCACCTATTTCTTCCTGCTGCTCGTCTTCCGCGTGAGCGGCAAGCGCTCCCTGGCGGACATCTCGACCTTCGACGCGGTGGTGTTGCTAATCATTTCCGAATCGATCCAGCAGGCGTTGATTGATGGTGATGAGTCGATGACAAATGCGTTCCTGCTCGTTCTGACGCTGATTGGGATGAACGTGCTGATGCAATGGCTATCGATACGATCGCCAAAGCTCGATAATCTGCTGAATGATGTGCCGCTGGTGTTGATTGAGGATGGGCGCGTGTTGCATGACCGACTGCGACGCGTGCGGGTGACCGAGGACGACATTCTGGAGCAGGGGCGGGCACTCCTGGGGGTGGAGCGAATGGAGCAGATCAAGTACGCGGTCTTGGAGCGCAGTGGCGGGATTACCGTGATTCCAAAGCGCGTCTCCTGGGCCAACCCTGACCTGGATGGAAACGCAGCGGCTGAAGCTTCTGGCTAGACTCAGTTAGGCTCATGCTTGTATTCGCCGTTGGCACTGTGCCAGAACGATATGGTCATGGACTGTTCGGTGCACGGAGATGGGTCGTACCCCATTTAAGACACCTTGAAAAACAGATGAGGATGAAGCACGCTCATGGACCTTAACCTCTTCGGCGGCTGGGAACGCCTCGCCGCGGTCTTGCTCAAAACCGGCATTTTGTACTGCTACACAATCTTGCTTATCCGCTTGGGTGGAATGCGGACAACCGGCAAGATCGCGACGTTCGATTTCGTAAGCATCATCATCATGGGTCCAATCATTGCCACCACGATCCTCTCGTCGACTGTCGCTCTCGTCGACGGCATGGCTGCATTGACCGGATTTGTTGCCCTGCAATGGCTTGTTTCGTTCCTGGCAACCCAGAATAAGCGCTTCGCCAGGATCGTTACGAGCTCGCCGCGCGTGTTGTTTGCCAATGGAGAGTTTGTTACCAAGAACATCCTCGCTCAACGGATGCATGAGGATGAGATCATCGCAAAGATCAGAGCGGCGGGCCATGCCAGTACGGATTCGGTGAAAGCCGTCATATTGGAAAGTACCGGGGATGTTTCGGTCATCGCCGCGACGGAACCCGAGACGCCTGCCAGGGAAGATGAGGCAGTGTTTGGCGTCCTGCAAACTTAATGTGACGGACCGAGCTTGACTTGGTCGCCCCACTTGGGGAATCGCAACCGTCAGACGATGGACATGTTCGTCATGCACAAGGAGCAGGTAGGCACTTCCAGTAGCTGTCGCTTGTCTGCCTGTTGCGTCACGTGAATCAACTCCACCAGCCAGCCGAATCTGAAATCGAGCTACGTCAGCACAGCCTTGATTCGCGCCAGTCGAACCATAACCAGGGCCGCGGAGGGCCGAATGGGAAGCATGCTCCGCGGTTAACCCAGACTCTTCCTGGCGTGAAACCGGCTTAAGGGCGTCAGCCCGCCGTTGCCTGTGCTGTCGCCGGCGTTATTACTGATAGTGCTCACTTTACATAAACAAGGGATTGATTTAGCACTCGCAACATATAAGGAGCGCGGGCGCGATCATCGCATCACGGCATTAATTATGCGGATCCGGGTGCGGCAAGGCTGTTGGATCACCGCCATGCGATGACACTCGCCATGTTTCCCACTTTTCACGGATCGTTGGAGTCGCATTCCCCTGCTCGATATGCTGCACACCGTAATCTTCGATCCTTGAGATGGGTGGGAGGCGGGTGCCGTCTTCCGGCGATGTCAGCTGGACGACGTAATCGGCATCTTCGGGCGTGGCTTTGGCTTGGAAGCGCGTATCGTGATCTTTGATCCACGTTTCCAGCGCCTCCGCTTCCTCACGAGTCATGCTGCAACTCCTTGAATGGCCATCTGCTGCCTAAGCCTGATGCGAAATCGCGCTTATGGGCAAGCTGCGGGCAGCCTATTCACACTTGGTTGAGTTATCCCTGACGATCCGGGGCCGCCTACACCAGCAGGTATGGAAGCCACAAAGGGTAACCACGCGGCGAAAACGCAAATGGGGCGCATGCTGAAGCATGGCTAGCGACACGTTTCATTGGAAAAGGTGTGTGACGCGGAGCCGATGGGTGGGGCTGAGCAGGTAAAACACAGCGCACCCCCACCACTGTTTATGCCTCGGGCTTAACCACGCTGAGCACTTCTTCGCTCGGGCGCCAGCTATCGATATGGTGGTGTACGTTGGGCTTAGCCGCCACCAATACCTGCGCTCGATGTGCCACCGCCGCCACCGGTGCCTGGGGCGCCCGGCAGCTCATCGTCGGCGCGCTCGCCTGCTGCGTCACTACTGCCGCCAGCAACATCTCCAAGACTCACGCCGCTACCCTCGGCACTCCCCGTTCCGCTCCCACTGCCACTCATGCCAGAGCCGCCCGCGTTACCCTGCTGCGCGCCACCTTCCTCGACAGCGCCCCCAAACGCCGCCTCGGCATCCTCGCGGCGCTGCTGGCTGTCGGTCTCGCTGCCGGCGCCAAAAGCGCCAGCCGTGCCGGACTGAGCAGTCCGATCCATACTGTTTTCATCACTGCGCGTCAGATCAGCCATGTTGTCGGGCCCTCGATCGGCAAACGACATGTCATCGGTTCCGCCACTCCCGCCTGCGTTTTGGTCACGGTCCATACGCTATCCTCCTCCGATTCAAGAACTGGCTACAGCCCTGCTTTCCTTGGGGACACGGGTGTCAGCAAGATGAGCACCGCGAATACCAGGAGCAGCCACGCAGTACGCCAGATTTGCGATATTGGTAGCTTGTGACATTAGCTGGAATGGAGCGATGACGCGAAGTGCAACGGCGTGGACGACTGCTTGTGTTTTTGGCATGGTCGTTGCTGCCGACCTGCCACGGTGTATGCCGCCCTCGCCCTGTAGGAGCAAGGATGGCCGGCGTTGACCAACAATTGCAATGGTCCACCGTGCCGCCTTCAGTGAGGAGAACGTGGCCGATCATAAAAGGAGCATAATCAGTGCGTATGGCGAAGCGATTGGCACGCAGCTTTCGGGCGATCGGTGGAGCGGTGTCTGCGGAGGCCCTTGAAGCGATCCGCGCCGCCGCCTATCCACTCCCAGATATCGCCGTGGGCTATAACCCGCTGCTTGAGGCGATCGGTGATGCCCGCTTTGTTTTGCTGGGGGAAGCGACGCATGGTACGCATGAATTTTATCGGGCGCGGGCGATCATTACCGAGCGGTTGATCCGCGAAAAAGGCTTCACTGCCGTCGCGATTGAAGCTGACTGGCCGTATGCACACACCATCAACCGCTATGTACGAGGTGGCGCCACGACTGGACGGGAGGCGCTCAGTGTCTTCCGGCGCTTTCCCGTTTGGATGTGGCGGAATACAGACATGCTGCGATTCGTTGAGGTGCTGCGCTCCTACAACGATGCACTGCCGCCGGGAGCGACCAGGGTTGGCATCTATGGCCTGGATTTGTATAGCTTGCACGCTTCAATTGAGGCGATCCTGGACTACTTACAGGAAACCGATCCCGAGGAAGCGCGTCAGGCCCGCGAGCGCTATTCGTGCTTCGAGCACTTCGGCCTGGACCCGCATGCATACGGCTATGACGTACAGCATGGCTATCGCAAGCCGTGCCGGGATGAGGTCATCGACCAGCTGCGCGCGTTGCAGCGTCGCTCTCACGAGTCTCTGGAGCAGGCGCATGGCGGAGCCGTGGACGACCTGTTTTATGCCGCGCAGAACGCCCGGCTGGTTCAGAACGCCGAGGCCTACTACCGCGCGATGTACGGAGGACGTGCATCTGCCTGGAATTTACGGGACACGCACATGGCCGATACCCTCGACGCACTGGTAACCCATCTCGATCAGCAGGGTCCGCAGGCAAAGGTTGTAATCTGGGCGCACAACACCCACCTGGGCGATGCCCGGGCGACACAGCTGGGTGAAGAAGGGGAGCTCAATGTCGGTCAATTGGTGCGGGAACGGCACGGCAACGAGGCGTTTCTGGTCGGGTTCAGCACCTACACCGGAACGGTAACGGCGGCGTCGCGCTGGGGCAGCCCTGGCCATGAGCAGCAGGTCCTTCCGGCGTTGCGGAGCAGCTATGAAGCGCTGTTCCACGACGTCGGGATTGCTCGCTTTTTGTTGCTGCTGAATGACGCACCGGCATCGGTGTTGGAGGTGTTGCGAAAACCACGACTGGAACGCGCGATTGGGGTGGTGTATCGGCCGCGGACCGAGCGCACGAGTCACTATTTCTACGCCAGGCTTGCCGAGCAGTTCGACGCGATCCTGCACTTCGACGAAACGCGGGCGGTAGAGCCCTTGGCATCGGAAGCAGACGCCGCGGCGCCGGACGATGCTGGATAATTTTTTTTGATGCGGCGGCTGCACCTACCCACGTCAACATCCGTCGGCGACACACATATGCTGGTTTGCCAGTCATCAAGGCGTGCCTGCGGGTGCAACGTCTGTCCTGGCATGTCCCGTGCTAGGTGCCGTCGAACAAGGTTGTCCAGCGGGAGATAGAACAGCGGATGTTCCGCGCAAGCAGCGTATCAGAGGTGTAAGTGTTTTGCACACCTCGTCTAGCGGCCGTTGAGGAGAAGAAAGATGCCACGGAAGCTTCGAGACTCAGTGGTGGTGATTACGGGCGCATCAAGCGGGATTGGCCGCGCGGCTGCTCTTACATTTGCTCGCCATGGTGCCGCCGTGGTGGTTGCGGCCCGCCGTGCGGAGCTGCTGCATGAAGTCGTACAGGAGTGTGAGCGCGCAGGCGCGCAGGCTCTGGCAGTGCCGACAGACATGGCCGACGAACAGGCGGTACAGGAGCTGGCCCGCCGGGCGCTTGAGCATTTCGGTCGAATTGACACCTGGATCAATAACCACGGTGTCACGTCGTTCGGGTATTTCGACGAGACGCCGATGGAAGATTTTCGTCGCGTGATCGAGGTCGACTTCTTTGGCACGGTGTACGGCTGTCGTGCCGCCCTGCAAATTTTCCAGGAGCAGGGTGCCGGCGTCCTGATCAATATGGGCTCGATGGTCTCGCTGCTCTCCGAGCCCTTCGTGAGCTCGTACGTGTCCGCCAAGCACGCTGTTCGCGGCCTGAGCATGAGCTTGCGGCAGGAATTGATGCTGAAAGGCCACAAGAACATCCATGTCTGCACGGTGATGCCGGCAACGATCGACACGCCGTTCTTTCAGCACGCTGCCAACTTTCTCGGACGCGCGGCGAAAGCGATGCCGCCCGTGTATAGTGCGGAACGAGTCGCTGAAACCTACGTCAGCTTGGCGCGGCGGCCACGCCGTGAGGTCTTTGTCGGGAATGTGGCCCGCCAGATGTGGATGCAGTTCCTGATGGCACCGGGTCTGACCGAGCGACAGATTGCCATTATGACGGATCGGCTGCATGTGTTTCAGGATCAGCATCCGCCAGCAACCTCGGGCAATTTATTAGAGCCGATGGCTGAAGGCTCCGGGGTAAGTGGTGGCTGGGGTGGCCGAACAGGAGAACAACGGCGGCGGATGGCAACTGCCGGTCTAGCTGCGATTGTTCCGGCACTGTTGACTTGGCGTTGGTACCAGCGCCGCCTAGCTGCGCGAAGTACCGCTTGGGGAAAGCTGACGCGACGGTTTGCAGGATAGTGGGCAATGACAGCTATCCGCCAAGGGTACAGCTTGTACGGAGCGGACGGTTGGCGAGCAGGTGGATGGAGGTGAAGGGCGCACCTTTACCGGCCACCTGTGATGATGCAAGTGATGTGCGCTTGCGCAAGCCGTGCCTTTCGTTAGAACCAAAGAAGTTTATCGACCACGTTGCGTAAATCGGCGCCCGTGACGAAGCGCTGGGCGTTGTCGATGATGAGCGCTAATCGTCGCTCATCCAGGTATGGGCCATAGCCGGCGGTATGGGGTGTCAACAACACATTCGGCGCTGTCCATAGGGCATGGTCCGGCGGCAGTGGCTCCTGTTCAAAGACATCGAGCCCTGCTCCTCCGAGCATGCCGGCACGCAGGGCAAGGTTTAAATCATCTAGCTTCACCGTCATGCCACGTCCAATATTGATCAGAAACGCAGACGACTTCATCAGGCGAAAGCGCTCCATATTCATCAGGCCTTCCGTCTCAGGCGTGTGCGGAATAGTCATGATTACCCAGTCGGCTTGCGGCAAAAGTTGATCGAGGCGGTCCGGCCCATGGAGTGCAATCATGCCCGATGGCAGGGCCTGGGGCCGTGCATCGATGCCGATCACGCGGATGCCAAAGGCAGCGCACAAACGCGCCGTTTCGCCGCCGATGCCACCCACCCCCAGGATGAGCGCTGTGGACTCCGGCAGATAGACGACGCCGGTATCGGGGGGAGCGGGCTGCCACTCCTTGCGCAGCTGTTGTGGGAGATAGCGATGGAGGCCACGGGCAAATGCGAGCAGAAATGCCAGAATGTGCGCGGCGATGTGGTCGTTATAGATGCCGCGAAAGTTGGTAACGCTGACCGGATGCTGGACCAGCTCGGGATAATAATAGCCAGCCGGGGGTGCAGCCGCCGGTGCCTGGAGCCAGCGCAACTTTTGGGCACGTGCTAAAAGTGGCGGTGGGAGCGTGCCAAAGGCGGCATCCGCCTCGCCAATGGCTTGCTCGGCCTCCGCGAGGTCTTCGGCGACGACCACCTGCAGCTGGGGGACGGCTGCTGCCAACCGAGTAGCCCAATTCCGGATCGTCTCCGTCGTAGGCGGCAGAAAGAGGAATTTGCGTGCCAAGACCACACCTCCTGATCCGGCGTCAATGAGCACGCTGCGTACCGTCGGTCCTGGTCGTAGTTTCATGTCTCAGCGATGTCGCAGCCGATCAACGTCCAGCATGCACAAAGACCGCATCAGAAGATGCGGCCTTTGGATGAGCGGCGCTTGTCAGAAACCGCAAGCAGCTGCGCGTACGAAAATGCTACTTCGGGGTTAGGAGGCTGCTGCCTGCTGCTCCGCTAGCTCCTCGGCCTCTTCGGGCTGCTGGACGACTTCAATCTGGATCGAGATTTTGATCTCGTCACCCACAAGCACGCCGCCAGTCTCGAGGGCAGCATTCCACGTCAGGCCCCACTCCTTGCGGCTGATCTTGGTCTGTGCTTCGAATCCGGCGCTCGTGGTGCCCCACGGACTCTTGGCCTGGCCATTGTACTCAGCGTCAAGCACAACTTCACGCGTTACGTTGCGAATGGTCAGGTCGCCAAAGATCTTGGCGCGGGTTTCGTCGATGCGCTCGATGCGGGTGCTGTTGAATGTCAGGTGTGGATAGGTCTCCACATCGAAGAAGTCGGGCCCGCGGAGGTGAGCGTCACGTTGCGCGTCGCGCGTGTCGATGCTCGCGGCATCAATCTGAACCTCTACCGACGACCGGGTCGGATCGGCTTCGTCGAGGTTAACAACTCCCCCAAATTTGGCGAAACTGCCGCGGACGGTTGAGATCATCATGTGTCGGACCGAAAAGTCGATTGCCGAGTGAGCCGCGTCGATGTGCCATTGCATGGTATCTTCTCCTGTTGGTCTAGATTACTATACTTATGTTAGTAGGCAATCAAATATTGCTTCGATGCAAAGCATACAGCATCTACTTACATCTGTCAAGTAGATAATAAAATGTAAGTAAAATGCTGATGCCGGTGTGAGCTAGCCACGAGTGGTATGCTTGATGGTAGGAGGACTCGTTGGTGGAGCTAGGGCTTGAGGTTGGTATGAATCAGGATGCAGGGGAACTAACCGAGTTTTGTCCGCTGTATGCACGGGCGATCGATGTGCTGGGGCGCCGTTGGACAGGATTGATTTTGCGGGTACTGCTGACGGGACCGCATCGCTTCAACGCGATTTTGAGCGCAATTCCTGGTCTCTCTGATCCGGTGCTTACGCAGCGTCTGCGGGAGCTTGAAACGGAAGGTCTGGTCGTGCGCCGCGTGTTGCCCGGTTCGCCGGTAAGGGTCGAGTACGAGCTGACGGAAGCGGGGCGTGCCCTTGAACACGTTGTGCGGGAGATTAGCGCCTGGGCTGCTACGTGGTTGGCCAGGACTTCTACGTCCTAGCGGTGCCGGTGTCCCGAACGCTCCCACCCGCGAGTGCGTGCCCCAGTATGCAGACAAGGTTGTGCATTCCACTTTTACCGATCAGTATGTGCATAGCTCGCTCTTGAGTATCTGAGCGTCACTCCCGTTAAGCCGCCGTCACTTCTGGCTAGTGGCGCAGCAGGCGGCTATCGCGGGCGTTCTCTACCAACAGGCCGTTACGATACGCTGCTACAAGCTTGTGCATGTCCTCTAGCTGGCCCCGCAGCATTCGGCCTGTGTCGGTGTCGGCGATGAGCACCCGCCGTGGAAATGTGGCGATCGTTTCGGTTTGTGGCGTAACGTCAGCACCTTGGCGGATGAGCTCGTCGGCTCCGGTAAATGCCTCGTGCGCGGCTAGCATCAGCCCATGTGAGTTAGCGATCAGCGTGTATCCGGCGATGCCTGTTACCGGCTGGTAGGCTTCGCTCATGCCGCCGTCGATCACGATAAGCTTGCCATTTGCCAGCAGGGGCCGCTCGCCCTTTCTGGTTCTCACCGGCGTGTGTCCGTTGATGATCAAGCCATGCTCGGTGTCGGCGCCAAACGCGGCAAGAACCTTGCAGCAAAATTCCTCACTTTGGCGCAGCGCGTAATACGCTCCCTTTGGCTCGGTGTGGGTGGCGGTGTCGGCAACGAAATAGCGCTCAAAGGTCGTCATGCGCTCGCGCCCGAAGAGCGGCGACTGGGGGCCGCACCACAAGTACCACAGCGCATCCTGGCCGGCCTGCTTGAGCTGCGGATCCTGGCTAAAGAATGCAGTGCGCGCAAGCTGCTCGTACCGTGCAAACAGCGCCGGTCCAGCCACCACCTCCCCAGCCAGGGGCAACGCCAAAAACTCGCCGCGCTCGTCGACCGGCAGGCAGCCGTGAAACAGCAGATTGCCATCCTGAACTTGTACCATGGAGCCGTAGCTGTACAAGAAACGGATGTGGGCATCCAGCCGCGGGCTATGTTGGAACTGATAGCGCAGATCGGCGACAACCGCCGTCTCCTCAGGTGTCAGGGCCGCAGGGTCGTCTTGTTGAAGCGTTGGCCAGTTGGTATCCAGCAGCGGATAGGTCCGGCCGTACAACGTGACGGTGCCGTCGCGGAGATTGATGGCATCGAGCACCAGTCGATCAGCCATGGCATACTCAGGATGCCGACGAATGACCTGAGCGTCGAGCTTGAACTGAATGATAGTGATGGCTTTGTGCATGCGTGCCAGCGTGTCGCGGGAAAATTCCTCAGCGGGTGGCCCGGCCTTGGGTTGAAACTCCCGGCACGGATCGTTCCCGTATGTCGCCTCGGCAAAGCGGGCTAGCGGTCGTAAGTTGATGCTGTAGCCGTCCAGCAGCGTTTCGATTGTGGCATAGCGCAGCGCCAACCGAATCACATTCGCAATCAACGCTTCGCAGCCGCTTGCCGCGCCCATCCATGAGATGTCATGGTTGCCCCACTGAATCGTGACGTGTGGGTAATCGATCAAGCGGTCCATCACCTTTTCGGCAGCCGGCCCGCGGTCGTAGATGTCCCCCAATATATACAGCCGGTCCACGACAAGGCGCTGAATCAGCTCGGCCAGTGTGATAATGATCTGCTCGCCCTGGCCCAACGCAACGATCGAGCGGACGATGCTGTCGTAATAGTGCTCTTTTTGGCTGTGTTCCGTTTGACTTTCCGTCAGCAGCTCCTCCAGAATATAGGCAAATTGTGGAACGAGCCGCTTGCGTACCTTGCTGCGGGTGTACTTCTGGGCTGCCGTACGTGCTACGCGCGATAGCTGGCTGATCATCAGCGCCATCCAGTCGTCGGGACGTTCACAGGTTGGCAGCACCTGGCGCAGCTTTAGCTCGGGATACGAGATCAACATGTCCAGTTCAGCCTCGTGTGCGGCATGCATTTCGCCGGAGGCCTCGTCGGTAAAGGTTTGGCGAATTTTGCGGCGAATTGCTCCCGACGCATGGCGCAGAATGTGGTCGAATTGCTCATAGGCGCCGTGAATATCCGAGATATAGTGATCGGTGCCTTTCGGCAAGGCAAGGATCGCGCTCAAATTGATCATTTCAATATGAGCTGCGGTAATGGTGGGATACCGCGCACTGAGCAGGTGCAATAAGCGCAAATTCTGAGCGGTGTGCCGGTCGGATAGACTCATTGTTGAATCCTTGTAGCTACGCTTTGTCCATGGACGAGGGCGGACGAAATGCCATCCAACGCAAATCTACATAGACTACGTGCGGCGATGCTGACATGCAAGGGAAACGGCGGCCACCCCCATCGCTGGTTTACAGCTGAGGTAATACGTGGTGGGCGAGCAGTTCCAGCCCGTCCAGATCGTCCAAATTCAGCCAGCGCAACATGATCCGTTGCACGCCTGCCTCGGCGTACTGCCCAAGCTGCTCCACAACCGCTGACGGTGTTCCGATCACGGCGCCCTTTGCGTGGAGCTCGGCCTCATTCCGCCCACGAAGCTTGCGCCGCACCTCGCCTTCGTCGGTGCCAAATATGACGCTGGTCATCAATGAGCGTCGTACCGACTGCGGCTGCCGGCCGAACTGGTGGAGCAGTATGTCGAGCTGAGCATTTAAGGCGACAAAGGTAGCGGGTGGGGTGGAAACAGCGTTCCATTCATCGGCGAAGCGTGCCGCCAAGGGTAGGGTACGGCGCTTGCCTTTGCCGCCGATCAGCAGCGGTGGGCCATGCGGGCGCAGTGGCCGGGGCAACAAAACGGCATCGTGCAGTTGATAGTAGGCACCATCAAAGTCGACCGGACCAGCGCTATGCAGGAGGCGGGTGACAATCTCCAAGGCTTCCTCAAAGCGCGCAAAGCGCTGTGGTATATCCAACAGGTCGAACCCAAAGTTGCGATGTTCCCGTTCTTGCCAGCCCGCGCCCAGCCCTAATGTTAGCCGCCCGCCGGACAAGTCGTCGACCGCTGCGGCTTGACGAACCGTGATTGTTGGGTGGCGAAAAGAAACCGGGGCAACCAACGGCCCGAACTCAATGCGCTTGGTGTGACTAGCCAGCCAGGCAAGCGATATCCAGAGCTCCAGAGAGTCTTGGTCTGGAGGAGCAGCGTCGCTAAAGTGGTCGGAGCGATACAAACCGACAAAGCCTAAAGCTTCAACGGCATAGGCAAGACGTTGCCAGCGTGGCCAGTTCAGCCCGGTCTGGCCTTCGATCATGATTGCAACTTCGATCATCTTATACCCCGTCCCAAAGGGCAGGTTTCACAAGCAAATTGCCATGACACCCGCCAAGTATAAGCGATATGGCGTTCGCCAAGCGGTTGAAACAACATTGTTTGAGCAGCCGTTGACGATTGCTCGCGTCCGTCGGCAAGGGCGTACATAGCTCATATAAGGTGGGCGGCCGCTTTGCCCATTGCCATTGGATCGGGTACATTTCCCGAAGACAAGGCATGATCGTTGCCACGACGCTGAGCGCGGTGAAACCGAACATGATTAGTCTCCGTTCGATGTTGTACGGGGTTATCGCCTCCCGGAGCGTGCATATGTTTCCGCTGCCCCACGCCGCCACTGCCAGTATGGCCCTCGCCGAGGTCTTGTCCGTTCTCAGTCGCCACCCGCTCGTCGATGGGCTTGTAACGGTGGGCTCAACTGGCCGCGGCACACTTACGGAAATCAGTGATTATGATGTGCTTGTCGTGCTCGCTGAGATGCCGGTGCCGCTGCATGTAGGCATGACGTATATCGATCACCGGCTGACCGACCTGTTGTTTGCTACAACCACACAAGTCCAGCAGATCCACACAGCGGAAAGGCCCATAGACGGCGATGCTTGGGAGGGGCGCATCGCGCGCTGGCTTGTGGATGGACGGGTCGTCTTTGATCGCCGCGGGATCATCCGACGGGCCCAGGCGAAGGTCAGCGCCAGCGATTGGATTCGACCGTTGGCAGACATTGACGGGTACGGTGCCTGGATCGGCGTGAATTACAATCTGCTCCATACCCGGCGTTTGATGCAATCAAACGACCCCGTTCATCTGTACGCCGCCGAGCTCCGCATGTCGATGTATGGAGTCAACAATGTTTTGCTCAGCTACTTCCGCCTGCGAAAACTGTTGTGGGAAGGAGATAAAGCCGCCATCCGGTATCTCATGGCGCATGATCCGGCGTACTTTGAGCTGCTGCAGCAGTTTCTGCGTGAGTCGGACCTGTACCGCAAGTTCGCGGCGTATGAACGGATTGCCGTGGCAACACTAGCGCCGCGCAGTACCCTATGGCATGGTGAGTCAACTGTGTTGTGGAACGACCTCCACCCCGCATCGTTGGCGACGGTGGCGCAGGGGCTTGAATTCTGGGAAAGCTTGGTCAACCCGGATCGCCCTTAATCAGTGCCATACGCATCAGCGGCGTGCCACCGCTAAGCACGACTATTTGGCAGGCGGACGTAGCAATCAGGGTCGGGTTCCAACTCCCGTGCCCAGCCTCAGTGGACAATTACCTTCGGCTACTGCCGGTTGGCTTGCCGGATCGGGGACTGGAAATCAGGTAGCCGTTGCTGGGCACAAGCGGCTCTGTTTGGAGCGCAGCTTGTACCAGCTCACGCAAATCCGCTGACCGCACCACGATGGAGCTGGGTTGATAATAAGCGACAGCGATGTAACAGGTCGGCGTTTCCCGACTACGTCGATGGCGTGCCATTGAGGGGCTGAAAATCTAATGGTCGATCATAAACCAGACCCTCAAGAAGAACAGATCCCCGGTCTCAAAGTAGTTGCCGATGCTCCAGACCAGCGGAAAGGTCCAGATCAGGGCGAGCGCGATCAAGCTGCCGACACGGGCGAAGTCATCGGCAATTCAGGCCTCAAAGCCGGATAGATAGAGCGCAAGTTGCAGCCCAATCCGCCCGATGACCAGTGTCACCAGGCCGAGCAGCAGTAGCCAATGTCGTGTTGTACGCACGTCTTACGCCCGTTCGCTTTACACGATCCTTGGTTTGCACATAGGCAAGCCCAAACATTACCGTTTATTCCCACATTTCCGCCAGGAAAACCTGCTTATTCTACTTCAGTTCCACTCGCCCCGATACGGGCGAAACGTCGTCATGCACACTCCATTAATGGTCGGGTTTAGACCAGATAGCAGGCTAGGGGCTGTTGTGGGGGGGCAAAGCTCCCCTTTGGGGGTGATTGGCACGCCGTGGGCGAAGGTGTATAGTGGGGATATACAAACAAGACAACAGCTGTTCATGCGGGGTGATCAGCTGTTGTCTTGTTTTGTGCCCCTTGGAAAGACGGCTGCGAAAGCGTGATGTACGGATCATGAGCCTCACCCGTTTTCGTGGACACCTCGAATGGCGTACACTATCGAACGTGAGGTGGCACGATGGCAACCCGGAAACAATACTCCCGTGAGTTCAAGCTTGAGACGGTCAAGTTAGTGACGGAACGCGGCATCTCGCGCTCGCAGGTGGCGCGTGACCTGGGGATTGACGTTCAAACGGTACGGAAATGGATTAAGCAGTTGGATGCGGACGGTGAGCGCGCGTTTCCTGGTGCAGGGCATCCACAGGATGAAGAAGTGGCCCGCCTGCGGCGCGAGAATGAGCAACTCCGCCAGGAGCGGGAAATCCTAAAAAAAGCGCTGGGCATCTTCTCGCGGATGCCCCAATGACTAGCAAATATCAGTTTGTGAAAGACCATGCGAGCCAGTATGCGGTGGCGATGCTCTGCCGCGTCCTTGGGGTCTCCCGCAGCGGCTATTACGACTGGCGGACTCGCCCAGCAAGTCAGCGCAGCCAGGCCAATCGCACTCTGGTGGAGCAGATTCAGGCTATTCATGCCCAAAGCCGCCACACCTATGGGAGTCCACGCATTCATGCCGAACTTGCGGCACAGGGCGTGCGCTGCTCAGCAAAGCGCGTGGCGCGCCTCATGCGGCTGGCCGGGATCCGTGCGCGCCGCCCTCGTCGCACCAGGGCAACGACCGATTCCCACCACACGTTGCCGGTGGCGGAGAATGTGCTGAAGCGGGCGTTCGACGCACCTGCTCCGAACACGAAATGGGCCGCCGACATCACGTATATCGGCACGCACGAAGGATGGTTGTACCTCGCCGTGGTCATGGATCTCTTTTCTCGGCGCATGATCGGCTGGTCAATGCAGCCAACCTTGGCGAGTAGCGTAGTCCTTGATGCCTTGCAGATGGCATTGCACCAGCGCCAGCCCAGCGAGCTAGTGATCCATCATAGTGATCGTGGCAGCCAATATGCCAGCGACGACTACCAAGTGGCGTTAGCGGCTGCTGGGATCCAATGTAGCATGAGTCGCAAAGGCGATTGCTTCGACAACGCGCCGGTGG
>JADDQF010000032.1:0-10414 GCA_016781505.1 bacterium
CCTCCTAACGAGCCGCTGCCATTGTGCAGCGGCTCGTTTGTTGCTTAATGAGCGCCGCGATCTTGCTCAAACGGTGTTAGACTTTTGATCATATCGCGATATGCTGAAACGTGGTATCGTGACGGCTTGTGCGGGGAGCATGAACGCTGAAGTTAAGCAATATCGCTATAGTTCCGCGGTGCGGCAGCGGGCCCTGATATGGGGCGCGCTGAGCGGCATATTGTGCCTTGGTCTGCTTGGCGTCTTGGTCGTTCGTTGGGCTGATTTTAGCTGGGGTACCCGGATGATGGGACTGACGCTCCTGTTGATCCTGCTGTTCACAATCCGGGCTCAGCTCGGGCGCGTTCTTTACCGCTGTTATATCGAGCCTGATCGCTTACGGATTGTTGCGCCCCTAGCCAAACGAATTATCCCATGGACGCAAATCAGCGAGGTACGGCGGCTAAAGCTCCCGCAGATGAGCAGCTACGAACGATGGGCCTGCACCGTGCAACTGCAGGGAAGGGACAGGTCGACAGTGCCGGTTTTTGTGTTTGATGACCAGCTGGAAGATGCTGAGGCTGCCCTTCAGGACGTGATCCGGCGAACGCCACAAGCGCAACATACAAACGTTGTTGCTGAAAATCCAGCTAAACGATGACTGTTACTGATCGAAATATGTTGTCGTTACCCACAATATCCCACATATTGCCACATATCCCACAACCTGTGAGGGATTCTGGGGGATATGATCGGGATATCTATTAGAAAATGTGTTCTGATCATGACGACACGAACTCTGCCAAGGCCATACGAAAGTTCGCTCCGTCGCCAAGTTCTCCGCTTGGCGCTTCCTGCGGTAGGTGAACAATTTTTGAACATGCTCGTGGGCTTAACCGACGTGTACCTGGTTGGCCATTTGACTGCAACCGCCGTCGCTAAGCTCGGCTATGGCCCGGCGGAAGGCCTGGCTGGCATCGGGCTGGCCAACTATGTTGTGTGGATCATCACCACGATTTTCATGGCCGGCGCAGTCGGCACTACGGCGCTGATTGCACGCGCGACCGGTGCCCAAGAGCAGGGCGAGGCCAACAATATCCTGCGGCAGTCGTTGTTGCTGGGCGCGGTGATTGGCATTGTTGGAGGGCTGCTGATGTACTCCACCGCTGGGGCAGCCCTGCAGCTGTTTGGGGCTGCGCCGGATGTAGCAGCGCTTGGTAAGCGCGTGCTGCACATCAGCGCTGTGTCAATGCCGCTGGCTGGGATCATGTTTGTGCTGAATGCGGCACTGCGGGGTGCGGGCGATACCAAAACCCCACTGCTGATCATGATCCTGGTCAATGGCATCAATATGTTGCTCTCCTGGTTGCTGGTGAACGGTTACCTCGGCTTTCCGACAATGGGCGTCGCCGGTGCGGCCTGGGGCTCAACCATCAGCAGGATTATAGGTGGCATCGTTGTGGTGGGGTTGTTGTTACGTGGCTGCGGCGCATTGCAGCTGGATCTACTGCCACGTCCGCACGGCAACACCTTGATGCGTATTCTGCGGGTTGGCCTACCGACGGGCGCGGAGATGTTAGCGTTTCAGAGTGCTCTGGTTGTGTACGCGCGCTTTGTCACGAATCTGGGCACGGTTCCGTATGCCGCGCACAATACGGTCATAACGGCCGAAAGCATTTCGTTCTTGCCCGGGCTTGGCTTTGCCGTCGCCGCAACAACACTGGTGGGCCAGAGCCTGGGTGCGGAAGATCCGCAGCGAGCGCGACGAAGCGGCCACGAGGCGTATATCCAGTCTGCTGTCTTTATGGGCATCATGGGTGTGCTGTTCGTGATCATGCCGGAATTCTTTTTGAGCTTGCTGGTAGATGATCCCGAGGTTGTGGCCGCCGGGGTATTGCCGCTACGGCTGGTTGGCATTATCCAGCCCTTGCTGGCGGCAAACTTTGTGTACGCCGGTGCACTCCGTGGGGCCGGCGACACGCGCTGGCCGCTGCTGATTAAGCTGGTGTCGCCGTGGCTGGTGCGCGTGCCACTGGCCATCTGGTTAATCCCACTCTACGGCTTGACCGGGGCCTGGATCGCGATGTCGATTGACCTGGCTGTCCAGGGTGTGTTGGCCTTATGGCGTTTCCGGGGGAGTGCGTGGGAACGCATCAAGGTATGATGTTGGGCCAAGCTCATATGCTATTACGTTATCCATGGAAAGCGCTGCTTGAGGTTCGGATGGTTCTACGTGATCGATCTGGCTCCGCATAATCCATACGGACTGGCGCTGCAGTCACCGGTGATCGTGGCACCTGGCTGCGCCGCTCCACTGCGTGATCCCGATTCTGCCCAGCTCGGAGCTATCGTGACGCGCACTGCCGTGCTCCATGGGCGCTACACGCCGCAGTCGCGCTTCGCCAGCGTTCCGGCGGGCGTTGTGTTTGAGCGGCTGCCGGTGACAAGACTGCGCACGCTGCTGCAAACCGAAGCCAAGCGCTGGGCACGCTTATCGCTGCCGGTGCTGCTGTGCTTGCAGGGCACGGCGGATGAGTTGGCCGAGATGGCCGTCCAGCTCGAGGCGCTCGACGCGTTAGCCGGAGTGGTGATCGAGGTTCAAGCCGAGCAAGCCCAGCTGGGGGTTACGGCAGTTCGCGATCAAACAGCGCTGCCGTTGCTCGTGATGCTGCCAGCGGAAACGCCTGAGATCGCCGCCGAATGTGTGGGCGCCGGCGCTGATGCGCTGATCGTACAAGCCTATCCCCACGTTGCAGCGGTCGCTAATGGCGAAGTATTCGAAGGGCAGCTGCTTGGTCCAACGCTGGCGCCGCGCACCCTGCATGCCCTTCGCCGAGCTGCTGAGCTCGTTGAAGTGCCCCTGCTGGCTTTTGGCGGCGTGGCTGACGAACAGATTGCCCGCCAATGCCTCCTGACAGGCGCAACCGGCGTGCTGGTGGATGGCGCGCTGTACGGCGACCCGTACGCACCACAGCGAATTGGTCTGGCCTTACGTGGGGCTAGTGGAACCGGTAGCTGAAGACGCGGACGGCCGTGAGCATGGCCGCCAGTGCTTGGCTGGCACGCTGGACAATACCCCTAGGCGGTCGGCGGCCAACCTGCAGATGGTACACATTGATCAGACGCTTGCCCACGCAATCAAGCACCAGCCGCACCTCGTAGTCGCCACGGCGGTCGACGGTGAATATCAGGCTACCTAGCTCTTCCGCCAAACAATCTGCGCCGAACTCGCCGATCGTGGTCAGGTCGGCTACGCGCCGACCCTCGGGATCAAAGACAGATGCACGGAGGCTGTAGCGCGCCGGTGTTTGGGCATCGTTCACGCCGTACACCGGCAGCGAAACGCTCTGGCCCAACCGATAGCGCGGCTTGGGAATCCGGGTGAACGCGTACTGGGGGCTGAACGCGTCGCGCATGGCCCAGTACGAAGCTTTGGGGACACGCCAATAGTCGATGATGGACCATTGCACGGCCGGATTACTATCGACCAGCATGAACGGCACGATGCCGCCGGTTGGCCGATACTTGCGCAGCCGCAGCCGATCGATGTAAAAGCGATTCACCTCGCTCTGGTAGCGCTGCGTCTGCTCGATCAGCGCATCGAGTGTTCGATTCGCTTGCCAGTCGAACCAGTGCTGCATCACATTCGGCTGAAACGAGTGGCGGCGACTCAGCTGCTTCCAGTCGATCCAGACTTTGTTTTCCGGCATAAATTTGAGGCAGCTGGCCTTGTTTGGAAAGCTTTGGGCGCCGAACTCGGTCACAAAGCGAATGTTGCGCCCAAAATGCCTGAGCACCGTGTCGAAACCCTGCAGGCGGCCGTAGATGATATACCAGCCGAAATAAAAATGGGTGTCGTTGCCTTTGTGCCAGAATGGAATCGCGTACTCGCCCGAGTTGCTGATGACCGGCCGCGTCGGATCCAGCCGCCGCGCAATCCGCGCCACCCGCCGGTCAAGCACATCGCGGTTCCAGCTCCAGATAAACACCGAAAAATAGACGCGCAGACCAGTAATGATGCGCTCGTCCGCGGTGTCAGTAATAAAAATTGGCTCGTTATGCATGCACCAAACGGCGACTGACGGGTGATTGCCGAGCAGCCGTAGCATTTCCGCGACCTGCCGACGGGCGTGAGGCTCGACCGTGCGGCGATACGTCCATTGCATCGGAAAATCTTGCCATAACAGCACGCCCTGCTCATCCGCCGCGTCGTACAGCGCCGGGTGAGCGACATGGGCATGGACCCGCAGCAAATTGAGATGCAATCCGCGCGCTAGTTGAAGATCTTGTTGCACCCGTTCGGGCGTCGTCGTTGCAATCCGGGTATCGGTCGGCGGATAGTTGTTGCCTTTGATCAGAAAGCGCACGCCGTTGAGATACGGGATGAAATCACGGAATTCAAACGTTCGTAAGCCGAAGCGCACCGAGCGCCGATCAGACACCTCGCCGAAGCAGATTATCTCAAGCGACGCCGTGTATACATGCGGCTGGCCTAAGTCGTGGGTCCACCACAGCACCGGCTCGGGCAACGACAGCGTTCCACCAATCCGCTCCTGACCCCCAGCTACGCGCAGTGTTGCGATATGGGTCCAGGGAGCGCCAGCAAAGTTGGCCGGCGTGATGGTCCAACGCAGCTCAATCTCCAGCGCCGCCAGCGAGTCGACATCGGCCTGCCAATCCAGCACGGCAGCCTGAGCGGTGATCTGCTCGGTGCGCAGCTGAAGATGCTGCAGGCGAACGGCGCCGCTTTCCTCCAGCTCAACCGGCAGCCAGATCCCACCAGGATTGGTCTGGGGATCGAGCGCATCCCAATGGGAAAAGACGCCGGTGAGCATGCGCTTGCCGCTTTTGCGCCGCTCCTCGGGACAATCGACTTCGATCAGGAGGGTGTTGTGGTGGTCGAGAATATCGGTTACTTCATGCTCCTGCGGCACAAAATAGCCCTCATGCCGGTCAAAGGCGCGGCCGTTAAGATACATATGCGACCAGTAAAAGATACCGTTGGCGCGCAGCCAACGGCGGGCCGATGTGGCTGCGCCGTTGGCTGGAAAAGGAAAGCGATGACGATACACCACGCGGCCGGTGTGATACCGCAGCGGCGGGCATTGCTGCCAATGCGCAGGCAGCTGTTGCTCAAACCAGCCCTCGTCGCTCACGGGATACATGCCCTGGTTGAAGCGGTCAACCGGGCGCAGCTGCCAGGGCGTGGCGGTCAGGTCTTGTGGCTTCATCGGGTCTTGCCTGCGGTAACGACGACTGCTTGAGATCAAGCAAGCCACGGGCCACAAGGACTGGAACAGACTTGTTGTTACTCGTCGCGGCGGCCGCGAATAACCTGGAACTGCACGCGATTTTCGCCGCTCAGAATGCTGAGCAGCGTGCTGACCAGACTGATCAGCACAGCGCCTACAATCGCCGACAAAGGACTCTCGATCGAGAAGGTAATGCCAAAGCCTTCGGCCAGCCAGCTGGTGAGGTATAACATCGCCGCGTTGATCAGCAGCATAAAAAAGCCAAGCGTGAGCACAACCACCGGGAGCGCCAGCAGCAGCAGGAGGGGGCGAATGCTCGTGTTAATCAGGCCAAACAGGAGGGCAACAACCGCCAAGCCCCACCATGGGCCGCTCAGCTCGATGCCCGGCACTAAGCGTACGGCGAGCAGAATGGCAATGATATTGATCGCCAGATTTAACACAAACCGTTTGAGATTGAACTGCCCAATCATTGCTGCCTGTTTCGAGCCTCCAAAGTGTCAGTAATCGGCCGACAGTTGGATGTATCATACCATCTCCCGCTACGGCTGGGGGATAAGAAAAACCGGAGTGACACGCCTGCCACTCCGGTCAGCCAAACTCACTGGCAGCGTGCAACCAGTCACACCTGTACCTGTTGCACTGCTTCAACCTGTCCTCCATAACCGTTAACTGTTTGTGCAATATAGGCCGGCACATGGTCGGCCCAGCCGTAGACGAAGTGGACGCCGGGCTCGTCGCCAGGGGCAACCGCCTGACGGTACGGCGCGATGGTGATCAGAAAGGCCCGCGCGTGGGGCGCAACCTCCTTCCGATACTGGCGCCAGGTCGGCAGAAAGCCCACACCACCATACTGGTCCGCGGCCCACTCAATGTTGTCGGTGATGCCAATAAAGACATCCACGGCCTGTCGGCGCTTAAGCAGCTCAGAGATCGGCGCCGAAACCGCCGTGCCACCGCCGCCAATCGACGCCAGCTGCGCGACGATCTGCAGCAGCGGCAGGTGTGGCTTGAGATCAACCTTGACCACACCGGTCTCGAACGGCAGCACCACCGTCCGCTTGCTCGCCTTGAGCAGCGCCCCGGCGAAGATGGCGGCGACGTCGATGTAGCGCACCTTGGACGGATGGTGAATCGTCCCGCTCATCGAGCCCGACACATCGAGTGCAATCGCCACCACGCCCGGCAGCTGCGGCAGGTTGGCAAAGGCTGTTTCCAGCGCCTGCTCCAACGCAGCCTTGATCCGCTGCTCACCTTCCGTCGTGGGTTCAAAAGCAACCCACGCGGCATGGAGTCGGAACGGAAGTACCTTGGCCTTGCGCAACGCCTCCTTGTTGGTCAAGCGCCCGACGATGTAGGAGACTGTCTCGTCGTTGGCCAGCACCCCCACGCGCTGGAGCGTGTTGATGTGCCGCAGCAACGCAAAGTACGGCATCTGGCGCAGGAGGTAGTCCCAGGTAGCGCTGTCGGGCTTGGCCACGCCGGTTACGACCTCGTAGGGCAACCGGCCGCGCTCGATCAACGCCCGCATCTCGCCGGCATCATCCGTGCGCTTCAACAGCTCAACCGCATGGACCTGGGGCATAAGCTCGGGGATGCGCGAGCCATACCCGTCGCGCCACTTTTGACGATCCGTCAGGTACATAAACAGCGCGTCATGCAGCTCGTCGGCGGGCAGCGGGTGGGTCAGTCGCAAAACATCGCGCAGCGAAAGCTTGGCCGCTGCGTCCGAGCCATACTTGATCGCATGGTACTCGGTCAGCCCGTTCAGCCAGCGGTTGACCTCATCCTTTACGGCGCGGCCGAGTCCCGGCCGGATCTGCTTTGAGCGCACAATTTGGACAAAGTCGAGCAGGTCACCCGGCGTCAAGATCACACGGTCGAAGATGGCCCGAAACAGCGCCAGGTCGGCAAGGGAAAGAAAGACCAAGCCAACGATCGGCTGAATACGCATCGTGCCCTGCTCCCGTGCATATACAATTGCCCGCGCTGCCCAAGCCGGATCTTGCGCCATCATTTTGGCGTGCAGCTCCAGCGTTGCGGCATAGTTGTCGCCCTGCGATGCGTAGAAGGTATGACCGAGCGTGTTGGTCAGCAACGTTTGCAGGTACTGCTCCTGGAGCGACAGGGTAAACGTTGGAAAGCCCTCGTGGTTGACGCCGCTGGCCCCCGCATACGCGGCCGGGCGCGAGCGAAAGAGCCGCCGGACGATGTTGGTCATGGGACACCTCCTGTTTGCATTGCGACCAACAGCCAAAAAGTGGGGAAGGTAGGATTCGAACCCACAACCTGCTCGTCCCAAACGAAGGAGCTCCCGCAAGCACCTCGAACGAGGGAATGGCGCGGAAGATCTGGCGCGACGTTGCCGCCGCACCCGCTGCTACGCCCGAAGGGCACCCGTTGAGCTACTTCCCCATGCTAAAGAAGAATGAGAGGCGGTGAGCTGTGCACTCACGACCTGCAAGCCTGAGCTTGCCGCTCACCGAAGTATCCCCCGCGCTACCTCGGACCGAGGGAAGCTGGGCAGAGGAAAAAACTGAGCTACGCCGCTCCTGGGAGACGAGGAAATGGGCGCTGAGGTCTGCCAGGATTCGAAGCTGGTGGAGCCAACGAAGGAACCCCAGCCGGCACCTCGTCTGCTGCTCTTTGTCGATCCGCACCTCCTTAAGCTTTCGACGTTAGGAATTAATACGTGTCCGACAGCAGTGGCACGCAGCGGCGTTTTCGCCTGCGACATGACCGTGTGACGCTGGCTCGACCGTACCGCTCTTACCGCTTCAACTTGTCCCGCTGCGTGCTCGGCCAGCCAGGGCCGTCGCCGTCTGTGGTAGGGGAGGCAGGGCTCGAACCTGCGCACTCCCGCGTATGAGACGGGTGCTCTACCAATTGAGCTACTCCCCGGCAGTCGATGAGGGAAAAGCGCTGAAGCTCGGGATAAACTCCCATCGATTTTCAGTCGAAGAAACTCCAGCGAGCACCTCATCGCCGTTTCGGGATGCAACCAAATAAAGCTTTACACTTTGCAGTGTAGCTCCCCCTCGCTGTCGGTTTAAGTCGGCACTATGGTTGCGGATGTTCGTGACCGGGAAAAAGAAAACCGGCCGCCTGTGGGGCGACCGGCACATACGGCTCGTCGTGAGGCTTAGGCACGTATATGCGGTCGCAAACACCAGTTATGACCAAGGCTTGTGGGTATGACTGGGCACGCCAGACTACGATAGGTAATCATGGGTCCTTCGGCCATGGCCACGACAAACATTGATTGTGGTGTTACGTGTCGCATACTGGTTCGCCTTGCACACTAAGAGCGATGTGCTCTGTAAAGGTTTTTGCAGCATAACATATGGTTTAGGATGCGTCAAGGGGTGAATTGTAAGCAATTCCGGATCAGTTTTGGGCGGAGGACGAATTGGGACAACGGGGGCGCGGTCCTGCTTGGCTCTTGTGAGCCATCAACATGGCTTGCAGGTCAAGCGGGCGGCGGGCATGCTTGGTGGAAAGGTGCGCGCGAGGCAACAGAAAAGGAGCGCTAGCATGAGCGCTCCTTGAAGGTTCGTTTGTGGTTTGTTATCCGTTCAACAGGCCGTGCCGCTGCAAGAAGGAGCCCAGGGCCTCGTCGCTAGGCTCCGTGATCAGCGTGCCGCGGTCGAACGAGCGAGCGGAGCGGCCCTTGGGCAGGGGGGCTGGCTCTTCGATCGGCAGCACATCGCCCTTCCGCGCCACGACGATGGTTGGCACACTGCGGTGTCCAACGTAGCGCTCCACGACCCCCCCCGCCTCCTCATCCTTGTCGATGTGGATCATGCGGTAGCTCACGTTTTTGGTGTTCAGGAAGCGCTGCGAGCGCACGAGGTCCGGGCACGGATAGGTGCGGCCATACACAATCAGTTCTTTATCCATGGTTTTTCGCTATCCTTACCTGGTTGAAGCCAGATCAATTCTGCTATGAATCATACCAGGAGAATTGCGCTAATTTCGGGAAAGAAGCATACTGCCGGGTAGGCACTTTCGCCTAGTGTCTGCCGCTCCTAGGCTTGGCTGACCCTGACCATCCGTTCCATGCGGTCGGTGGCGGCACCGCTGTCCACGGCTTGCCGCGCCAGCTCCACGCCCTCGGCAAAGTCGGCCGCGCGCTCGGCTGCAACCAGAGCTGCGGCAGCGTTGAGCAGCACAATGTCCCGCTTCGGCCCCTGCGTCGATCCGGCCAAGATGCCGCGCACGGTCGCCACATTTTCCGCGACTGGTCCGCCCAGGATCGCTTCGCGCGGCGCCCGTTGGAGGCCAAACATTTCGGGCGCGATCTCATACTGCTTGGGATTCTGGCCGGCCCGAACTTCCCAGACCAGGCTGGGCGCTGTTAAGCTCAGCTCGTCAACGCCATCCGTCCCATGGACCACCAGGGCGTGCTGCGTGCCCATACGACCGAGAGCGCTGGCCAGCTTCTCGGCCAGCGGCGCGGCGGCCACGCCTAACACTTGATATTCGGCGTGGGCGGGATTGGTCAGCGGGCCCAGGACATTGAAGGCTGTGCGAATACCGATCTCACGGCGGATCGGGCCAACATAGCGCATGGCGGGATGAAACTTCTGAGCAAACATAAAGCCAATGCCTGCCTCGCGCAGGCAGCGGCTAACGTCGTCGGCGTCGAGCTCGATGTTAACGCCCAGCCCTTCGAGTACGTCGGCCGAGCCACATTTGCTGGTCATAGCGCGATTGCCATGCTTGGCCACCGTGGCGCCGGCACCTGCGGCGACAAACGCTGCTGCCGTCGAGATATTAAAGGTGTTGGTGGAGTCGCCGCCGGTACCGCAGGTATCGAGGACGGGTCCTTCATGGTGGACCCGTACCGCTTTTTCGCGCATCACCGCAGCCATGCCCGCGATCTCGGCGTCGGTCTCGCCCTTGAGGTGCAGCGCCGTCAGAAACGCCGCGATCTGGGCGGGCGTCGCCTCGCCGGTCATGATCTGCTCCATCACGGCAGCCGCAGCGTCCTGCCCAAGATCGCGTCCAAGCACAACGGCCTTGATGGCTTCCTGAATATCCATCGTTCCTCCAGAGTCTGGTATGGGTTATCTCTGCAGCCAGGCCAGCAGGCGCTGGGCTACAGCTTGTTATTTCTGTCAGGTGTAGCGCAGCCGGTATAATCGTCCCGCTCCGTCATCCGAGATGATCAAGCTGCCGTC